>CAZOGW010000026.1:20939-30243 GCA_964579415.1 uncultured Acidimicrobiaceae bacterium | reverse complement strand
CGACGACGACTACGACCCTGCCGCCCACCACGACGACCACGACCACGACCCAGCCGCCCACGACCACGACGACAACGCAGCCGCCGATCCTGGTCCAGGCGACAGCGTTCGAATTCGGGTACGACCCGGACCCGATCCGTGTCGCGGTGGGAGGGACGGTCCGGTGGACCAACGTCGGCGACATCATCCACACGTCGACCTCTGCCGAGGGGGACTGGGACTCCGGCATCCTCGACCCGGACGAGGTCTACCAGGTGGTCCTGCCCACCGCCGGGACGTATGACTACTTCTGCCAGATCCATCCCGGTATGGAAGGGACGGTGATTGTCGGCAGCGGCTGACGATCCGCTCAGAGACGTTCGAGGCCGCCCCGGCGAGGAACCCGGGGCGGCCTCGCTCGCGTCACCGGTGCTGCGGCGCCTCACCTCAGCCGGGTCCATTTGTGGGCGGATACCAGGTATCCGCGGGCGGGGAAGGCGCATCAGGTAGCGTTGAAAGCCCCGGCGGCGGACCGGGGAGTAGCGTGAGCAGACCCCGGCGCACCAGACCGTCGCTGGTGGCCCGGAGGGAGAGGTCCGGCATCTCGGGAGGCGCAGGACGTGAGCCGCATCTATCGGGACTTCGACGTCGAGATCGCCCCGGAAGGCGATCGCTACAAGATCACCGCCCGCTTTGGCGATGCCACCGCCGAGCACACCTTCGCCGTCCCCTTCGACACCACCGAACTGAACAACTTCTTCGCCATGTTCGAGGGCAAGCAGTCCCGGCGCCGTCTGGAGACGCCGCAGGAGGCGCAGGCCCGGGCCTTTGGGGATCGGCTCTACCGCACCGTGTTCCCGGAGGAGTTGGACGCCCTCCTGGTGGAGGCGACCCGCGCGGCCGAGGCGCAGGGCCAAGGTGTCCGCATCCGTCTCGGCCTCGATCGGTCCCCACTGCTGGTGAACCTCCCCTGGGAGTACCTGTACCGCAGCTCTGCGGACGAGTTCCCCGTACTGTCCAACTGGACCCCGCTGGTGCGATACCTCCCGGTGGAACAGACGCTGCCCCCTGCCCGGGTTGAGCCCCCGCTCAAGATCCTGGTGATGATCTCGAACCCCGTCGAGTACCAGGACACGCTGGACACCGAGGCGGAGTGGGATCGCCTCAACATCGCACTCGCCGAACCGATGGCGGCCGGTCTGGTGGAGTTGACCCGTCTGGGGAGCGCCACCGAGGCGGAACTGCAGCGAGAACTCCGCCGCCACGACATCCACGTCTTCCATTTCATCGGCCACGGCGAGTTCAGCGACACCAACCAGGACGGCGTCGTTCTCCTCGAGGATGACCGGCGCCGCACCCGGTTGGTCACCGGCCGGGCCTTGGGGACCATTCTCCAGGACTGCCGCAGCCTGCGTCTCGCCGTGCTCAACAACTGCGAAGGCGCCCGTACCTCGGACCTGGACCCCTTCGCCGGGATGGCCCAGAGCCTGCTGCGCAAGGGGATCCCCGCGGTGGTCGCCATGCAGTTCGAGGTCACGGATGAGGCGGCCATCGCCTTCTCCACCGGGTTCTACGGCGGACTCGGCGACGGGTTCCCGGTCGATGCCGCTCTCGCAGAAGCGCGCAAGTGGATGAGTCGGGCGTCGAGCAGCTTCGAGTTCGGCTCACCGGTTCTGTACCTGGCGACGCCCGACGGGGCCATCTTCGACGTGGCCGGTGCCGCCGCCCCCACAACGGTAGGCGAGGCCACCACCACCGCCGGTGAGGCCGTCATCGCCGGTGGACCGGTCCTCGACGCCAGGCCGGCGACGGTCGAGCCCGACAGGGCGGTTGTCACGTCCCCAGCCGGCGACGAAAGGTCTGAGGCACCCGATGCGCCTGGGGGGGAGCGCGGCCCGGGACACGAGTCGCGCACAGTCGCCCCGGAATGGCTGCCGCCCGGCCGCGGCGGGCGGGATGGTGCGCCGCGCCGCCGTCGCAACCTGCTCCCCGTGGTGCTGGTTGGCATCGCCCTCGCCGCGGTCGCCTTCTTCGTGATCCGCCCCGACGACGGGGGCGGCACGGACGGCACCTCGTCGCCGGGCCAGGTCACCACCGTGCCGGGGGAGGACATCCCGCACAGCCTCACCGGGGACATCACCGTAACCCGCTTCGAGTCGCCGCCCACCATCGACGCCGACCCCACCGACTGGCCGGAGAACCCCGTCTACACCACACCATTCCCCGGCGGCGACGGCCCCGAAGCCGATCCCCGGGTCATGTCGGACTGGCGGCTTGGATGGGACGAAGACGCCCTGTTCGTTCTCGTCTCGGTCGAGGACCCGGAGATCACCGTCAAGCACGCCGACGACCCGGCCACCATGTACCGCGGCGACGGCGTCGACATCCTCTTCGGCGGGGACGTCACCGGCATCGCCGAATCGCAGCCACTGCGCGACGGCGACGTGCAGATCGTCCTCGGGCCCTCCACCACGGACGCCGACGAAGCCGTTGCCGGGAAGCAACGGGCCTCCGACGAGACGAGCAGCACCGCAGACTCGTGCCCGGGCAACCGGGTGTTCGCTCACGGCAGCGCCGCGACCGAGGTTGAGAGCGCAGCCCGCCCCAACGACGACGGTTACTACATCGAGGCGAGGATTCCCTGGACCGTGCTGGGGCGCGAGCCCGACCCGGAGAGCCTGTACGGTGCGGTTCTCACCGTCAACGATGTCAACGACAATGCCGCCGGGACCCGCCGCGGCAACCGCAGCTCCGTGCCCGACCGCCGCGTCGCCAAGCACTGTCCCGCCCAGTGGCAGACCCTGGCGTTGGAGCGGTAGCACACGGTTACGTATCACGTATCACGTATCACGTATCACGTAATACGTATCAGGTATCACGTATCACGAATGTGCCAGTTGGCCCAGATGCTACCGAACACGTAATACTGGATACTGGATACTGAACACTGGTGTTATCCGGTCAGCCAGTTGGTGAAGGCCTCGGCGGTCGCCGGGTGGGACCAGTAGGTGGAGTGGGTGATGCCGGCGTTGCCTTCGAAGCTGAGCACCCTGTCGCCCTCCAGGGGGAAGGCCCGGCTCTCGAAGCCGGCGGAGACGCCGAGGGTGGGAACCACCAGGTCGTTGGCGGCGTCCTGGAACACGAAGTCGATGAAGGTGTCCTGGGCGCCCTGGAGCAGGCGCTTCAGACCGGGGCGGGTCGGCTCGAAGTTCGACGAGATGCCGTAGTACGTCGCTTCGGTCGGCCCACCGGCGTTGAGGCGGTTGAGGAAGTCCCCGCCGGGTCGCATGGCCGCCAGGCCGTCGAGGCCGGTGAGGACCCCGTGGGCGACCACCTTCACCACCGCCAGCACCGCGTCGAAGATCTCGGCGGCGGGAACACCGGGGAAGAGGTTGGCGATGGTGGCCATCCGGTCGAGGAGCACACCGAGGTGCTCGGAGTCTGCGAGCGGCGTCCCGTTGTTGGGAGTCCCCACGAACACCACCCGGCGTACCCGGATGCGTCCGGTGTCGAGGCCCTCCAACTCGCCGGCGAGGACCCGACCCACCAGCCCGCCCCGGCTGTGACACACCACGTCGACCTCCAGGCTGCCGCCGGAGGGGAGCCGGTCGAGCAGCCAGCGGACGTTCTCGTCCGGGCCGACGGTGATCGACGGGTGCTCGAAGGCGAACACCCGGCCGCCGTAGGTGGTGTGCATCGCCTGAATCAGCTGGGGAGGGATGCCGCCGAAGCCGCCGTGGGCGGTGGAGAAGGTGCCGTGGACGAACAGCAAGGCGGGGCTTCCGCTCATCGCCCGCCAGTCGTCGCCGCTCCAGGTTCCTTCTGTGCGGGTGCGGAAGTCGCCCGGGGTGAAGCGTCGCAGCCGGTGACCGCGGCTGCTCTCCTCCCACGCCTGCAGCGCACCCCTGGCGGCGCGGACGGCAGCGGTCGCCAGCGGGAACGCCACCACCTTGATCAGCTTGCGGCCCAGCGCCCCGATGAGGCCACGGGTGCCGTCGTCCTCACCGTCGGGCATCGACTCGGGTACGGCGGCGCGCAGCACGAAGACCTTCTCGCCGCCGGCGCCGCGGGTGCCCGCCGGCTGGGTTTCCTGGTCGGTGAGGTCCTCGACCGGGAAGTGGAACGAGACCGCCCCGTCTTCGTCGACGACGATGGCCACCTGCCCGTAGTCCGACCCCAGGTCGGGCGCTACCAGCACCATCGCCTCGCCGTAGGTGGCGCCGCGCACGTCTGTGTCGGCGGTCTCCTGGATGACGGCCAGGCTGATCGATTGGTCGAGGCGCATCCCGGCACGGTCCAGTGCCTCGTTGAGCAGTTCCGAGCCGTCATCCCAGGCCCCGCCGGAGCGGGTGCTGGAATCGAAGTCGTTGAGCTCCAGCGCCCACCCGGTGCCGCGGAAGCCCCCGGCGTAGAGCGTGAATCCCATGGGCAGGTCGACGCCCTGGCCCGATCCGTCCAACGTCACTTCAGCGCTCATCCTCCGCCTCCCGTCTGTGGTGGACCGCCCAGCCTGAGCCCGGGGTGGCCGTAGTACACGTACGCCAGCCAGGTGGCGTTGGCGTCGTCGGAGTCGGTCTCCCGGAAGCGCCGCCGCGACTCCCTCAGATATCCGGCAACGGTGCCTCCCTGGCTCGAAGCGGCGTAGAAGCCGAGGGATACCTCCCTGGCCAGATCGTCGGAGACGGACCACAGCGGGGCGATGAAGCCCCGGAAACCCGCCTTCACCGCGAAACCGGCGACGCCGGCGTACTCGCCCAGCGCCTGATTGGCGGTACCGACCTGACAGGCGTTGAGGAAGAGGAAGGCTCGACCCGACTCGGCCACCTTCGCCGCCCGGAACATGTACGAGGAGATCTGCCGACCGTTGGAGAGCATAAGGTAGGCGCCGCCCCGGGCCGGGTCATTGACGCCGTGCCCGGCGAAGTGGAGGCCGTCGAAGGTGAACCCGTCGCCGAAGCGGCCCTTGAGGGCCAGGTCGAGCTGCTCGGGGGCGGCGTCGACAGAGCGGGCACGGAACCGGGTGGACAGCTCTTCCGCCTCTGCCAGGGCAGAGGGAAGCGCCCGCACTCCGCGAGCGTCCTTGTAGTTGCCGACCACCACACCCACCGCCCCGGTCGCCAGCGGCGACGGGTCGGCGGCAGGCGCTCTGGCGTCGAGCGGCCAACGTCCCATGTCGACCTGCGCCCCGAGGAAGGGAGCGGCGTCCGGATCGAACGGCTCCGGCACGGCAGCCAGCTCCCAGGGGACATGGGGCTCCTCGGTGAGCAGCAGCAGTGTCGGCGGGCGGCGCCGGTCGGCGGGAACCGAGTCGCCCGCCACGGCCTCCCACACCGTGCGGAGGCCGTCCCAGAACCCGGTGGGGAGGGCGTCGGCGATGACCTCGCCGATCCCGGCGAGCACATCGTCGGTGGTACGGTCGTTGAGGTGCTGGTCGATATCGCGGATGAGGCTGGTGGCGAACCCGAGGGAGTCGTCGCCGACATTCACCTCGACCGGGGCGGGGGCGGGGAAATGCCGGGACGCCATTGTCAGGGAGTAGACGCCGGCCGCGGTGCCGCCGGAGCGGGCGAGCGTGACGGTGAGGTCGAGCTCGTCATTCCCGGTCGAGGGCGACACCGGCGATGCCTCGCCGGCCTGGGAGGCGCGGTGGGCAGCGACGTTGGCCACCGGGTCCCCGGAGACGTTGACTCTGACCTCGCGCCACACCTGCCCGCAGGGGACGCCGCGGTGAAAGAAGAGGGCGAGCACCCGCTCCACCCAGATTCCGACATCCGGATCGTACGAGGCGGGAAGGGTGCCCGGCTTGAGGGCGAAGGTGACGGGTCCACCGGAGGCGGCGGCCACGTCGACGTCGAACGTCCGGTAGGTGCCGGCGCCGTCGGTGACCTCGAACCCGGTCACCAGCTGGACTCCGAGGCTGATCGTCGCTGCCCCGGCGGGTACGTCGGGCACCACCAACTCACCACCGGTGCTGCCCGGCGCTGCCTCGGCGACCACGGAGATCTCGACGGTGAACGACTCGTCGCGGCCCACCACCGGCGGCGCCTCCATGGCGCCGAAGGCGGACAGCGTCTGTGTTCCCTCGGTGGCGGCGGAGCCCTCATCGACCGAGGCGGGCCCGGTGGACTCCAGGACATCGCCCGGGTACTCCGCTCCCGAGGACTCGGGGAGGTGGGCATCGTCGCCCCCGGGTCGGTCGGTCGCTGGTTCCGGAACGTCCGGCACTGAGCCGGAGCCGCGCCGGGGAGGTTCCGGGGCCCCGGGTGTGGATGGAGACAAGGCGAAGCCGACCATCGTGGGCCCGACCATGAGGACTCCGGAGGCCGTGGCGGGATCATCGACCTCGGCTAGGTCCACGACAGGGACCCGGTTGAGGGCGTCGAGGGTGATGTGCCTCCCCAGAGGTTCCTTCGGGGGCGCATCGGCGATGAGGTCGGCAAGTCGGTCGCGCTGGAACCGGTACCAGGCGTCGCCGTCGATCTCGGTGCGGTGGACCAGCACCGCGGCATCGGCGGGAGCACGGTCGAGGCGGCGGCGCGCCTCGGCGACCGTCATTCCGCTTTCCAGGCGGACGACATCGAGGCGCGTCACGTCTGTTGTGCTGTGTGCCGTGGCCATTCCAGTCTCCCACCGTCAATGCTACAGCCCGTGCCCTACCGGACCGCGCCCGAGACGTCCGGATACCTGGAATCGTGGGCTCGGCTGATCAGGAATGCCAGTCTCATCCACCTTCGATGTGAAGTCGAGAGTGGTCTCGACCAATGGTTGAAGGTCGGGGAACGTGCGTCGTCCCGGCGGTGACCGCTTCCGGCCAAGGGAACGACTAGATTGAGTCGCCAGACCCAGGGTGGAAGAACCGGACCGCGTTAGCTTGCGTTGTGTTCCGGGTGGTGATTCCGGGCGCTTTGGGGGCGCCGGGATCGCTGGTGAAACCCCGGGAACATTGGTGGGGAAGCTGTCCGACGGACGGCTGACGGGGGTCATGGACCTTCTCGCATCCCTCCTTTGAGTGGGCCGCGCGCGGCCCGAGCCAGGTAAGAGACAGGAAGGACGGGACAGGGAATGTCACGTACGAAGACCACGAGGCCGGTGCTGCTGGCACTGCTCGGGTTGCTGGTGATCGTCGCCATGCTGCGGCCGATCACGCCCAGTGCGGCGAGCGATACGGATGTCAGCGATGACGCCGAGGTCGTAGTCGACGAATCGACCACCACGACCACGATCGTGGAAGAGACCACCTCGACCACCGTCGTGGAGGAGACCACCACCACGACCGCGGCGCCCGCCGACGAGGATGCCGTCGACATCGACGCCTCGGACGACCCGGCTGCGGACGACGAGACCCCTGACCCGGCCGTCACCGAGGAGGACGACGCCCCCGAGACCGACGTCGAGCCCGTCGCCGACGACGGCGACTCCGACGATGCGGACGTCAAGACCGCCGACAAGGACAAGAAGGCGCCCAAGCCCGACAACAAGCCCAAGCCCGGCCCAGACCTCGCCGTGAGCAAGACCGTCGTCTCCGGGCCCACCGTCGACGCCTCGGGCAACTACGCGGTCACCTACCGGATCGCCGTGACCAACTCGGGTGGCAAGGGCGACTACAAGCTGGAGGACGCCCTCTACTTCGGTGGTGGTATCTCGATCACCAGCACCAAGGTCACCAACCTGGTTCCCGGCAACATCACCGCCAACCGGTCATGGAAGGGCACCAGCGGTAGCAACGACGACATCGTCGACGACGCGACAATCCCTGCAGGCGCGACCCACATCTACCAGGTCGTCGTCAAGGGAACCATCGACCCCGACATCAGCACCTCTGCCGGTGACTGCGACACCACCACCGGGGACTTCAACACCGGGTTCCTCAACGGCACCCTGGTCACCGCCGAGAACCAGCAGCAGGCGTGGGACGCCGCCTGCGCCGAGGTCGAGGTCGCCGAGGCGCTGGTCGCAGACATCCGTCTCAGCAAGCGCGCCGTCACCGGCCCCACCTACAACGCCGCCGGCAACTACGAGTTGACCTACGACATCGTGGTGACCAACGACGGCACCAGCGCCGGCCAGTACGACCTGGGTGACCGCATCTACTTCGGCGACGGCATCGTCATCGTCTCCGCCGCCATCAGCAACGTGATCCCCGGCAGCATCGCCACCGACCCGACCTGGAACGGCATCACCCGGCATCAGGTCGCCCTCGGTGTTCCCATCGGAGCCGGTGAGGCCCACACCTACCGGGTCTTCATCGAGGCCAACGTGTCCCCGGACATCACCGACAACGCCAAGGACTGCGTCCTCGACCATGGTGAGGAGGGCACCGGGTTCCTCAACAAGGCCCTGATCCGGGTCGACGGAGAGGACTGGGACGACTGGGACTGCCGCGAGGTCCCCGATCCGAAGATCGATATCGAGAAGACCCTGACCTCGGGGCCGACGCTGAACGGGGCCGGCAACTACGACGTAACCTACGACGTGGTGGTGTCCAACACCGACCAGGGGCCGGGTCTGTACGATCTGAGTGATGAGCTCACCTTCGGTGACGGGATCACCGTGGTGGACGCCTCCGTGGCGAACACGACTCCGGGCTCGATCACCACCAACGCTTCGTGGGACGGTCTCACCGACCTGGTGGTCGCCACCGGCGTCGGCATCGCCCCTCTGAGCTCACACACCTACACCGTGACCGTGGAGGCCTCCGTGGCCGCCACGACCACGGGTACCGCCCGTGACTGTGAGCTCGATCAGGGTGAGGACGGCACCGGCTTCCTCAACGTCGCCACCATCACGGTCGACGGCGTCGACACCAGTGATGAGGACTGCGGCCAGGTGCCCGGTCCGGTCATCACGATCGACAAGACCTTGACCTCCGGTCCGACCTTGAATGGCGCCGGGAACTATGACGTCAGCTATGACGTGGTGGTGTCCAACACCGGTGACGGGCCGGGTGTGTATGACCTGAGTGACGAGCTCACCTACGGGGACGGGATCACCGTGGTGGACGCCTCGGTGGTCAACACGGTGCCCGGCTCGATCACCACCAATGCCTCGTGGGACGGTCTCACCGACCTGGTGGTCGCCACCGGCGTGGCCATCACCGCCGGCAACGCCCATACCTACACCGTGACCGTGGAGGCCTCGGTGGCTGCCACGACCACGACGACGGCAGGTGATTGTGTCGTCGATCAGGGTGAGGACGGCACCGGCTTCCTCAACGTCGCCACCATCACGGTGGACGGCGTCGAGTCCAGCGATGAGGACTGCGGCCAGGTGCCCGGCCCGGAATGGGAGCTGACCAAGACGCTCACCACCGGTCCGACGCTCAACG
>CAZOGW010000026.1:0-20839 GCA_964579415.1 uncultured Acidimicrobiaceae bacterium | reverse complement strand
TCACCTTCGACGGTGGCACCCTGGAGGACGAGGACTGCGGGACCGTCCCCGGCCCCGAGCTGGAACTGACCAAGGACCTCACCTCGGTGGTGGCCAACGACGACGGCACCAACACGGTCACCTACAGGATCGTGGTCGACAGCGTCGGCGCCGGCCCCACCACCTACGACCTCAGCGACGAGCTGAAGCTGGGTGAGGGCATCACCATCGACTCGGCGGCTGTCGTCAACGACACGCCGGGCAGCATCACCACCAATGCCGGCTGGGACGGCGTCGCCGACCTGCTCGTCGCCACCGGTGTCGACATCGCCGCCGGCGAGCAGCACGTCTACCTGGTGGCGGTGGTGGTCACGGTCAGCGCCGGTATCACCGAGACCGCGGCGGACTGTGATCTCACTACCGACGAGGACGGCACCGGCTACCTGAACACGGCCACGCTCACCTACGAGGACGTCACTCTGGAGGACGAGGACTGCGCTCCTGTAGACCCGGACGACGAGCCGACCATCGAGGTCCAGCTGGAAGTGGTCTGTGACAACGACATCGCCTGGCTGGCGTACGAGATCGTCGCCGGCGAGGGCATCACCGCCACCACGGCGACGGTGACCATGGCCGACGCCGGGGAGTCGCAGGCATTTGTCGTCGACCTCGGGTCGGGCCGGATTCTGTGGCCCGGTACGGAGCTCGACGATGCCGGCGAGGCGATCGACTGGCCCGGCTGGGATCAGGACGCCGACGGCAACTGGTTCCTCAACCCGGACAACCCGTACACATGGGCGCAGGGCGACGTCGAGGTCACCGTCGAGGTCAACCCGACCTACGGCCCGGAGACCGTGACCTACCCGCCCGCCGAGCCGACCTGCAACGCGGCGCCGCCGACCGACGATGATCCGGATGACGACCCGAACGGGGACGACGACGATCCGAACGGGGACGACGAGCTGCCCCACACCGGCATGTCGACCACGCTCTTCGGGAGCATCGGCCTGGCCATGCTGGCCCTCGGCAGCATGCTGGTGTTGAAGGTCCGCCGCCGGCAGGAGGACGTGTGAACGTATCCCGCATAACGCGGATCAACAAGGCGGGGGGCCCTGACGGGCCCCCCGCTTCCACGACCGCCCCTCCACCCCGCACCGGTAGCGCCGGTCCGGTCCGGTCTGGTCACACCGTGCCGACCGGACTAGGGTCGGTGGGTTGCTCTGAGGTGACAGCTATGGTTCGCAGGGCTCCGCAACGGCAGACGGGGAGCACCAGGGGACAAAGGATGGGTGACCACGTGAGACCGCAGCGACACGCCGGCGCATCCGTGCCCGAACACTCCACAGGGAAGGTCGTAGCGTGAGCGTCGTCAAGGAGACGAACCTGCCCGGTGTCGGCATCCGCTACGAGTTCACCTCGGCGGATGGGCACCGCATCGCCGTCGTCCACCACCGCCGGGGACGTCGCGAGCTGTACATCTTCAATCCTGAGAACAAGTCCGAGGCCGCGGTCAGCCTCGATCTCGACGAGATGGACACCCGATCGCTCAGTGAGATGCTGGGCGGGAGCAAGATCGTCGAGACGCTCATCGACCTGCAGCAGCAGGTGGAAGGTCTGGCGGTCGACTGGATCACGGTGGATCCGGGCAGTCCCTATGTCGGGCAATCCCTGGGTGAGGCGCGCATCCGCACCCGCACCGGCTCGTCGGTGGTGGCGGTCATCCGTGGTAGGGAGGCGCACCCGGCGCCAGGCCCCGAGTTCGTGCTGGAGGCCAGCGACACCATCCTGGTGGTGGGCACCCCGCACGGCCTGGAGGCTGTCGAAGAGATCCTGGCCAAGGGATAACACGTGCCGCGCCTGCGGCGCAGCTGCACTGCGTACTTGGTACTTGGTACCAAGTACGGTGTCATGGAGGTTTGTCATGCCGGATGTCGAGGTCACTGCCGAGCAGGTTGAAGCCTGGCTGGCCCGCTACGGCGAGGCTTGGGAAGCCAGGGACGCCGATGCCGCCGCGTCGCTCTTCAGCCCCGGCTCCCGCTACCACGAGACACCCTTCGCCGAGCCTTTCGACGGCCCCGAGGGCGTCCACGACTACTGGGCGGGTGTGACCGCCGACCAGAGCGACATCACAGTCACGTCAGAGCTTGTCGCCGTCAGCGGCCGCACCGCCGTCGCCCTGTGGAACACCAGGCTTACCCAGGCATCGAGCGGCACCCCCGTCGAGCTCGACGGGGTGTTCCTCCTCGAGTTCGCCGACCCCGATCACGTTTCCGTGCTCAGGGAATGGTGGCATTATCGGTAACGTATTACGTATCACGTATCACGCATTACGGATGCCAGCCATAGGCGTTCTCAGGTTGTCGGGCGTGGAGGCAGGGTACGGGCCGAGCGTGTCAACGCCGCGGTGAGGAGGGCCACCGCCAACGGCACCACCACGATGACGAAGCCGAACGTGGCCCAGGGAACGGTGACGATGTCGCCGGGCACGGCACCGAACGGCTGGAAGTCGACCGAGTTGCCTCCGGTGGCGGTCACTTTCATCAGGAGCCATCCCAGCGGTACGGCGAGCAGGGCGGCGAGCAGGGCGTAGAAGCCCGTCTGCAACGCCAGGAAGCGGCGCCGCATCGACGGCGGCGCCCCCACGGCGACCATGGTGGCGATGTCATTGTCGGACTCGGCCGCCGACAGCGCCGTCACCAGCGCCACGATGCCGAGCACCACCAGCAACGTCGCTCCCAGGGCGATCCAGAGAATCTGCGCGTTGGTGAGAGTGTGCGGTTCGCCGGTGACGACATAGAAGTCGAGGCGGTAGACCCGATCGCGCTCGGCCGACGTGATGTCCTCGGCCACCACCAGGCCCTTGACGCCGACGGCGGGAAGGTCGTGGGCCTCCACGAGGTTGGCGGGCAGCAGCAGCCGGGGCATGTCGTAGTGCGCGACGGCGACGGGGAGTTCCGTGGCGTCGAGCGTGGTGCCGTTGAGCACGACAGTCGTGGCGCGGTCGGCGATGCCGAGCACGACCGGGCGCCCGGCAGCGAGGTGGTCGGCGATGCGGGGTTCTCCCAGGGTGCGGGCCAGGTCGGGTGTACCGAGCGCGACGCGGGTGCCCCAGCCCGGGTCGACCTGATCAGGATCGATGCCGGGCACCGCGGCCTCGGCAGCGAAGAGGACTCTGGCGTCGAGCGCGGTGAACAAGGTGGCCTCGGAGGGTCCGACGATGTCCTGTACCTGTGAGATGTCGTCGCGGGTGGCCGCGCCCGCCTCCGGCATGGGAGCGTCCCAGTCGATCTCCCCGTTGACGACGACGTGGTTGGCGGCGGTGGGAAGCCCCCGTGCCGCCGACTTGACCTGCTCGTTGCCCATGGCCACCCCCAACGTGACCGGAGCGATCAGGACCACCATCAGGGCGGCGACGGCAGCCGCGGTCCGGGTCCGCTGGCGGGCGGCGTCCCGCAGAACCAACCGGGCCGTGGCGCGGGTGCGGTCGGCGTTGCCTCCGGCGAAGGCCACCAGAGGACCGGCGAACAGGGCGGCGCCGGCGATCATGGCGACCACGCCCAGCCCGGCGAGGAAGGCCGCCGCTTCGTCGCCGATCGACGCCTTGGCGACCACCACCATCAGCGCCCCCACCGCGGCGAGGCCCATCCCGGCGGCCGGCACCCAGCGACGGGGACGCCCCACCGGCATCCTGCCCTGCAGGGCGGTGACGGTGGACACCCGCGACGCAGTGCGGGCCGGCACCCAGGCGGCAACCGTGGCAGCCGCCACCCCGGCGACCAGCGGTCCGACGACGTCGACGGCCTCGACCGGCATCCCTGTGAGCAGGAGATCGCTGAACCGTTGCATGATGGGACGGGCCAGGACGAGAAGGGTGAGGCCGACGGCGACGCCGATGCCGGAGCCGGCCAGCCCGACGACCATGCCTTCACCGACGACGATGTGGCGCACGTGGCCGGTGGTGGCGCCATTGGCGCCGAGGAGCCCGATCTCGCGCAGTCGGCGCCGGGTGCCGGTGGCGAAGGCGGCGCCCGCCACCATGGCGACCTCGACGAGTAAAAGTGTCGCCACCATCGTCCCCAGCACCGGCGGAGCGGTGAGAGCCGACTCCGTTGTGCTCCAGGCGGCGATGCGTTCGTCCCGTGTCTCCACCTCGAGCCAGGGGAGGTCGACGTAGTCGTTGCCGATCCGGGCATGGGCCAGTTCCATGAGCGCCTCCGGACCGATACCGGGCGCCAGCGCGGCGAGATCGGCGACCGCCTCGGCATCGAGCATCACGTAGACATCGTCCGTGAGCGCCTCCAACTCTGGCGGCTTGGGGGTCACGGCCGGCTCCGGCCAGAAGCCGGCCCGATCGCGCTCCCACGCTTCCCGGACGGCACCGGCGAGACCCCCGTCGTCCCGCACCAACCAGGTCGTGTATACGACGTTGCTCGTATAGGTTCGTCCACCGTCGGCGACGTCGAGCGATGGGGCCGCGGCGACGGCAGCGTCGAATCCCGCTGCCGACATGACCGCATACTGTTGCCGCATCGCCATCGGAGAGTGAAGGATCCCGGTGACCCGGTAGGCGGTGGATGGTCCCCCTCCTATCTCGAGTTCGACCGTCTCTCCAAGGGCACCGCCGAACACCTCGGCGGCCCGCACACTCAGCACGACCTCGTCAGGCGCCGTGGGCGGCCTGCCGGAAGTGAGCGTGACGAGGGATTCCGCCAGGGGATGGGAGAGATCCGCATCGCTGACCTGTCCGAACTCACCGGCGCCGAGACGGGAGTGGAGCGTTCGTGTCCGCATCTGGTCCTGGTCGGCGACGCCGGCGAGATGTGTGGCGAGCCACCCTTCCATGTCCGGGGTGGCGTAGGTGGCGCCGAGCCGGAGGTTGGCGGCTCCGAAGTCGGACACGGCAGCGAGTTCGGGGTCGGTGCGGTTGGAGCGCACGACACCGGCGGCGACTACTGCGGCGGCTACGGTGACGGCGATCAGCACCACGATGAGGGCGGTACGCCGGCCGTTGCGCCGGGCGCCGCGCCGTGCCAGGCGGGCCAGGGCGGCCAGCTCTGAGCCGGTCATCAGGTGACACCGTCCAGGGCGGCCGGTACCGTCGAGCGAGTCGAGATGTGCTCGACCTTGCCGTCGCGGAGGCGGACCACCCGGTCTGCCCAGGCGGCGTAGGCCGGCTCGTGGGTCACCAGGAGGGCGGCGGCGCCGGCGTCACAGCGGGCGCGAAGGAGGCGCATGATGCCGTCGCTGGTCACTTCGTCGAGGGCTCCGGTGGGCTCGTCGGCGAGCAGGAGGAGGCGAGGCCCGACGAAGCCGCGGGCGATCGCGACGCGTTGCTGCTCGCCGCCGGAAAGCTGGTCGGGGTAGCGGTCGGCCATCGTATCGAGCCCCACCTCGGCGAGCGCCGCCTCGGCATGCAGCCGGGCCTCCCGAAGCGGCATCCCGTCGAGTTCGAGTGGGAGCGAGACGTTCTCGGCGGCGGTCAGGGTCGGCAGCAGGTTGAACTGCTGGAACACGTATCCGACCCGGACCCGGCGCAGGGCGGCGAGGGCTTTGGGCGTCATGTCGCCGAGGACGGCGCCGTCGACCACGACCCGCCCGGTGGTCGGCTCGTCGAGGCCGCCGGCGACATTGAGCAGTGTGGTCTTGCCCGACCCGCTGCGGCCGGTGACGGCGACCAGCTCGCCCCGCGCTACGTCGAGGTCCACGTCGACGAGGGCATCGACCCGCTGGACGCCCCTGCCGTGGGTGCGCCCCACCCGGGAGAGACTGAGGGCGGGGGACGTGCTCACAGGGCACCGCCTGCGTTGACGGCGGAATCGGCAGCATCGGGCGTCGGGAGCGGGGACGGCGGAGCGGTGGCGGCGGGGCGGCGAGCGAGACGGTCCTCGACCCGGTCAAGCCAGCGCAGCTCCGCCTCGGCGGCGATCATGAGGCGCTCCAGGTGGAGTTGCCACGCCAGCTCGTCCTCACCCGTCCGCTCGCGCAGGCGGGTGTAGTCCTGGAGGGCTGCCATGGTGCCGCGGCGCTGGGTGGCGACAACACCGAGGGGATCGCCGACACCCACCGCGACGCTGAGAAGCAGCTTCATCGAGAGTTCCTCGCGGTCGGTCACCGGCCGCTCCACCGGACTGTCGAGCCATCCGGCCACGGCGTCGGAGCCGCGCGGTGTGATCCGGTAGACGATCCGGCCCTCCCGGTCGGTGTCGGCCACATCCGCCATCCCGTCCCGCTCCAGGCGCTGCAGCGTGGTGTAGACCTGCCCGACGTTGAGCGGCCAGGCGGCACCCGTGGCCGCCTCGAAGTCCAGCTTGAGCTGGTACCCGTGCCTCGGCCCCGCCGAGAGCAGAGCCAGCAGTGCATCGCGGAATGCCACGATTCCTCCCTACATACAGAGTATGTAGACCCTTGCATACGCCGTATGCAATGTCAAGGGCACGGATTCCGTCTCCCCCCGCCCGAAGGGTGGGGGGAGGGGGGTCTTCACTGCGCGCCCTGCACAGCCTTGCGGCAAGCTCAATGCCTTGCGGCAAGCTCAATGCCTTGCGGCAAGCTCAATTCGGACCTGAGACGAAGACCCCCTCCGACAGCCCTCCGCAAAGCCTCCGGGCTGCCACCTCCCCCGCCGAAGCGGCGGGGGAGGATGGAGCTTCTTCCCCCGCCGAAGCGGCGGGGGAGGATGAAGACCTGCCAGCGGCGGGGGAGGACGAAACCGGGTCGCCGTCTAGCTGCTCGCCAGGGCCGCGTGGGCGGCGGCGAGGCGGGCTACGGGGACTCGGAAGGGGCTGCAGCTCACGTAGTCGAGGCCGTACTGGTGGCACAGGGCGATCGACCTGGGGTCGCCGCCGTGCTCGCCGCAGATGCCGAGCTGGAGGTCGGGACGGCGCTCCCGGCCGGCGGCGACCGCCATCTTGATGAGGGTCCCCACTCCGTCGTCGTCGAGGGTGGCGAACGGGTTGTCCGCCAGCACCCCCAGCGACACGTAGTTGGTGAGGAAGGACGCTTCGGCGTCGTCGCGGCTGATCCCGAAGGTCATCTGCGTCAGGTCGTTGGTGCCGAAGCTGAAGAACTCGGCCACCTCGGCCAGCTCGCCGGCCACCAGCGCCGCCCGGGGCGTCTCCACCATGGTGCCGATGACGTACTCGATCTCCCGGCCCCGCTCGGCGAGGACGGCGGCCGCCTCATCGTGGAGCAGCGCCGCCGTCCAATCGAGCTCCCCGCGGTCGACCGTCAGCGGGATCATCACCTCGGGCCGGGTGGTGACACCGGTGCCGGCCACATCACAGGCGGCCTCCATGATGGCCCGCATCTGCATGCGGGTCAGCTCCGGCATCACGACCGACAGCCGGACCCCGCGCAGTCCCAGCATCGGGTTCTGCTCGTGGAGCCGCCGCACCGCCTCCACCAGCCTCTCGGCGTGGGCCAGTTCGGCGAGGATCCGGTTGATCTCGTCGAGGGATACCGCGGTACGCAGCCGCACCTTGCGGTCGGCCACCTCGGACACCAGGGTCTCCCAGGCGGGGAGGAACTCATGCAGCGGCGGGTCCATGAGGCGGATCACCACAGGCAGGCCATCCATGGCGGCGAAGATGCCGGCGAAGTCGGCCCGCTGCAGGGGTAGAAGCTCGGTGAGGGCCTCGCGGCGTTCGGCCGGGCTCGACGCCATGATCATGCGCTGCACGACGGGGAGCCGCTCCGGATCGAAGAACATGTGCTCGGTGCGGCACAGCCCGATGCCGCCGGCTCCGTAGTCGCGGGCACGCTGGGCATCGGCCGGGTAGTCGGCGTTGGCCCGCACTCCGAGCCGGCGGAAACCGTCGGCCCAGCCGAGAAGCTCCACCAGCCACGGGTCGGACAGGTCCGGTACGAAGGTCTCCAACTCCCCGGCGTAGACCTCGCCGGTGGTCCCGTCGATGGACACCCAATCTCCCTCGGCGACGACGGTGCCGTTGATCCGCATCACATGCTCGGCGGGATCGATGTGCAAGGCGGCGAGCCCGACCACCGCCGGCTTGCCGAACTGGCGGGCCACCAGGGCGGCGTGGCTGGTGCGCCCGCCGCGGGCGGTGAGGATTCCCTCGGAGGCGATCATGCCGTGCACGTCGTCGGGCTTGGTCTCGGCGCGTACCAGGAGCACCCGACGGCCCTCGTTGTGCCAGCGCTCGGCGAGGTCCGGGTCGAAGGCGACCACCCCGACGGCGGCCCCGGGCGAGACGTTGAGGCCACTACCGAGATAGCGCCCCCCGGCACGGGCGGCGCTGCGGGACTCCTGGGTGATCTGGGGGTGCAGGAAGAAGTCGACCTGGTCGGGGGTGATGCGCCGCACCGCCTCGGCGCGGTCGATGAGGCCCTCCTTGGCCATGTCGGCGGCGATACGGACGGCAGCCTGGGCGGTCCGCTTCCCGTCCCGGGTCTGCAGCAGCCACAGCTTGCCCCGCTCGATGGTGAACTCCATGTCCTGCATGTCGCGATAGTGCCGCTCCAGCGTGGCGGCGATCGACGACAGCTCGGCGAATGCGCCAGGCATCACCGTGGCCAGTTCTCCCAGGTCCCGGGTGGCGCGGATACCGGCGACGACGTCTTCGCCCTGGGCGTCGAGGAGGAAGTCGCCCTCGATGTACGGAGCTCCGGTGGCGCCGTGCCTCGACATCGCCACGCCGGTGGCCGAACCCTCACCGAGGTTGCCGAACACCATCGCCTGGATGTTGACCGCAGTGCCCAGGTCGTCGGGGATACCGGCGGCTGCCCTGTAGTCGACGGCGCGCTTGCCGTTCCAGGAGCGGAACACCGCCTCGACGGCGAGGCGGAGCTGCTCGGCAGGATCTTCGGGGAAGGCTGTGGCAACCCTGCGGAACCGGTCCACCGCCTCCCGGAGGTCGTCCACGGTGAGCTCCGAATCGGTGGCGACACCGCGGCGGTCGCGCAGCTCGGTGAGTACGGTCTCGAACAGCTCGTCGCGGTGGCCCAGCACCACCGACCCGAACATCTGCACCAGGCGCCGGTACGAGTCGTAGGCGAAACCGGGGTTGTCGCTCTCGGCGGCGAGGCCCTTCACAACGTCGTCGTTGAGCCCGATGTTGAGCACGGTGTCCATCATCCCCGGCATGGAGAAGGCGGCGCCGGACCGGCACGACAGCAGCAGCGGGTGGGTGGGATCGCCGAAGTGGCGGCCGGTGCGTTGCTCGACCTCGGCCAGCGCGGTGGCGATCTGCCCGTCGAGCCCCTCGGGGAAGGTGTTGCCTGCCGCCAGGTAGGCGTTGCAGGCTTCGGTGCTGATGACGAACCCGGGTGGGACCGGAACCCCCAGGCTGGTCATGTCGGCGAGGTTGGCTCCCTTGCCGCCGAGGAGGTGGCGCACCTGGCGCCACTCACCGCCAGCCGCATCCTGCGCGGCGGCGAGGTCATCGAACCCGTAGACCCATCTCATGGTCACTCCTCGTCGTGGACTCCGGTGCCCGTCCATCGTCCGCCAAGGCGGTGAGCGGTATTAGGGCACATGGTCCCTGTCGGATGGGTCCGATCGACACCCCCCTTGGGCAGTGGCCGGAACTACCGTCGGAACAAGGAGCCCGCCGGGCGCTCGGTCAAAAGGAGGTCGACATGTTGATCCAGGAGTTGACAGGCGCCGGACAGGTCGTCACCTGCAGCCCGGACCTGACGTTGCGGCACGCCGCCGAGCAGATGGCCCGGGACGGTGTGGGGTCACTCGGCGTTACCAAGCGCGCTGAGCTGGTGGGCATCTTCACCGAGCGGGACCTGCTCGATGCCATCGCCGCCGGGGCCGACCCGGTGAAGGCGAAGGTGGGGGAGTGGATGACCGCCGGGCCCGACGTGGTCGAGGGCGACGTCACCGTTGACGACGCCGCCACCTGGATGCTGGGTTCCGGCTACAGACACCTGCCGGTGATGCGCTCGGGCGAACTCGTCGGCATCCTGAGCATCAAGGACGTCCTCTGGGCGATCGTCGAGCCCGTGTTGATGAGAGCGGCCGGCGACACCGAGGCGTGAGCGCAGCCCCGGCCCACCCGACACCCATGCTGGTTCACTACTACCGCGAGGTCGCCGCCGACTTCGACGAGGTGCTGGAGCGCCTCGTCCAGGCCGGTGACCGTTTCGACGAGTGGGCTCTCGCCGCCCACCGGCGTGGTGAGTCGTTGCAGATGCGGGTGGGGCCGGGCGGCGCGGTGACCAAGAAAGTCGTCTTCAGCATCAGCGAGCCGGCCCTCGCCGGAGACTCCCGGGTCTTCTCGGTTGCGTGGCACCCGGTCGGGGCCGGCTCGCTGTTCCCCTCCCTCGACGCCGACATCGTGGTGGCGCCGGTCGGCGAGGGGGTGACACAGCTCTCCTTCGAGGGCCGCTACGAGGCGCCCATCGACGGCGTCGGTGGGGACCTCCTCCACCGTGCCATCTTCCACCGGGTGGCGCAGAGCACCGTGAGAGACTTCGTCGATCGGGTGGGGGACTGGATTGAGGCTTTCTAGAGGTACTAGGTACTAAGTACTAGGTACTAAGTACTAAGTACTAGGTACTAAGTGAGCCGGCACTCGCTCCAAGTTCTTCACGTAATACGTGATACGTTAAGTCGAAATCTCCACGCTTATCCGGGTGCCGCGGCCAGGAGCCGCCTCCACGGAGAGATCCGCACCCAGCTTCTCCGAGCGTCGCTCGATGTTTTGCAGGCCGAAGCCGCGCCGCGTCTCCTCGAGGACGAAGCCGCGGCCGTCGTCTTCGATCTCGGCGACGAGCCCGCCGGCGGTGCGGGCCACGCGTACGGCGATGCGAGATGCCCCGGAATGGCGCACCGCATTGGAAACCGCCTCGTGGATGATGTGCTCCATCTCACGCACCACCGGCAGGGTGAGCCCGTCGAGGTCCTCGCCGAGAGAAACCTCGACGGCCACGTGGTCGGAGCGGGGGAGCCGTTCCAGGAAGTGCGCCAGCCGATCCTGCAGTCCCTGTTCGGCGTCGGACACCTGGAGCTCGAACACGAACCCCCGCAGCGAGCGGATCGAGTCGTCGAGGCGGTCGACAGCCTCGGTCAGCTTGCCGGCGGCGGGGTTGTCGCCGAGCCGGAGGGCCAGCGCCTGCAGGGAGAGTCCCACGCCGAAGAGGTCCTGGATCACCGCGTCGTGCAGGTCGCGGGCGATACGCTCCCGGTCCGAGACGAGCGCCAACTCCAGCAGCCGGTTGCGCAGGTGCGAGGTGGAGATGGCCGCACCGGCCACCGCCGCCAGCGATTCCACCAGCGTCTCGTCCTCCTCGGTGAAGCCGCCTTCCTTTTCTGTGAGGTAGAGGTTTCCGTACACGGTCGCCCCGATACGGACCGGGACCCCGAGGAAGGTGGTCATCGGAGGGTGGTGTTCGGGGAAGCCCACCGAGTCGGGATGGTCGCCGAGCTCGTTGAGGCGGATCGTCTCCGGATGGCGGATCAGGGTGCCCAGCACGCCCCGCCCGGTGGGGAGCTTTCCGATCATGCGGGCGTGTACCTCGTCGATGCCGAGGTACTTGAAGTCGATGAGGACGCCGTGGCCGCCGAGGACCCCGAGGGCGGCGTAGCGGGCGCCGGTGGCGTCCCGGGCGTGGGCGATGGTGGTGCGCAGCACCGCCCCCAGGTCGGGCTGGCTGGCGACGGCCACGGCGGCCTCCACCAGCGGTGCGAGGTTGTTGGTAACGTCCCGGCTCATGGAAGGGATCGTACCGGTGGCCGGATGCGTGGGAAAAGGCCGATGACCCGCGTTCTTGTCGTCGACGACCACGCCGTCGTCCGCAGCGGCATCATCGCCCTCATCGAGGCCGACGAAGACCTTCACGTCGTGGGCGAGGCCGACACCGCGGCGGGAGCGGTGCGCCGCGTCGGTTTCGACGATCCGGACGTGGTGGTGCTCGACGTCCGCCTCCCTGACGGGTCCGGAGTGGAGGCATGCCGGGAGATACGCGAGCGGTTCCCCGAGGTGAAGGTCCTCATCCTCACCTCCTTCGCCGACGACCAGGCGCTGATGTCCGCCATCGTCGCCGGGGCGTCCGGCTACGTCCTGAAGAACATCCGCGGCACCGATCTGGTGGACAGCATCCGCCGGGTAGCGGCGGGGGAGTCCCTCCTCGACAACGAGATGACGGAGCGGCTGTTCCGTCGCATCCGTGAGGGTGACGACGACCCGCTCCTGTCCCGGCTCTCCCAGCAGGAGCGCAAGGTCCTCGACTTCCTGGCGCAGGGGCTCACCAACCGCCAGATCGGCGCGGCCATGTACCTGGCGGAGAAGACCATCAAGAACTACGTCTCGAACCTGCTCGCCAAGCTGGGGATGAGCACCCGAGCCGAAGCCGCCGCCTTCGCGGCGCGCCGTGAGGCGGCGACGCAGCGGGAGGATCCCCCCGAGGCATGGCCGGAGTAGCGTACTACGTACTACGTACTCCGTACTACGTCGAGCCGCTTCGACGACCTCCCCAGACTCTCGCGTGATACGGAATACGGAATACGTGATACGTAGCACGGATAAGGCCTTTCGTCCCTACCGCGGCCGCCGGCTCGCTTGCATCCTTTGTCCAGGAGCCGAGAGGAGGTATCCATGGGTCAGATCGAGATGCGCGGTGAGGTGGCGGTGCCGTACGGGACGGTGCGGCGGGCCCTGCTCTTCTCGCCGGAGGATCTGCTGGCGGGCGGGAGGCGCGACCCGACGACCCTGTTCGAAGCCAGCGTCGGCGACCTCCAGATGGCGGTGCGGGTGACGGTCCACGTCCGTGCCTTCCACGAGGAGGAGGACCCGGTGCGGAGTTGCACCCGGGGATTCGATGTCTCCGCCGAGTCACATCCCGGCTGGTACCCGATCCTCGACGGCGTGCTCCAGGCCGACGACGCCGGCGCCGTTACCCAAGTGTCCCTCGGAGGCGCCTACCGCCCTCCCGGCGGCACCGTGGGTAAGGCCCTCGACGCCGCCAAGCTCCACGAAGTCGCCGAGGTCTCCATAGGGCGCTACTTCGATCAGCTACTCCTCCGCCTCGAGGAGCTGTAGAAGGGCCGGCGGGCACCGACGCTCGACATCGCCACCCGCCGCTACACCGGCAACTGGTGGGCGTACCGGCTCGAGCCCGGCGCCACCGCCATGTGACGACAGCCGGTGCAACGTCGATGGCTTCAAACGCGTCTACCAGATCCGCGTCGGCGCCCCGGGCCCCTTCGCTACGACCAAGCCGAGGTTCTTGGTACCTAGTACTCAGTACCTCTTCACACCATCACCCACCCGCCGTCCACATTCAGCGTCTGGCCGGTGATGAACGAGGACTCGGGCCCGGCGAGGAAGGAGACGGCGGCGGCGAGCTCCTCGGGGCGACCGCGCCGCTTCATCGCCTGGGAGTCGAGTATGCGTCGCTCGTAGGCCGCCAGGTCGGGGTGCTGGGTACGCTCGGCCTCGGTGGCAAAGGCGCCGGGGGCGACGGCATTGACCCGGATTCCGTGCGGGCCCAACTCCCGGGCGAGGGCACGGGTCATGGCGATGGCGGCGCCCTTGGTGGCGACATAGGGTGACATCTCCGTCCAGTAGCCGTGCCACACGATCGAGGCCACGTTGACGATGGCTCCCGCGCCGGCGGGGACCATGACACGGGCTGCCTCCCGGGCGCAGAGGAAGTAGGCCCGCTGGTTCACCGTGATGGTGTCGTCGAGGTCGGAGGCAGGCGTATCGATGAAGCGGCCGGAGGGGAAGACGGCGGCGTTGTTCACCAGGACGTCTACCGGGCCCAGCTCACCGGCAACTTCGGCGAACATGGCCACGATGGCGTCCTCCGAGCGGAGGTCGCAGACGAACGCGGAAGCGGTGCCGCCGGAGGCAACCACCTCGCCGGCGACGGCCTCGGCTGCTGCGGTGTCGATGTCCGCCACCGCCACCGCCATACCGTCGGCGGCGAGACGTCGGGAGATGGCTCTGCCCAGGCCACCACCGCCACCGGTCACCACGGCGCTCATGTTGCGATACCCATTGTCGAAACCACCCGTCTCCCTTCCCCGCTGCGAAGGTCTCCGGGCCGCGAGGATATCGGCCCGGCCCGGGCGTACCCGAGTCCCGGCCCCGGATTATGGTCATGGCGATGGTGAACACCGCCCCGCACGACTCCAACCTTTCGATCGATCTCGCCAGGGCACTGCGCGAGTCCGGGCTGGTCTGGGAGCCGCGTAACGGCGACCTGTTCCACATCCCCGACCGTGGTTTCGACGGGCAGCTCTTCTCGGTGAGCGAGATGGCGGTCAACGTTCGCACGGTGCGTGGCCAGCCCGAGCTGGCATTCAACGGCACCGTGGAATGGGCGCTGGACTCGATCCGCACCACCGAGGTGGTGTGGGTACCCACCGAGAGGCAACTCCGCTCCGCTCTGGGGAGGGCGTTCATCGCCCTTTATGCCGACGAGGGCGACACCTTCGCCTGCGTGGCCCGGATAGGGGAGATCCCCACCACGTTCGTCGGGACGTCGGCTTCCGACGCCTACGGAAGGGCCCTCCTCGCCCTGCTCGCACCGGAGCGGTAGCAGCGCCGCGGTTGTACCGGAACAGGCGCGGGTGCTCAGTCCTCTTCGAGGAGGTCCTGCATGCCGTCGTCGGAGCCGGGCTCGTAGGGATGGGCCTTGATCCAGTCGATCACCTCTTCATCGAAGAAGCGATAGACGCGTGCCCCGGGCGGGCGGTAGGCGGGGATGGCGCCGGTACGAGCGAGGCGGCGCACCGTCTGCACATTGGCGCCGATGATCTCGGCGACGTCCTCGGCAAGGAGCACCGGTCCGCGTCGCTTGTAGGGTCGCTCGGGTGAGGTCATGGCCTGGCTGTGAGGGAGGCTGGGGCGGCTGGTCATGGCACGGTAGCGAACGCATGTGACAAGCGGGCGTCGCCTGTGGGGAAGATAATCGCGAGGCTCAGTATTCGAGCAGTCATACCTCGATCACTCAGGAGCAGAACCTCAGGATGGTGAGGGCCAGCGTCCGGGCGGTGGAGACGAGATCGTGCACGGGAACGGCTTCGTTGGCAGTGTGGGCGCGGCGGACGTCACCGGGGCCGTACATGACGGTGGGGATGTTGCCCTCATCGACGAGGAGGCGCATGTCGGCACCGTAGGTCACGCCGCGCACCTCCGCGGCGGCACCGGTGGCGCCGCCGTGGGCACCGCTGGCGGTGGAGACGATCGGATCATCGAGAGGTGTCCGTGAGGGACCGAACTGGCCTCCCCACCACTCCACCACCGGAGTGCGATCGGCCGGCCAGCCGATATCGCGGGCGGCCGCGGCCACGGCTTCCTCGAACTCGGCACGGGCGGAAGCGAGATCCTCCCCGATGGCGACGCCGTAACGCCCCTCGAAGCTGAGGTGATCGGGGACTGTCGCCGACCAGTCACCTCCGGTGATGGTCCCGATGGACAGCGCCAGGGGGAGATCGAAACGGGCGAAGAGGGGATCGTCGACCCGGCGGTTGCGGCGACGTTCCAGGTCGAGCAGAGCGGCGTGGACCGGTACGAATCCCTCGATGGCGCTGAGCCCTTCCTCACGCATACAGCCGTGGGCGGCGGTTCCGGGAACGGTGACCCGGAAGGTGAGGGCGCCGGCGTGGGCCGGGACCACGAACAATTCCGTCGGCTCCATGATCACGGCGCCGTCGGCGGTGTGCCCCCGCATCAGGGTGGCCAGGGTTCCGCAGCCGCCGTCTTCCTCACCGATCACGGACGCCACCGAGACGCGGCCCGGGAGGTCGACACCGGACGCGAGCACGGCGCGCACGGCGGTGATGGCACACGCCAGGCCGCCTTTCATGTCGACGGTGCCGCGGCCGGCGATGTGGCCGTCGATGGGGGTGGCGGTCCACGGGTCGGTGTCCCAGGCGTCGGGATCGCCGACGGGCACCACGTCGATGTGACCGTTGAGCATCAGCGCAGGCCCGTCGCCGCCGATGGTGCCGACGACGCCTCGGGCGTCCTGGCGCTCGACCTCGGCGGAGTAGGCGGGGTGGCGGGCGAGCGAGGGGATGTCGATCTCCCACTCGTCGACTTCCATGCCCAGGCCGCGCAACTCGGCGGCGACCAACTCCTGCGCCGGCGATTCGGCGTCGGCGACGCTCGGCGAGGCCACCAGCTCTCCGAGCAGAGTGTGCAGCCGGTCCAGATCGAGACGGTCGAGGACCTCGACCTCGGCGTCGGTCAGGTCTGTCGCAGCACCGGCCTGGTCAGGCATGTGGCTCCTCCTTCCGCTTTCAGCGTGATCTCGTCGCCCACGTAGGTACGCACCTGGCACCCGGCTTCCTCGAGTCGGGCCCGGGTGACGGGGTTTCCCTCCAGGGTGATGAGCCGGCGCGGTGCGGTGGCGAGAACGTTGGTGCTCTGCCGCTCCCACTCGTCGGTGGGGACCTCGACCATCCCGATGCCGCGCCTCTCCAGGAACTGCACGAAGGTGACCGGCAACAGCGGAACGTAGGTGACCGCCAGGTCGGCGTCGAGCATCGAGATGAGCGACATGAGGTGTAGGCAGGCGTGAGGCCCGAGATGGTAGGGGAGCTGCACCGGCACGATCTCCACATCGGGCAACAGATCTCCGAGCTGTTCGGCGGCGGCCTGGTTGGTGCGGAAGCCGATCCCCACCGCGAGGGTGGCGGGATCGATCCACATGATGTCGCCTCCTTCGGCGACTGCCGGGGCGAGCAGCGCCCCCAGCCGGGGCACACCGGCTTGCTCCAGTGTCGCCGCCAGCGGCTCCTCCTCGCCGCGTCGCTGCGGCTTGCCCATGCGCAGCACGATGGCGCCGCCGTCGGTGACGAGGACCGGGTCGTGGACGAAGATCGAATCGGCGTGGTCGGGGAGGGCGGGATCGTGGTGGATGATCTCGATGCCGTCAGCGACAAGGAGCTCCACCAGGGCATCGTGTTCGGCGCCCGCCGCAGCCGGGTCCGGCCGGGACGTGTAGTTCCATGCCACCGGGTCGGCGACGGCGAAGCTCGCATCGGGCCGGCGCACCACGACTCGGCGCAATGTCTCGGTCATCGTCTGGCCACCGAACAGCATCGTCCTCCTTGACGGGAGAAGGATGGTATCCAATATCCAGTAGCCGGTACGCCTGGTCGGGGGTGGTCCAGCCCGGCGCTCCTCACGTCATACGTAATACGTAATACGGATCAGGCTGAACAGCCCGCCTCGCCGGGTAGGAGGGGGCGGGCGGCCAGTTGGACCTGCTCGGTGCCCGTGTCCCACACGGTGAGCTGGGTGGCTGTCAGGAACTCGTCGGCGGCCGCCGCGGCCTCCTCCCCGTCGAGGATGGTGCACGGTAGGTCGAAGCTGGTGTGTTCGAAGTCGGCGACGGCGGTGGCAAGCGGGTAGGGGCGGATCTCGAACTCCAGGCCCTCGTCGGGTCCGGCGTCGGGAAGGAAGTCGCCGTTGAGAACCACCTGCCAGCGATCCGACGTGAAGTCACTCCAGGCGCTCCCGTCGATGTAGGCGGCGCTCTCCAACGTGAGCAGCAGATCGGACAGGGCCGCGGCGCGCGGGTCCTGTTCCCCGCCACCGTCGAATGCCATCGGAGGGGCGCCGTAGCGGTGGGTGCCGTTCTCGTCGAAGTAGGTGAGGACGGTCGTGGAGGCGTCGATCATCTGCCCCGAGTCGTCGATCTCCTCGGTGATCTCTGCGATGCCGATGCGAGCGAGGATCTCCTGCAGGTCCGGGAGCAGGTCGGCGGCCTCCACCACCTGGTAGTGCGGCACCAGAGGTCCGGGGTAGACGGCGACCAGCGGACCCTGGAGGATCAGCCTGCCGTCGATGGTCATCACGTAGGCAGGCCCCAGGGAGGCCAACATCGTCGGGCTGGCGAACCCGCCCTCGTAGGTGATCATGAACAGGGGGAGATCGTCGTTCCCGACCACCGGTGGTACGTCGGTGTCCCCCTCATCGCCGCTGCCGTCGTCGCTGTGCACGTCATCGTCGGAGACGGTCTCGTCAGGCGGCCGAGTCGTTTCCGCCGTGGTGGTGGGGCTGGTGTCGTCACCGACTCCTGTGGAGCCGTCGTCACCGCAGGAGGCCACGACCACCGTCAGCGCGGCCAGCAGGAGGAGAAGCCGGGATAGGGTCGGGGGTGTTGCTCTCATGCCGGGTCGGACGTACCCGTGCCACGGCCGGGTTCCCTATCCGGGAAGTTGGTCCATCTCCTCAACCGCATGGTTGAAGGTGTCCGAGACCTCTCCGCCGAAGATCCCGACAGCCGAGATCAACGCCGCGGCAACGAGGACGAGCAGGATGGCGTACTCGACGATCGAGGCACCGCCATCGTCGCTCGGGCAGGTGAGTCTCAGATAGAGCTTGAGTGGCACGGTCGGGTTCCCCCCGAGGATCCCCGGTGACCGGGATCGATGCCCGTCACCCTACCGACAAGCTCCGTACAACACCGTGGGTCGGCAGTCCCGATCTGGGATCGTTCTCAAGGGACGCGTTCGGTGGCGAGATGGTGGCTGAGGATGGCCCAGGTGTCGGCATCGCCGAGCTGCGAGCGCAGCGAGCGCAACGTGCGCAAGAAGGCGGGCACCGCGGCGCGAGTGGACAGCGGGTTGGGGCGGGTCACTGCCAGGACTGAGTGGTCGGGCCGGATGACGACAACGTCGGTGGCCGGCCAGGCCTCGCGGATGCGGGCCAGTTCCTGGTCGAGGGCACTGCGGCCGAAGCGGTCGAAGGCCTCCTCGTAGAACCGTGCCCCGGTACGGGACTCGGTGGCCGCCATCGGCGCGATGACGATCACCAGGTCGAGCGGATCCTCTGAGGCCAGGAGCAGGTCGGCGCTGGTGCCGCTGGCCATACCGCCGTCGGCGTACCAGCGGCCGTCGATGCGTACCGGCTCGTACACGAACGGCACCGCGCAGGATGCCCCCACCGCCTCCCTGAGGGATACGTCGGGGGCCTCGTCGGTACCGAACGCCATCCGGCGGCGGTTCTCCAGGTCGTAGGCGACGACCACCGTGGGCTGGGAGGGCCACGACTCCGCCAGCGACCCGAGGCGCTCGCCGAGCCAGTCTGCGATGCCGTCGGTGCGGTACAGGCCCGGGCTCCCCACGGCGAGTCGCAGGTCCGGACGGGTCAGGCCGGGCAGGACGCCGCGGCGGAGCCAGCGCACCATGCCGCGGGGCCGCGAGCGGCGGTAGACGCGTTGCTTGAGGCGCTCGGTCACCTCGTCGCGATCGTGGGCGCCGTCGATGAGAGTGTCGATGGACAGTTGGTCACCGCGCAGCAGCGCCGCGGCGAAAGCACCGCAGGAGGTGCCCACCACGACGTCCGCCTTGGAGGGGTGCCATCCGGTCGCCGCCTCTACCGCGAGCAGGGACCCGAGGTGGTACGCGGCCCCGGTGATACCACCGCCCCCCAGAACGAGCCCCACGCGTGACATTGGGCTGCAGCTTAGGTGAAGGGGAGATGGTAGATGATGATGCGCAGAACGTACTACGCACAAAGTACTACGTGCTGAATACTATCTGTGGCGCGGATACGCTGAGCGGCGTGGAAACGCGCACGATCCGGACCGGGGATGAGGCCGCCGTCACTGCTCTCTTGGTGGCGAGGGAAGCCGTCGACGGGCGGGAGGCTCTGAGCGAGTACAAGACGGTGCGGCGGGGAGACAAGGGCTCTGTCGAGGTGGTGGCACTGGCCGGGGACGGCACCGCGGCGGGATACGGCCACGCCGCCTGGCACCCGGCTGTCGACGAGGGCGTGGGGGTGTGGCAGGTCGAGGTGGTACCGGCCCCGGGAGACGACGAGGAGGGAACGGCAGTAGCGCTCCTCGAGGGCATCCTCGGGCTGCTGCCCGGGGAAGCGATGCGAGCGGTGTGGATGTGGCGGGCGCCGGAGGTCGCCGCCGCCGAGAGGCTGGGCCTGGAGGTGGTGCGGCGCCTGGTGGAGATGTCCCGACCGCTCCCCGCGGCAGCCCCGGCACCGGTTCCCGGTGTCGCGTTGCGGACCTTCCGCCCCGGTGTGGACGAGGATGCCTGGCTGGAGGTCAACAACAAGGCGTTCGCCGACCATTCCGAGCAGGGCGGCTGGGACCGGGCCGAGGTGGAGGTCCGCATGGAGCAGCCCTGGTTCGATCCTGCCGGGCTGCTCATGGCGTGGTCAACGGAGGACGGAGCGCTGCTCGGCTCGTGCTGGACCAAGGTGCGCCCCGGCGGTGAGATCGGCGAGATCTACGTCGTCGGCGTGGTGCCCGAAGCGCAAGGCAGGGGACTGGGCCGTTTCCTGGTGCTGTCCGGCCTCGCCCACCTGGCGAAGGTTCGTGGCTGCCACACCGTCAATCTCTACACGAACCCCGCCGACGGGGCCATCCACCTCTACCGAAGACTCGGCTTCGAAGTGACCTTCACCAAGTCGGTCTACCGCTGACGCGGGGTGTCGCGTAGTACGTATCAGCCAAACCGCTGACCGCACGAAGGGCACCGGATGTCGTCCTCGGCAGTCTGTGAGCGGCACCACGGACAGGGAAGGTCAGCGGCCCAGCGCCGGGCCATGACGCGCAGGTCGCCGTCGACGGCGCCGTGTGCCCCTGGCGAATGCGAGCTGTGACGGGTGATGGCGGCCACTCCCGCTGCCACGAGAGCCGTCGCCAAGACGATGTCCACCACGGTGACTTCCTCCTGCTCGTTCCGCGCAGGCTAGAACCCATAGTCAAGATTTTCGCGGATTTCCCCTCTCCCTGCTCCATCCTCCCCCGCCGCTTCGTCGGGCTGTTTTCGTCCTCCCCCGCCGCTTCGTCGGGTCGGGTTTCATCCTCCCCCGCCGCTTCGTCGGGTCGGGTTTCATCCTCCCCCGCCGCTTCGGCGGGGGAGGTGTCCGATCGGCTGGCCTGGCGAAGTGAGACCGGATCGCGTGGCGCA
>CAZOGW010000025.1:0-30877 GCA_964579415.1 uncultured Acidimicrobiaceae bacterium | reverse complement strand
GGGCGTTGGCGGCACCGACACAGAGCACGATGGTGGCGAGCCGGGCGCCGTCGACGAGTGCGCCCCACAGTTCCGCTGCCGTGACCGGGCCGCCGAGGCGGATGCCGGCGGCCCACCCGGGGAGCGGTACCTCGGGAAGGGTGAACAGCGGCGTCCCCACCGACGCCCCGCCGAAGATGACCCGGAAGAGGACACGCATCACCAGGATGAACACGGCGATGCCGGCGTAGAAACGGTACGCCTTCACCGCACGTGCGTCACCGCGGCGCAGCACCACCAGGGTGCAGGCGCCGGCGATGATCCCGAGGAGCACCAGGTCGGTGGTGAGCGCCGCCGCCGTCGCCAACCCCAGCGCCCACAGCCACCAGGCCGCCGGGTGGATGCGGCGGGGCACCCGGCGGCTCATCCCGACCTTCGGCGGCGCAGGGCGGACAGGGTGATGGCGGCGGCGATCCCGACGAGCGCACCAAGCCCGATGACGAGACCCGTGGAGGGGCCGCTCCCTGCATCCGCGGTGTCGGTTGCCTGCGGGACGGTGCCGGCGGCTGCGATCGCCACCGCGTCCGACGGCGTCATCGATGGGGTGCCTTCGGTGTCAGGTGTGGAGAAGGCCCAACCCTCCACCGAACCGACCTGCGGCGTGGTGGAGGCGGCGCCGGCGGTGGCGTATGCCCAGTCGCCGGTGGGCCCGGCTTGCCAGTAGCCCCAGTAGGCGTCGCCGGGCGGGGTCCGGCTGCAGGGATCGCCGGCCGGCTCCCCGTCGATGCGGCACAGGAAGCCGGGCTGGCTCGACACCATCGTCACGGTGAAACCGGCCGACTCCAGGGCCCCCAACCCGCTGTCCTGGTTCCCGGGAGCGCACCGAGCCTGCACCTCTCCGCCGAAGGCGGCGAAGTCGACCACCACGGTGACCCCGCTCTCGCAACCCTGCATGGCGCCGGCGGGTACCGGCGCCACGATCGCCAGAGACACCACCGTGCCCGCCAGGACCCGGCGCAGCCCGGTTCCGATCCGGGACCAGCCGCCGCCGTTGCCCGCCATGGGGTGCTCCCACATGAAGTGGGCTACCCGCCGATCTCGTACAGCGGCGTGGGGACCAGGCCCCAGATGCCCTGGATGGTGGCCAGCACGTTGGCGGATGTGTCCTCCGCCACCCATCGGATGCCGCCGGCATCGGCCTCGGGGGCGTCGGAGCCGAACTGCAGCGAGGCGATGAATGCTGCGGCCGCGTCGGCCGCAGCATTCTCGCCGGCTGCGGTGAACACCTGGGCGGCGATGGCGGTGGTGTTGGCGTTGGGCATGTCGAAGCTGGCCAGGGCCCCGTCGTCCTGCTGCAGGGCGAGCAACCAGTCGACCGCGGTACCGGTGGCCTCCGACTCCCCGGCGGCGGACAAGCCCAGGGCCGTCATCGCGGTGGTGTCGGGGTCGGCGAACTCGCCGCATCCGGTGCCGTCGTAGGTGAAGGACCCGTCGTCGCAGGCCTGCGCGGCCAGCCACGTCACCGACTCGGCGGGAGCGCCGCCGTCTGTCGTCGACAATGCCAGCAGGGCGAGCGCTTGGTCGTACACCACGGCCTCGCCGAAACGTCCGATGTTGTCGCCCTCGGTCTGGAGAGTTGCGCGCAATTCGGCCTCGAAGTCCCTGCCGTCGACGAAGGTCGCCGGGTCCTCGCCGTACACCTCGATCACGTGGACGACCTTGGCGGCCTGTCCCGGCAGCAGGGCGTCGGCGGCGCCGGCATAGTCACCTGCCTCGCCGCGCAACTCCTCGAGCATGGCGGCGGCGGTGTCGGGCTCGGCATCGGCCAGGGCGAGAGCCACCAGGGCGTCGATGAGGGCGCCGGTACCGAACTCGGCGATCCCGGAGGAGGGGGCGACATAGTCACGGGCCGTCCATGCCGCGGCCGCGACCGCGACCGCGGCGGGATCGAGCGGGGCCGCGGTGGTGGTGTCCGCTGCCTGCGTCGTGGACGTGGAGGCGGGCGCGTCCGTGGTGGGCGCCGTCGTCGTGGTCGGCGCGTCCGTGGTGCCCGGAGCCCCCGTGGTCGGCGTGGCGGTGGTGGCGGGCGTGCCGGTGGTGGTGGTGGTGACGTCGGGCTCGTCCGAGCCGCCGAGCTGAACGAAGAGCAGAATCCCGGCGGCGACCACCACCACTGCGATGGCCACCCACAGCCACGGGGAGCGGCGAGCCCGCTCCGGTTCCTGAGTCGTACCCATAGACATCCTCCCGGTTCGGAGGATGAAGGAGGAGCCGGAGGTGCCGGCGCAACGCAACCTTCATCCGAGGTCTTCTCGTCCACCGCCGGCACAGGCGACCTGACTTGTCCCCCTCAGGGGCTTGACAGTTGCGGGACAGCGCCGGACTCAAACCGGACTTCGCTGCACGGGCGGCCTCCCACAGGTGGGAGCAGACGGGAGACTAGTGCCTGCAAGCGACCCTCTGGCGCGGGGAGGTACTTGGTACTAAGTACCAAGTACCAAGTACTTCCCCACGCCAGGAGGCGATTTGATCTATCTCCGCAGCGCCTTCTACAATCCCTTCTGCCGCCAGCGACCGCTGGCGCGCGATCCGAGTTTTCCAAGATGGCCGAGCTTGCGTCGTGTGCGCTCGGCCCCGGCCAAACCCGTGATGTACCCGACGGGTACCGCTCGCCAGGTGGTCGGCCCAGGACCCGCGCTGCCGCGGCCCGGGCCTCGCCACGCCGGCGGGCGCTCCCCGAAGGGAGATCGCACCGACCGAGAGACAGGAACCTGTAACGTGGCGAACGAGCACCGGATTCGCATCCGCCTCAAGGCCTACGACCATTCCGTGGTCGACGAATCGGCGCGCAAGATCGCCGAGACCGTCGTGCGCACGCAGGCGAGGATCAAAGGCCCGGTCCCGCTGCCCACGCGGATCCATCGTTATACGGTCATCCGGGGCCCGCACGTCGACAAGACCAGCCGCGAGCACTTCGAGATGCGCATCCACAAACGCCTCATCGACATCCTGGACCCGACCCCCAAGACCGTCGATTCCCTGATGCGTCTCGACCTCCCCGCCGGCGTGGAAGTGGAGATCAAGACGTGAAGGCGATCCTCGGCGAGAAGCTGGGCATGACCCAGGTCTTCGACGACGAGTCCCGGGTGGTACCGGTGACCATCATCAAGGCCGGCCCTGTCCACGTCACCCAGATCAAGACCCCCGAGCGCGACGGCTACTCCGCCATCCAGGTGGCCTTCAAGGAACTGCGCGCCGCCCAGGTCAACCGCCCCCAGGCCGGCCACTTCGGCAAGGCCGGAGTTTCCCCAACCCGCCACGTGGTGGAGATTCCGGTCGACGACGTCACCGAATACGAGGTGGGCCAGCGCATCGGCATCGCCGATGTCCTCACCGCCGGCGCCAAGGCCGACGTCACCGGCATCTCCAAGGGCAAGGGCTTCGAGGGCGTGATGAAGCGCCACAACTTCAAGGGCCAGGGCGCCAGCCACGGCGCCCACAAGGTCCACCGCGCTCCCGGATCCATCGGCGCCTGCGCCACGCCGGCGCGGGTGTTCAAGGGCAAGCGCCTCCCCGGCCGCATGGGCGGCGACAAGACCACGGTGCTCAACCTCGACGTCGTCTCGGTCGACGCCGAGCGCGACCTGGTGATGGTCCGGGGTGCCGTCCCCGGTGCCAAGGGCACCGTCCTCCTCATCAGAGAGGCGGTGAAGGCCCGTGCCTGAGACCCTGACCGCAGAGCTCTACACCGCCGGCGGTGACGCCCAGGGCACCGTCGAGCTCAACCCCGACATCTTCGGGATCGAGCCCAACACGGCCGTGATGCACCAGGTGGTCACGGCCCAGCTCGCCGCCGCCCGCTCCGGCACCGCCTCGACCAAGACCCGGGGCGAGGTACGCGGCGGCGGCAAGAAGCCGTGGCGCCAGAAGGGCACCGGCCGGGCCCGTCACGGTTCCACCCGGTCTCCGCAGTGGGCCGGCGGCGGTGTCGCCCACGGTCCCAAGCCCCGCAGCTACGCCCAGCGCACCCCGAAGAAGATGCGTCGCCTCGCCCTGCGCAGCGCCCTGTCGGTCCGGGCCGCCTCGGGCAACATCAAGGTCGTGGAGACCTTCGACGTGTGGGACACCCCCAAGACCAAGAACGCGGTGAAGCTGCTCGCCGCCATGGGCGTCACCGGCAAGGTGCTGCTCATCGCCGAGGACAGCGAGCGGGTGGCGGTTACGTCGTTCCGCAACCTCGACCACGTGATCGCCTCCAACCTGGGCCAGGCCAACACCTACGACGTGCTCTGGGCCGACACGGTGATCATGAGCCGGGGGACGCTGGATCTGGGCCAGTCGGTGCCCCGCGGTACCGCCGAGCACGCCGAGGCGGTCCGTGCCGCCACCACCAAGGAGAACGGTGAGGAGGCGGGCGCATGAAGAAGAACCCTCGCGACATCATCCGCATCCCGGTCGTGTCGGAGAAGTCCTACGACCTGATCCAGGACGCCAACACCTACACGTTCGTCGTGGACGGCCGCACCAACAAGACCGAGATCCGCCAGGCGGTCGAGGAGATCTTCGAGGTGTCGGTGGTAGGTGTGAACACCATCAACCGCAAGGGCAAGCGCAAGCGGACCAACAACAAGATCGGCAAGCGGTCCGACACCAAGCGTGCGCTGGTGAAGCTGGCCGACGGCGACTCGATCGATATCTTCGAGGTTTGATCCCATGGGTGTGAAGAAGCTCAAGCCGACATCGCCCGGTCGCCGGTTCCAGACCGTGTCCGACTTCGAGGGCGTGACGCGCTCGAAGCCGGAGAAGGGCCTGCTCGACAAGCAGAAGCGGTCCTCGGGGCGCAACTCGTACGGCCGCATCACCTCGCGGCACCGCGGCGGCGGCCACAAGCGGCGCTACCGCATCATCGACTTCCGCCGGACCAAGGACGGCATCCCCGCCAAGGTCGCCGCGGTGGAGTACGACCCCAACCGCAACGCTCGCATCGCCCTGCTCCACTACGTGGACGGTGAGAAGCGCTACATCATCGCCCCGGTGGGCATCAAGGTCGGCGACATGCTGGAGTCCGGCGCCGGCGCCGAGATCCGGCCCGGCAACGCCCTGCCGCTGCGCAACATCCCCACCGGCACCGTGGTCCACAACGTGGAACTGCGCCCCGGCGGCGGCGCCAAGATGGGTCGTTCCGCCGGCACCGCCATCCAGCTCATGTCCAAGGAGTCGAACATGGCCCTGCTGCGCCTCCCCTCGGGGGAGATGCGCCAGGTGCTGCTCGACTGCCGGGCCACCATCGGCCAGGTGGGCAACACCGACGCCGAACTGGTGAAGGTCGGCAAGGCCGGCCGTGCCCGCTGGCAGGGCAAGCGCCCGCAGACCCGCGGCGTCGCCATGAACCCGGTGGATCACCCGCTGGGCGGCGGTGAGGGCCGGACGTCCGGCGGCCGCCACCCGGTGAGCCCGTGGGGCAAGCCCGAAGGGCGCACCCGCAAGAAGAACAAGGCGAGCGACAAGTACATCGTTCGCCGCCGGACCAAGAAGGGTCGGAGGTAGCCCATGGCGCGCAGCCTGAGAAAGGGGCCGTTCGTCGACGAGCACCTCCTGCGTAAGGTCGAGAAGGCCAACGAATCGGGAGAGAAGAAGGTCATCCGCACCTGGAGTCGTCGTTCGACCATCGTTCCCGAGATGGTGGGTCACACCATCGCCGTCCACGACGGCCGCAAGCACATCCCGGTCTACATCGGCGAGTCGATGGTTGGTCACAAGCTGGGGGAGTTCGCCCCCACCCGCACCTTCCGCGGCCATGCCGGCGACAAGTCGGCGAGGCGGCGATGAAGGCCACCGCCCGCGCCCGCTTCATCCGGCAGTCGCCGTACAAGGTACGCCGTGTCCTCGACCTGGTTCGAGGGCTCCCCGTCGGGGAGGCGAAGAACGTCCTCACGCTGGCGAACCGTCGCGCCGCCGAGCCCATCTCCAAGGTGCTGGCCTCGGCCGTCGCCAACGCCGAGCACAACTTCGCGCTGGACGCCGACGAGCTGTTCGTGGCCGAGGCCTACGCCGACGAGGGTCCCACCCTGAAGCGGTGGCGGCCCCGGGCCCGTGGCCGTGCCACCCGCATCAACAAGCGCACCAGCCACATCACCATCGTCGTCGCCGAGCAGGAGGACGAGTAATGGGACAGAAGGTCCACCCCTACGGCCTGCGGCTCGGCATCGTCACCGATTGGAAGTCCCGCTGGTACTCCGAGAAGGACTATGCCCGCCAGGTCAACCAGGATCATGAGATCCGCAAGTACCTGCGAGGGGAGCTGACGCGGGGAGCCGTGTCGCGCATCGACATCGAGCGCATCGGCACCTCCAAGGTCCAGATCGACGTGCACACCGCACGCCCCGGCGTGGTCATCGGCCGCGGCGGCTCCGAAGCCGAGCGACTCCGTGCCGGGTTGGAGAAGCTCACCAAGTCCATCGTCAAGTTCAACGTGATCGAGGTGCAGAACGCCGAGATCGACGCCACGCTGCTGGCACGCAGTGTCGCCGACCAGCTCGAGGGCCGTGTCGCCTTCCGCAGGGCCATGAAGCGGGTGGTGTCGACGGCGCTCAAGGCCGGAGCCGAGGGCGTGCGTGTCCAGGCCAAGGGCCGCCTCGGCGGCGCCGACATGGGTCGCCGCGAGTGGTACCTGGAAGGACGGGTGCCGCTGCACACACTGCGTGCCGACATCGACTACGGCCAGGCCACCGCCGCCACCACCGTCGGGGCCATCGGGGTCCAGGTGTGGGTCTACAAGGGCGACGTGCTCCCCAGCGCCGCCGGCACCCGGGAGAAGATCGCCGCCGAAGCCCGCCTCGCCGCCGGCGGTCCCGCCGAGCGCCGCCGCTCCGCCAAATCCCGTGCCGAGGCCGCCGCAGGGTCATCCTCCGGTCCTCGCCTCATCGAGGCCGGGGGAGGCAAGCGTGCCGTCGAACCCGCCGGCGGGAAGGCGCGGCCTGGCGGTCGGCGTCTCATCGAGGCAGGCGGCGGTCGCCGCCTGGCCCCGGGCGATGCCCGTGCCGCCTTCGACGATGCCCGTGACGAGGTGACCACGGACGCTCCCAAGACCGGGCCGGTCGAGGAAACCGCCGCCGCGGCGGCTACCCCCGAGCCCGCCGTCGAGGCAGTCACCGCAGAGTCCGCCCCCGTCGAGGAGGCTGCCGCCCCGGACGGGACTGCGGCTGCCGAGGCCGTCGCCACGGACCCTGATGTCGGGGACGTCGAGACCGTCGTCGAGGATTCCGCCGCGGCGGTCACCGAGGAGGTTGCCGAAGACACGGCAGAGGTCGCCGCCGAGGTCACCGAGCCCGTCGAAGAGGTCGCCGCCGTCGCCACCGAGAATGCCGCCGAGGACGAGACGACCGAGCCGGTCGAGGAGGCCGTGGCCGAGGTCGTCGACACCCTCGACGAGGGCACCGGGGAGGAGAGCTCCTGATGCTGATGCCCAAGCGCACCAAGTACCGCAAGGTCCAGAAGGGTCGCATGACCGGACAGGCCAAGGGCGGCACCCGGGTCACCTTCGGTGACTACGGGCTGCAGGCCCAGGAGGTGGGCTGGATCACCGCCCGCCAGATCGAGGCTGCCCGTATCGCCATGACCAGGGCCATCAAGCGTGGCGGCAAGGTGTGGATCAACGTGTTCCCGGACAAGCCCGTAACCGAGAAGCCCGCCGAGACCCGCATGGGCTCCGGCAAGGGCAACCCGGAGTACTGGGTGGCTGTCATCAAGCCGGGCCGCGTCATGTTCGAGATGGCCGGGGTCAGCGAGGAGCTGGCCCGCGAGGCCATGCGCCTCGCCGCCCACAAGCTTCCCGTCAAGACCCGCTTCGTGACCCGGGAGGACGTGTGAAGGCCCCCGATCTCCGCAAGTCCACATACACCGAGCTGCAAGAGCAGCTCGACGAGGCCAAGGAAGAGCTGTTCAACCTCCGCTTCCAGGTGGTGACCAACCAGCTCGACAACACGGCGCGCCTGCGTGAGGTGCGCCGCGACATCGCACGTATCAAGACCGTCATGCGCGAGCAGGAACTCGCCGCCTGGCGCCGGCAGCAGAAGGAGGCGTAGGTGACCGACAACTCGACACAACGGGCGCGTCGCAAGGTCCGCACCGGGGTCGTCGTCTCCGACGCCCGGGACAAGACCGTCACCGTGCTCGTGGCCGGGTCCACCCGCCACCCCAAGTACGGCAAGACCGTGCCCACATCCAAGAAGTACCACGCCCACGACGAGCAGAACGACGCCCATGTCGGCGACACGGTCCGCATCGTGGAGACCCGCCCGCTGTCGAAGTCGAAGCGGTGGCGCGTGGAGACGGTCGTGGAGCGGGCCCGATGATCCAGCAGGAGAGCCGCCTCAAGGTGGCAGACAACAGCGGGGCCCGCGAGGTCCTGTGCATCCGGGTCCTGGGAGGCTCCAAGCGGCGCTACGCCCACGTCGGTGACGTCATCGTGGGCACCGTGAAGGACGCCACGCCCGGCGGAACCGTCAAGAAGGGTGAGGTGGTCAAGGCCGTGGTGGTGCGCACCCGCAAGGAGAGCCGCCGCCAGGACGGCACCTACATCCGCTTCGACGACAACGCCTGCGTGATCATCAACGACCAGCGCCAGCCGCGGGGCACCCGCATCTTCGGCCCGGTGGGTCGCGAGCTGCGCGACCGCAAATTCATGCGCATCGTGTCGCTGGCACCGGAGGTGCTGTGATGAAGATCAAGCAAGGGGACACCGTGCGGGTCATCGCCGGCAAGGACAAGGGCACCGAGGCCAAGGTGGCCCGTGTGTTCCGTTCCAGGGACCGGATCATCGTCGAGGGCGTGGCCACCGCCAAGCGCCACAGCAAGCCCACCGGCCAGACCATGCAGGGCGGCATCATCGACAAGGACATGCCGATCCACGTCTCCAACGTGATGATCGTGTGCGACCGCTGCGGGCCCACCCGCATCGGCGCCCGCTTCGACGACCAGGGCCGCAAGTACCGCATCTGCCGCAAGTGCGGAGGTGATCTCTGATGGCGCCGCGCTTCAAGCAGTTGTACAACGACGAGCTCCGCTCCCGCCTCAAGGACGAGCTGGGCCTGGAGAACGTGATGCAGGTTCCCCGCCTGTCCAAGATCGTGGTCAACATGGGGCTCGGTGACGCCGTCCAGGACGGCAAGGTCGTCGACGCCGCCGTGCAGGACCTGCGCATCATCACCGGCCAGCAGCCCCGGGTAAACCGTGCCCGCAAGTCGATCGCCAACTTCAAGCTCCGTGAGAACGTGGCGATCGGTGCCTCGGTCACGCTGCGCGGCGATCGGATGTGGGAGTTCTTCGACCGGCTGGTGACGCTGGCCATTCCCCGCATCCGTGACTTCCGCGGCCTGAGCCCTCGTGGCTTCGACGGCCGGGGCAACTACACGTTCGGTGTCAACGAGCAGCTGATCTTCCCCGAGATCGAATACGACAAGGTCGGCAAGGTGCGGGGCATGGACATCACGTTCGTGACCACCGCCGTCGACGACGACCAGGGCCGGGCCCTGCTCGCCGCCTTCAACTTCCCTTTCCGGCGCCAACAGGCAGGTGTGTGAGATGGCGAAGAAGTCCAAGATCGCCAAGAACGACAGGCGCAAGGTGCTCGTCGAGCGCTACGCGGAGCGACGCGCCGAGCTTGTCTCCGTCATCAAAGATCCCGAGACGACCTGGGAGTCGAAGCGGGAGGCTTACCAGTCTCTCGCCAAGCTGCCGCGGGACTCGAGCGCCACCCGCTACCGCAACCGCTGCGGTGTCAGCGGGCGGCCCCGTGGCTACTTCCGCAAGTTCGGGATGTCACGGATCGCGGTGCGCGAGCTGGCCCACAACGGCGAGCTCCCCGGGGTGAGAAAGGCGTCGTGGTAATCCATGTTCACTGATCCCATCGCCGACATGCTCACCCGGCTGCGCAACGCCAACCAGGCGCTGCACCCTTCGGTGACCATGCCCACCTCGAAGATCAAGGAGGGAGTGGCCGAGATCCTCGCCGCCGAGGGTTACGTCGACAGCTTCAAGGTGGAGGACGCCGCCGTGGGCCGCGCCCTCACCATCCGGCTCCGCTACGGCGACGACCGCAGCCGTGTCCTCAAGGGCATCCGCCGCGTCTCCAAGCCGGGCCACCGGGTCTACAAGCCGGCCACCTCCATCGCCCGGGTCCAGGGAGGCCTCGGAGTCGCCATCGTGTCGACATCGCAGGGCCTGCTCACCGACCGTGAGGCACGCCGGCGCAACGTCGGCGGCGAAGTGCTGTGTGAGGTCTGGTGAGATGAGTCGTATCGGCAAGAATCCCATCGAGCTGCCCGGAGGCGTCGAGGTGAGCGTGGACGGCAGCCACATCACCGTCAAGGGCGCCAGGGGCACGCTGGAGCGGACGATCAACGACCGCATATCGGTGACGCAGGAAGGCAACCTGGTCACGCTGGACCGCGCCGACGAGGAGCGGGAGACCAAGGCGCTCCACGGCCTCACCCGGGCGCTGCTGGCCAACATGGTCACCGGGGTCGCCGACGGCTACCGCAAGGAGCTGCAGGCGGTGGGCGTCGGCTACCGCGCCAACCTCCAGGGCCGCAAGCTGGAGTTGCAGGTCGGGTTCTCCCACCCGGTCCACATCGATGCCCCTGACGGCATCGACTTCGAGGTCCCCGAGCCCACCCGCATCGTGGTGAGCGGCATCGACAAGGAACTGGTCGGCCAGACGGCCGCCAACATCCGCCGCGTACGCCCCCCGGAGCCCTACAAGGGCAAGGGGATCCGCTACGTCGGCGAGCACGTCCGGCGCAAGGCCGGCAAGGCAGGTAAGCAATGAGAGGATCGCGAACCGACGCCCGGCGCCGGCGCCATGGCCGTGTACGCAAGAAGGTGCGGGGCAGCGCGGCTCGTCCCCGGCTGTCGGTATACCGCTCCAACCGGTACATCTACGCGCAGGTGATCGACGACGATGCCGGCACCACGCTGGCCGCCGCCTCCTCGCGTGAGGGCACATTCTCCGACAGCACGCTGTCGGTCGAGACCGCCACCGAGGTGGGCAAGCTGATCGCCGCCCGTGCCAAGGAGGCGGGGATCGCCACGGTCGTGTTCGATCGGGGGGGCTTCCCCTACCACGGCCGGATCAAGGCTCTCGCCGAGGGTGCTCGGACCGAAGGCCTCGAGTTCTGATGGCCCGCACCCACCGCGAGATCGACAGGAGCACAACGTGACAAGAAGAACGGAACGGCCCCGCGACTCGGAGTTCGACGAGCGCGTCATCGCCATCAACCGCGTGGCGAAGGTGGTGAAGGGCGGCCGCAGGTTCTCGTTCACCGCGCTGGTGACTGTCGGCAACGGCAAGGGCCGCGTCGGTATCGGCTACGGCAAGGCCAAGGAAGTGCCCACTGCGATCCAGAAGGGGATCGAGGTGGCCCGCAAGAGCATGATCGACGTGCCCATGGCGGGAACCACGATCATCCACGAGATCATCGGCGAGCACGGAGCCTCCCGCGTCCTGCTCAAGCCGGCAGCGCCCGGTACCGGCGTCATCGCCGGGGGTGCGGTGCGGCAGATCATCGAGGCCGCCGGTATCCGCGACGTCCTCGCCAAGTCGCTGGGCTCGCCGACGCACATCAACGTGGCGCAGGCGACGATGGCGGCCATCACCGGCCAGCGGCGCCCCGACCAGGTCGCCCGGGCCCGCGGCAAGCGCGCCGAGGAGATCTTCCCACCGGCACTGCTGGCCGCCTACCGGTCCGCCGAGCTGATGAAGACCCAGGTGGGTGAGTGACGATGGCAGGCACACTCAGGATCACGCTGGTGAAGAGCGTCATCGGCGAGAAGCCGAAGACCCGAGCCACCGTCGAGAGCCTCGGGCTGCGCAAGATCCGCCAGTCGGTGGAACGTCCCGACACGCCGGACGTACGCGGCATGGTCTTCCGCGCCAAGCACCTGCTCGACGTGGAGGAGATCTGATGAAGCTGCACCATCTCAAGCCCGCCGAGGGCTCCAAGCAGAAGAAGATCCGTGTCGGCCGCGGAGAGGCGGGTCGCCGCGGCAAGACCGCCGGGCGCGGCACCAAGGGCCAGAAGGCCCGCGGTTCGGTGCGTCCCGGCTTCGAGGGTGGCCAGATGCCGCTGCAACGGCGGCTGCCCAAGCTCAAGGGTTTCAAGAACCGCAACAAGGAGTACTTCGCCCTCATCAATGTCGAGCGCCTCGGCGACTTCGCCGCCGGCAGCGACGTGGGGCCGGACGAGCTGCGTCAGGCGGGGCTGGTGAAGCACCGCGGCCGCATCAAGGTGCTCGGCGAGGGCGACCTCGACGTGGCGCTCAACGTGACCGCGCACGCCTTCAGCCTCGGCGCGGTGGAGAAGATCAAGGCGGCGGGCGGCACCGTCACCGAGGTCGATTCCAAGCAGTAATTCCCGGCACCCTCGAGCGTTAGGCTCGACCCCAACCGACAGGAACCAGGCTTCATGCTCTCCGTTTTCCGCAACATGTTCCGGATCCCGGACCTCCGGAACAAGATCCTGTTCACGCTGTTCATCTTCGCCATCTACCGCCTCGGTACCGCCATCCCGGTGCCGGGGGTCGACCTGCAGCGGGTGCAGATTTTCGCCCTGCAGCAGGAACAGGCCGGGTTCCTCGGGATCCTCAACCTGTTCAGCGGTGGCGGTCTGGAGACCATGTCGGTGTTCGCCCTGGGCATCATGCCCTACATCACGGCGTCGATCATCATGCAGCTCCTGGCGGTGGTGATCCCCAAGCTGCAGGCGCTCCAGGACGAGGGTGAGGCGGGACGCAAGGTGATCACCCAGTGGACACGCTACGTGACCGTGGGACTGGCGCTCATCCAGTCGACCGGGTTCACGTTCATGTTCCACTCCGGGCAGTTCACCGGCGGCATCGACCTGATTCCCGAGTACACGGTGCGCAACGTGCTCACCATCGTCATCACCATGACGGCAGGTACCGCGCTCATCATGTGGCTCGGCGAGCTGATCACCCAGCGCGGCATCGGCAACGGCATGTCGCTGATCATCTTCGTCAGCATCGTCAGCCAGCTCCCCTCCCAGATCGAGCTGCTGCGGGCCCAGTCGGCCCCCTACCAGTTCATCGTGGTCATGGTGTTGATGCTGATCCTCACGGTGGGGATCATCTTCATCGACCAGGGCCAGCGGCGGATACCCATCTCGTTCTCGCGGCGGGTGCGGGGCCGCAAGGTCCTCGGCGGTCAGAGCACCTACATCCCGCTCAAGGTCAACATGGCCGGCGTCATCCCGGTGATCTTCGCCACCAGCATCATGTACTTCCCGGTGCTGATCGCCTCCGCCATCCCGTCGACGGGTTGGGGCAACACGGTGCGTACCTGGATCGACGAGAACCTGGTCAGCGGCGGCGGCGCCACCGGTCTGGCGCCGACCCTGCCCTACATCCTGGTGCTGGCGCTGCTGGTGGTCTTCTTCACCTACTTCTACACCGCCATCCAGTTCGACCCGGAGCGCCAGGCGGAGCAGATCCAGCGGCAGGGCGGCTTCATCCCGGGCATCCGTCCCGGCCGGGCGACCGTGCGGCACCTCCAGTTCGTGCTCAGCCGCATCACGCTGGCCGGCTCGATCTACCTGGCGGTCGTGGCGGTGGCCCCGTCGATCCTGGGTTGGCTGTGGAACATCCCGGTGGGCCTCTCCGGCGTGTCGATCCTCATCGTGGCAGGCGTCGCCCTGGAGACGATGAAGCAGATCGAGAGCCAGCTGATGATGAGGAATTACGAGGGGTTCCTGAGCTGAAGTACTAAGTACTAAGTACTAAGTACTAAGTACCAAGCAGGAGGTTGTCGTTGGGAAGGCGCATTTTGTTCCTGGGACCGCAGGGGTCAGGCAAGGGCACACAGGCGGCGTTGCTGTCGAAGCTGCTGGGGGTTCCGCACGTTTCCACGGGTGAGATGTTGCGCCAGGCGGTCGCCGACGGCACCGAACTGGGCCGCCAGGCCGAGGTCATCATGACCGCCGGCGAGCTTGTCCCCGACGACCTGGTAGTGGCCATGGTGGCGGAGCGCCTCATCGCCGACGATGCCCGCTGCGGTTACCTTCTCGACGGCTTCCCCCGCAACGAGGCCCAGGCGAGGGCGCTCGACGCGGCGATGGAGGGCGATGCCCTCGACACGGTCGTCCTGCTGGAGGCGCCCGAAGACGAACTCCTCGGCCGGATGCTCAAGCGCGCCGCCGCGCAGGGCCGCAAGGACGACACCCCTGAGGCGATCGCCCGCCGCCTCGCCGTATACGACTCGGAGACTGCGCCGCTGGCCGACTACTACCCCGGCGTCTCGGTGCCGGTGACCCGCATCGACGCGGTGGGTACCATCGACCAGGTGTTCTCCCGGCTCGCCCTGGCATTGGCGGGCGCAGACGCCGGATGAGCTCCGGCGTCATCACCATCAAAGCGGCGGCCGAGTTCGACAAGATGCTCGTTGCCGGCAGGTGCGTCGCCGCCGCGCTGACCGCGGTGCGAGAGGCAGCTGCGCCCGGGATGAGGCTGCGGCACCTCGACAAGATCGCCGAGGGCGTGATCCGCGCCAACGGCTGCGTGCCGTCGTTCCTCGGATACCACGGCACCTATCCCGCTTCCACCTGCATGTCGCCGAACTCGGCGGTCGTTCACGGCATCCCCGGCGACTACAAGCTGCAGGAGGGAGACATCCTCTCCGTCGACTGCGGGGCCATCTTCGAGGGCTGGCACGGCGACGCCGCCTTCACCATGCCCATCGGCGAGGTCTCCGAAGAGGTTGCCACGCTGCTCGAGGTGACCGAGCGGGGCCTGTGGAACGGCATCGCCGCGGCCCGGGCCGGCAACCGTCTGGGTGATATCGGCCACGCCGTCGAGTCAACCGCCGCCCCTTACGGCTACGGCGTGGTGCGGGAGTACGTCGGCCACGGCATCGGACGTGCCATGCACGAGGCTCCCAACGTGCCCAACTACGGCAAGAAGGGCCGGGGACTCAGGCTCAAGACCGGCATGGCCCTCGCCATCGAGCCCATGTTCAACTTGGGTACCGCCGACACCGACGTCCTCGACGACGGCTGGACGGTGGTCACCGCCGACGGCGGCTGGTCGGCCCACTTTGAACATACGGTGCTGCTCACCGAGAGCGGATCCGTTGTCTCCACGCTCCCGGCGTCATAGGGGTACTTGGTACTTAGTACTTGGTATCTGGGGGTAGATACCAAGTACCAAGTACCTAGTACCAAGTACTACCCGCTCGGAACCGGCTTGAGGGACTCGGCGATCGCCAACGCTGTCGTCAGATCTACGTCGGCCTCTATTCGGATCGTCACGCCGTCCTGCTCGTAGATCAGGGTGTTGCCGGCGAGGCGCGGCGGGTCGGGGACACGGCCGCCTTGTGATGTGATGAACGACACCGTGTGCGGGGGGCCGGACAACCACAGGCCCTCCGACTCTCCCACCCGGACGCGTTCGATCGCGCCCTCACCCGGCACCATCTTCTCGATCACCTGACGGTCGGCGGCGCCGCCGACCTGGGTGAGGATCAGGCGAGGCTGCTTCCCGGTACCGAACACCTGAGTCACCGCCACCAGGTCCACCTCGCGCAGGAACACGGTGTCGGGCTCGGCGCCGCCAGGGACGAGCAGGGGGAAGGGAGCGGCTGCAGCGGCCTCGTCGAGGCTCACCATGGTGCCCAGGTCCGCCTTGAAGGCGGTCGCCGCAGGTAGCTCGTTGACGACGGTGACCCTCACCGCGCCGAGGCCGAGGAGGTCGGCGACCGCCCGTCGGGCCGGCGGGACTGTGAGGATCAGCGCCGCCACCGCGATCACGGCGGCGGCGACTCCGAGCCAGGGTCGCCCTCTTCGGGCGGGTGCCACCCGATCGGGGAGCGCGGCGAGGATGCCGTCGAAACTCGGCGTTTCGGGGAAGACGAGCACCGAGCCGAGATCTTCGAGGCCAGGCACCAGGTCGTGTGCGGTCATCGCAACTCCTTCACTTCTTCGCTCTCCCGCAGCCGCCGCAGTGCCCGGGACAGCCGAGACTTCACGGTCCCCGCCGGGATGCCGGCGGCTGCCGCCGCTTCAGCCTCCGAGAGTTGGAGGAAGTAGCGGAGGCCCACCACGAGACGCTCGTCCTCCGGCAGCCGGTTCACCGCGTCGAGGAGGCGGCGCCGCATGTCCTCCACCGCGGCGACGTCCTCCGGCGTCTCCGTCACCTCCCGCAACTCGCGGTGGCCGCCTCGCATCTCGTAGCTCAATCGCCTCCCCGCAGCCCGATTCCGGTTGCGGGCCTCGTTGGCGACGATCTGCAGCAACCAGGGCCGGAAGGGCCGGTCGGCGTCGTAGCTGTCGAGGGCGAGATAAGCCTTCACGAACCCGTCCTGAGTGGCGTCCTCTGCCTCGCTCGCCGAGGAGGTGAGTAGGTAGGCGACCCGGAACGCCACTTCCCTGTGGGCGGCTACCAGCATCCCGTAGGCGTCGCGGTCACCCGCATGCGCCCGTCGCGCCAGCTCGGAGTCGTTGAACATTGGTGTCGCACTTGATACACCACTGCGGGCGGAAAGGTTCTTGAGGTACTAAGTACTAGGTACTAAGTACTAGGTAATACGCGATGCGATTCAATTCCGAACTGACGCCAGCAGCCAGGTCCCGAGGCGCTCCGAGTTGTCGCCAGCCACCTAGTACCTAGTACTTAGTACTTAGTACGTATCTATGCTTCCACAGCCAGGGCGGCGTCTACGGCTGCCGGGCTCAAGATGTACTCGATCACCATGGCGGCGGCGCCGGTGATGCCGGCGCGGTCGCCGAGAGTGCTCTGGCCGACGACCAGCTTGCTGGTGGCGAGGGCCGTCGAGCGCTGGTACACCACCTCGCGGATACCGGCGATGAGTTGCTCCCCGGCATCGGCGACGTCGCCGCCGATGATGATGGTGTCAGGGTTGAGAGTGTTGACGATCATGGCCACGACCCGGCCGATGAGTCGGCCCGCCTCGCGGATGCGCATCGTCGCCAGGCCGTTCCCGGTCTTCGCCAGGCGAACCACGTCCCTGCTACCCGCGGCGGGAACGCCGGCGGCGGTGAGCTGCATCGCCAGGGCGCGCCCACCGGCGACGGCTTCGAGGCAGCCCTCGTTGCCACAGCGGCACATGACGCCTTCGGCGGCGACGATCTGCACGTGGCCGATGTCACCGGCGGCGCCCTGAGCGCCGCGGTGCAAGGTCCCGCCCAGGATGAGCCCGGAGCCGATGCCGGTGCCTACCTTGATGAACACGAAGTCGTTGACCGGTGGCGTCGAGACCCAGTGCTCGCCCAACGCCATGATGTTGACGTCGTTGTCCACCAGCACCGGCACCTGGTACCGCTCCACGAAGCGGTCCCGGATCGGGAAGTTGTCCCACCCCGGCATGATCGGTGGGTTGACGGCGCGGCCCTCGGCGAACTCGACGGGGCCGGGAACGCCGATTCCCACACCTCTGACCAGATCGGGGCTGCGCTCCGCCCGCTTCAGCAGGGCCACGAACTGCTTCTCGACGGCGCTCAGCACCGCCTCCGGTCCCTGGGCGATATCGAGGTCCTGGGACATCTCCGCCAGCGGCGTGCCCCCCAGGTCGCTGACGGCGAACCGGGCGTGGGTGGCTCCCAGATCAGCGACGAGGACGACGCCGGCATCCCGGTTGAACCCGAAGACGGCCGGTGGCCGGCCCCCGGTGGAGGGCGCCTCGCCGATCTCGGAGATCAGCCCCTCGGCGAGCAGTTGATCGATGCGGGCCGCCACGGTGGAGCGCGCCAGCCCGGTGGTACCGACCAGATCGGTGCGAGTTCGGGCGTCGCCGCGGCGGATCAGCTGCAGCAGGTAGCCCGGCGTACCCGGTGTGGCCTTGTCCGAGGCGTTGTTTTTCACTATCCGTCCATTTGACCATTAACTTCTGGCACGGTCAAAAGCATCTTTTGGTGAGGCTCGGCGAAAGATAGCCGTCGCGACCGGCAAACCAGCGGATTGTCGCCACCTGATTCACCGCCTCGATGGGTGGTGGCGCCCTATCCTCGGAGCGTGACTCTGGTCGAAGAGCTCATCGCTCTGCTGGGTCCGCGCCGCGTCAAGCACGAGCCGCTCGAGCTCAGGCTGTACGACAAGGACGCCGGCATCTCACGGGGGTCGCCGCGCGCCGTCGCCCTCCCCGGGACCACCGACGAGGTGGTGGGCTGTGTCCGCATCGCCCGCCGTCACGGCGTGCCGATCGTGCCCCGCGGCGCCGGCACCGGGCTGGCGGGGAGCGCAGTCCCGCTGCAAGGGGCGCTGGTGGTATCTCTCATGCGCATGAACCAGGTCCACCAGGTCGACGTCCCCGGCCGCACCGCCTGGGTCGGCCCGGGCCTCATCAACGCCGAACTCACCCAGCACACCACGTCGCTCGGCCTGCACTACGCCCCCGATCCGTCGTCGCAGGCGGCTTGCACCATCGGCGGGAACGTGGGAACCAACGCCGGGGGCCCGCACTGCCTGGCCGAGGGGACCACCGTGGCGCATGTGATGGCGGTGGAGATGGTCACCGCCGACGGCGAGGTTCTCGTCCTCGGAGGCTGTGCCCCCGACCCCATCGGGCTCGACCTGCGCGGCGTGGTGGTCGGATCGGAAGGCACCATGGGGATCGTCACCCGCATCCTGGTACGTCTCATCCAGAACCCACCCGACGTCAGCACCCTGCTCCTGGCGTATCCGGATGTTCTCGGCGCCGCCCGCACCGTGTCGGACACCATCGCCGCCGGGATCATCCCCGCCGCCCTGGAGATGATGGACAACCCGATGATCCGGGCGGTGGAGAACTTCGTCCACGCCGGCTACCCCACCGACGCCGCCGCGGTGCTGCTCGCCGAGGTGGCGGGCCATCCCAGTGCGGTGGCTGCCGAGACGGAGATCATCGCCGGGATCGCACGTGCCGCCGGCGCCTCCGAGGTGCGGGTGGCCAAAGACGCCGAGGAACGTGGCCGGCTCTGGCTGGGGCGCAAGTCGGCGTTCGGTGCGGTGGCGCAGGCCGCCCCCGACTTCTACCTGCACGACACGGTGGTGCCGCGCACCCGCCTCGTCGAGGTGATGGACCGCCTCTACGAGATCTCCGCCGAGTACGACCTGCTCATGCTCAACGTGTTCCACGCCGGCGACGGCAATCTCCACCCGCTGATGGCATTCGACGCCAAGGAGCCCGGGGTCCTGGAGCGGGTCATGGCCGCCGGGGCCGAGATCGTGCGTCTCTCCATCGCGGTGGGAGGGGCGCTGTCGGGGGAGCACGGCATCGGCCTGGAGAAGCAGCGATTCATGACCGACGTCTTCGATGCGGTGAGCCTGGACGCCCAGGCCCGGGTGCGTGAGGCCTTCGATCCGGACGGCGTGATGAACCCGGGGAAGGTGCTGCCCGCCGGCTCTCGCTGTTTCGACTTCGACTTCCCCCCTCCTCAGGCAGAGGCCAGGGCGGGATGACCGGTATCGCCGGACCGGTGGCCGATGCCCTGGGGCCGGACGTGCGCGATCTGTTCCCCGGCGTCCCCGCTGCCGAGCGGGTGGTGGCGCCGACTACCGTCGACGCCCTCTCCGAGGCACTGGCGGCGGCGAGCCGGGAGCGCCTCCGCGTGCTGGTGTGGGGCGGGGGCGAGCACCAGGGGATCGGCTACCCGGTCGAGGCCGACGTGGTGCTGGTCACCTCCGGCCTGCAACGGGTCGTCGACTGGCAGCCCGAAGACCTCACCATCGTCGTCGAGGCCGGCATGGCGGTGGCGCAACTGGCCACCCTCCTCGACGAGCGGGGCCAGAGCGCCGTCCTCCCCGAGACACCCGGAAACGCCACCGTGGGAGGGGTGGTGGCAGCGGCCGCCTCCGGATGGCGGCGCCTCGGCTACGGGCCCACCCGGGACCGGGTCCTCGAGGTGGTGCTGATCACCGGCGACGGCCGTGTGGTCACCGGCGGGGGCCGTGTGGTCAAGAACGTCACCGGCTATGACATCCCGCGGCTCGCCACCGGTTCGCTCGGGGCTCTCGGTGTGATCGCCTCGGTCTGCCTCAAGCTGTGGCCCACTCCCACCCACACCGCCACCATCGACGTTCCCGACGCCGCCCATGCCCTTGCCGCCGCCTACCGGCCCCTGGCCGTGGTGGAGACAAATCACGTGTCGCGGGTCTTTGTCGCCGGAACGGCGGAGGAACTGACCGGCCAGGCGGCAGATCTGCGCAGCACGGCGATGCCCGGTCTGCGCTGGCCCGAACCGCTGGACCGGCGCTACATCTTCTCGCTGCGGGTTCCCGCCCCGGAGGTCGCTGCCGCCGTCGAGCGCCTGCACCGCATCACCGCCGACCTCGACTACCAGGCCGCCCACGGCGTCGGTGAGGTGAAGCTGGGCCTCGACGACATGCCCCTGGCGGCGCTCACCGACCTGCGGGCGTGGGCGGAGGAGTTGGGGGGAGCTCTCGTCACCCTGGCCGCCCCTGCCGGCACCGGCACCGTGTTCGACCCCTGGGGCACGCCGCCGGCCACGGTCGACATCCAGCGCCGCCTCAAGCGGTCCTTCGACCCGGCGGGGGTGCTCAACACCGGCCGCCTCCCAGGGAGGATCTGATGCGTCAGTATCCAGTATCCAGTAGCCAGTATCCAGTAGCGGGGGGTCTTGCGCGGTCCCCGGTCGCTTTCACGGGAGGGTGCTGATGGGGTGGGTCACGGGAGATGCCCCCACCAGTGCCGAGCTGGACGCGTGCATCACGTGCGGGCTGTGCCTGCCGGTGTGCCCCACCTTCCGTCTCACCGGCGACGAGACGGCGTCGCCGCGGGGTCGTCTCGCCGCCATGTCGGCCGTCGCCGATGGAGCGTCCGCCGTCGACGAGACCTTCGAGGAGATCATGGGCCTGTGCCTGGTGTGCCGGGCCTGCGAGGTGGTGTGCCCCTCGCTGGTGCCCTTCGGTCGTGCCATGGAGGGCGCACGCGCCGAGATCACGGCGCAGCGGCCCTCGACCACCCGCCGCGCCCGCCATTCGGTCCTGGGCGCCGGGCTGGGCCGCCGCGGCCTGGTGGGGGCGGCTTCGTCGGCTGCGGCGGTCGGCCAGCGAGTCGGCCTCGACCGCGTCGCTCCCGGCCCGCTGGGGAGGATGCGGGGCATGCGCCGCATCCCGGTGCGTTCCGCGGGTGTGGTGGGGACGAGGCGTCCGGCGGAAGGCGAGCGCATCGGATCGGCGGCGCTGCTGGCCGGCTGCGTCATGGACCGCTGGTTCGGGCCGGTGCACCAGGCGACCATCGCCGTGCTCGCCCGGGCCGGTTACGACGTCGAGGTCCCGGAGCAGCAGACCTGCTGCGGAGCGCTGGCAGCCCACGACGGGGCAGCCGCCGAGGCCCGGGCGCACGCCTCGCGCAATGTCGCCGCCTTCTCCGGCTACGACCTGGTGGTGGGCGACGCCGCCGGCTGCAGCGCCCACCTGAAGGGCTACGGCCACTGGGCCGGAGAGGCCGGAGCCGAGCTGGCAGCACGGGCCCGTGACGTCACCGAGGTCGTCGCCGGCCTCATCGACGAGGGCCGCCTGCCACAGGCGAGCGAGGATCGGGGCGAGGTCGCCATCCAGGACCCGTGCCACCTTCGCCACGCCCAGCGCATCGTCGACGCCCCCCGCCGCATCCTGCGCGCCGCCGGCCACACGCCGGTCGAGATCGACTCCCGCGCCCTGTGCTGCGGCGCCGCCGGCATCTACATGGCGCTGCAGCCGGAGATGTCCGACGAACTCGGCGCCCTCAAGGCGGAACAGGTGCGCGCCACCGGCGTGACCCTGGTCGCCTCCGCCAACCCGGGTTGCGAGATGCAACTACGCAGTCAGCTCGGAGCGGGGTATCGGATCGTGCATCCGGTGGAGCTGTATTGGGAGAGCATCCAGTAGTCGCGATCCAGTAATTGTTATTACGATTACCGTAGTACCAAGTACCAGATACCTGGCCCGCCTCACAGGGCCTTGGCGTGGATCCCCACTTGCCTCAACTCATACCCGAGACCCTCAGCCGCAGAGAGCAGCCATCCGGCGTCGGGGAGCATGGCGGCGACACGCTCGGCGCCCTGTTCGGCGGCCAGCGGCACCAGGGCGGCGAGGAGGTCGGCAGCTCCCTCGGGGCCGGTCTCCAGCCAACCGACCTCGAGCGTCTCACGGTCGACCGCGGCCAGCGTCCATCCCGACGGGGACTGCCACAGCGCCCCGGAACGACCGGCGGCGACCAGGTCGGCCAGTGTCAGCCGCCGCCAGGTCCAGCGCACCGCGAACATCTCCCGGCTGCGCCGGGCCAGTTCCCCCGTCGACCAGGCCATGAGCGCCGGTTCCGCCTCGGCGGACACCGCCGGGGCGAGCCGCTGCGGCCGCCGGACCCGCCTCGCCCCGTTGCCGTCGGTGGGCGGGGACATCCTCACCGGCCGGACGGCCTGGGCGAATCCGGCGACACGCCGGATGCCGATGGCCTCCACCTGGGCGATGGCGGGAGCGTTGTCGGATTCGACGCAGAGGCGGACCACCCGCGCCCCCCGCCGCCGCGCCCAATCCTCCAACTCGGCGTCGAGACGTGAGGCGATACCCTGCCGCCGCCAGTCCGGGTGGACCCGCGCCCCCTGCAACCACGCCTCTGTGGGCGACAGCAGCGCCGCCCGGCTCATGGCGATGGGGACATCGTGCTCGTCGACGGCCACACAGAGCCGCCCGTCCGGATCGGCCAGCCAGCGGTCGAACGAGTCGGCGACGTAGTCACCCCAGGTGAAGGTGTCCTGGGTGAAGGCGGCGATGGCAGGGTGGTCGCCGGGCTCGGCATCGCGCAGGCGCACGGTCATGCCGTGGAGACTAGGCGCGCCGGGGAGGTTGGCCGCTCAGGGTGCGAAGGTGCCCACCAACAGCGTCGGACCGGACGTGTTGCCGCCTTCGACCCACCCGCTCAGCATCACCGCTCTCGGGCCCAGGGTGGCGGCGATGGGGACGAAGCCGGGGGGGATGGCCTCCCCGGTGTCGAGGACTGTCCACGAGCTGCCGTCCCGTGTCAGCGCCATGGCCAGTGGCTGCTGGCTGGGCCCGGCCGCCTCGATGGCGCTCCATACCGCCTGCCAGGCCAGGTCGATCTCCTCCGTGGTCAGGGTGACCAGATCCTCGCCGGTTTCGGGGTCGACGATGGTCAGTTCCCGACCGGCCCTCTCGATGTCCTCCTGGTAGGCCTCCAGAATGCTCTCACCGTCGGCCGACTTCACGTGGTGCAGGCCGGTCTCGGAGATCTCGATGACGAGACCGTCCTTCTCGACGACGGCCGGGCCCGTCGCCAGCCGGCTGCCTGCGGGCGCGCCGAGCGCCAGCAGCCCGTGTGTCGAGGCGCTGACACGGTCGATGTGCATCCCGCCCAGGGCCGGGTCGGTTACCTCGGTCCAGTCGACGCCGTTGGTGCTGCTCAACAGGGCGCTACCGGCGCCGCCGTCGACGGAACCCGTGATGTAGAGGGTGTCGCCGAACCCGGCCAGGCTGGTGGGAACGAACCCCCGCTCCAGATCGGCCCGCACCCAGGTGTCGTCGCCTGCGGCCTTCAGGGTCCAGATCTCGGCGCCGCCGGAAGGCGCGTAGACCAGCGTCACCATGACTTCGTCGAGGAGAGCGATCTGCCCGACCGAACCCTGGGACTGGGCGAGCCCGTCGACGGTCACCTGCTCCCAGCTCTCGCCACCGTCATCGGTGGTCGCCACCACCGGCCGGCCGTTGGAGAAGAACGAAGCCAGTTCGGCGGACAGGCCCAGCTCCTCGTAGGTGGCGCTGAAGGTCAGGTTTCCGGCGTTGTCGTAGAGCGCGATGCCGTCCTGGGACATGTCCCAACCGTTGTTGACGTTGACACCTTCGGGCAAGCTGTCCCGGATCAGCGGCATGATGTCCATCTGGGCGTACTGCGAGCCGAGAATCACGATCCGGTCGCCGCGGACCGCTCCGTTCTGCATGCTGGTGGATACTGTGAGCTCGACGTCGTCGACCACCACCTCGCTCTCGACGGGGACCGACACCGCGTCCCAGGCTTCGCCGTCCTCGGAGATGAGCAGTTCGGGCACCTCCATACCGGTGCGGTTGTCGAAGCCGGTGGCGACCGCGACATACCGGCCCGAGTCGTGGGCCAGCGACGCCACCCAGCCCCCGCCGCGCTGGCCGGTAGGGAGCTCGGTGGTCTCCCAGTCGAACCCGCTCTCGGACCGCATCGCCAGGGCGGAGGAGCCGTTCTCGTTGTGGTTGAAGCCCACGGCGACGAAACCCTCCGGTCCGGAGGTGATCTGATTGAGCTCGGTATCCGCCAGCGGTGTGCCCGATTGCTCCCATTCGACCGTGGCCCCGCCCGCCGGCATCGGGATCTCCGGTTCGATGTCGTTGCCGTCGGCCTCTGCCACGACGTCGCCGGGTGGTGCCGGCTCCCGGTCGAGGGCGTTCCAGACGCCGACGCCGATCCCGGCGAGAGCGGCCACAGCGAGCAGACCCCCGGCGCCGAGCAAGATGCGCTGGGCGGTGCTCTCGGCGCGGACGGACTCGAGCCGTGACAGCGGGACCGAGATACCGGCGGCGGCCTCGTCGAGGCTGCGGGCCAGATGGCCGGGAACGTCGTCCGGCGTCACCCCCAGGCGCGGTGCCAGGGCGGTGGAGGCGGAGCGGAGGCGGAGCGCCACCGCGGAAGCATCGAGCGAGACGCCGGCGGCGATCTCGTCCACCTCCCATCCGAGGTAGGCGTCGGCGATCACCACCATGCGGTCGGTCAGGTCCAGCGAACGCACCGCACCCACAGCGGCCTGTGCCGAGGAGGAGACGGCGGCGCCGGGCAGGCGGAAACCGCGCATGCCGTCGGAGCCGCGCTTTCGCACCCTGGCCAGGGAGCGGCGCAGGATGTCGGCGCGGCCCTGGGCCGTCTCCTGGCGCAGCAGGCGGCGCCGGCGGGCGACGAAGGCGCCGTCGACGGCGTCGAGGGAGAGGTCGCGGTCGTCGGTGGCGAGGACCAGTGCCTTGTACAACACGTCGCGCTGGTCGGTGTAGAGCTGTTCGAAGGCGCCGGTCTCGACGGTTCCAGCAGTCATCACACCTCCCCGCCGCAGAGTACGGGCATACCGGGCCCGGCGTCCCGGGCGTCGCCGAATATGACGCTAGCCGGGGGTCGCCGGTTCCCGTTCAGTAGGCCACGAGCCGGCGGGCCCTGTCGACGATGCCGTCCGTATTGGGCATCACCATCTTCTCCAGGGTGGCGGAGAAGGGGAAGGTGGGCAGGTCGGGTGATGCGTAGCGCTCCACCGGGGCGTCGAGCCACTCGAACGCTTTCCCGGCGATCTGGGCGGCGATCTCGGCGCCGAAGCCGCCGAACTCGTTGTCCTCGTGAATGATGAGGGCCTTACCCGTCTTCTTCACCGAGGCCTCGATGGTGGGCCAGTCCAGGGGCCGGATCGACCGGATGTCGATGACGTCGCTCTCGATGCCCTCCCCGGCGAGGGTCTGTGCCGCCTCCAGGGTGAAGTGGGCCATCGCCCCGTAGGCGATGAGAGTGACGTCGGCGCCGAGGCGCCGCAGAGCCGCCTTGCCCAGGGGAACCCGGTGCTCGCCGTCGGGGTAGGGGCCGCGGCCGAGGCGGTACAGCTTCTTGGGTTCGACGAACAGCACCGGGTCGGGGTCCTCCACCGCCGACCACAGCAGGCCCTTGACGTCGGCCGGAGTCGACGGGATGACCACCTTGAGGCCGGGCACGTGGCCGTAGAAGGCCTCGATCGACTGCGAGTGGTACATGCCGCCGTGGATGCCGCCGCCGTAGGGCACCCGGATGGTGATGGGGCAACTCCAGCGGCCGTTGGAGCGGTACGAGACGCGGGCCGCCTCGGACACTATCTGGTCGAAGGCGGGATGGATGTAGTCGGCGAACTGCACCTCGGCGATGGGCCTCCCCCCGGCGGCGGCCATGCCTATCCCGGCGCCGACGATGACCGACTCGGCGAGCGGCGCGTTGAAGCAGCGGTGGGTGCCGAAGCTGTCGGTGAGTCCCACCGATGCCTTGAAGACCCCACCCTTGGACCCGGCCACGTCCTCGCCGAACACAGTCGCCTCGGGGATGGCCTCGAGGATCTCATGGAGGGTGCGGTTGATGGCGGTGATGAGGTTGACCGTCTCGCCCTCGGCAGCCGGCTCCGCCTCGGTGACGGCCACGTCGGGGACGATGGGCCTGGCGTAGACGAAACCGAGAGCGTCCGTCGGCTCGGGCGCCTTCTCCGCCTGCTTCGCCGCCACCGTGATCTCCTCGGTGACCTCGGTGTCGATGGCCTTCTCGGTCTTCTCGTCGAGAAGGCGGGACTCCACCAGGTACTGGCGTAGGACGGTGATGGGGTCCTTGCGCCGCCACAGCTCGACCTCTTCGGGGCTGCGGTACAGCTTGTCGTCGTCGTCGGAGGTGTGGGCGTAATAGCGGTAGGTCTTGGCCTCGACCAGCGTCGGGCCGCCTCCCTCCCGGGCCCGTTCGACGGCGGTCGACATCACCCCGTAGACGGCGAGGGCGTCGTTACCGTCGACGTCGATCCCGGGAAACCCGTACCCGGCGGCGCGGGTGGCCAGGCTGCCCCCCGCCACCTCCTCGGTGATGGGCACCGAGATGGCGTACAGGTTGTTCTCGACGAGGAAGACCACGGGCAACTTGTGAATGCCGGCGAAGTTCATCGCCTCGTGCCAGTCGCCCTCGGATGTGGCCCCCTCGCCGGAGCTGACCAGGACCACACCCGGTTTGCCGTACGCCTTGAGGTGATAGGCGATACCGACGGCGTGGGGGTACTGGGTGGCGATCACCGACGATGCGGTGAAGATGTTCAGGTCAGGCTCGGAGAAATGGCTCGGCATCTGCCGGCCACCGGACGCCGGATCGCCGGCCTTGGAGAACACGCCGAGGAACATGTCGAGGGGCGAGATGCCGATGGCGAGCCCGAAGGCGGCGTCCCGGTAGTAGGGGAGTGCCCAGTCGGTGGCCGGGTCGATACTGAAAGCGGCGCCGACCTGGGTGCCTTCGTGGCCGGCGACAGAGACGACGAACGGGACCCTTCCCTGCCGGTTGAGCGCCCACATCCGCTCGTCGAGGCGGCGGGCCAGCAACATCTTGCGGTACATCTCCAGTACCCGGTCGTCGGACAGACCGAGTGCCTTGTGATCCCGGGCGTTGTCCAGTTCCAGCATGAGTGTGTGTGACTCCTCAGTGTCGCCGCGCGTCGGGTGCACGGCCCCGCAACGGGAGAATCCCGCCGGGGGCGGGATTCTGGGTGGGGGATGGGCGCCTACGGGAGGCGATGGCGATGACGGCTACGAGTAGCTCCGCTACCACGGCGGGTAGCGGGCGATCGGTGGCTGGCATGGTGGTGGTCATCGACGTGGGTCCTCTTCCGGGCCTGACGCCCTTCGACGGGGCGGCGGGCCGGGGCACTTCGTTGCCGCCAGTCTATCCGCGGCGACACCTACCTGTCCCTTCCTGCCGGTCGGTGCCCGTCCTATCCGCCGGGCACTGCCGGCAGGTGATCCGTAGGATGGGCGCGGTGATCAACACCGCCCAGCTCCGCGTGTACGTGCCCGCCGAGCGGCTGCCCGAGTTCGACCTGCCTGAGACGGCAGCGGTCAGGGTGGTGCGGGCGGACGGTGAGTTCATGTGGGACGAGCCGGTCACCGACGATGCCTACCGCACCCAGTGGATGGGTGGTCTCTACGTCTGCCCCCGCTTCCCCCGGCTGCGGATGATGGAAGGGGTGCTCGCCTTCCGCCACAGCCACCCCGGCTCCGCCCTCATGTCGGAGCCGGCGGTACGCCGGGCCGCCCGCGAGCTGGCCGAGATCCGCGCCCGGCACCCGGCCGCCCGGTCCTACATCCTCACCGCCCCCTGGCATGTCCCGCTGCGGTGGTTCTCCGCCTTCGTCTCCGAGGAGCGGGAGATCCGTGAGAACCGGGAGGGGCCTTCCGTCCGCTACCGCACCCGGGTCGGGATCGCCGTGACGCGGGTGGCGCGCTCGGTGCAAGTGCTGACGGAGGCGGGGTTCGACGACTCCGTCGTCGAGGAGATCGGCGACCTGGTGCGCTGGCTGCGCGAGTTCAGTGGCGACGGGATGCTGGAGCTGGACTACCACTCCGTCGCCCGGCTCTTCAGCGACGGCGATCTAGCCCTCGACGAGTCGGCCGCCGAGGTGGCCCGCAGCCTCGATGCCCTCGAGTCCGGCGACTTCGAGGCTGCCGGGGAGGCCTACGCCACCGTCGCCACCCGCTGGGCGCCGATGCAGGCGTTGGCGTACGTGAACTAGAAGGTACTAGGTACTAGGTACTAGGTACTAGGTACTAGGTACTAGGTACTAGGTACTACGTGATACGTGATACGTGATACGTGATACGTGATACGTCCCTGCTCTTGACCGGGTGGATGCTGCTCCGTAAGGTTGTCCATGGCCATGTGAAAGTCCTCGTTGGTGGCCAGGAAAAGTCCTCGCGGTGGTGAGGTAGATCCACCGGGTTGCCGCTCCGGGTGGTGATCGTGACCGACGCCAAGTCAGGTCGGATCACTCACCCGGAGGGCTGCCGTCAATGTTGACAGCGAGGAAGACCATGGATGTTGTTTCTGCGTTCCGTGACATCGGGACGTATCGGGGTGCCGCCGAGATCTGCGGTGTGGATCCCAAGACCGTGAAGCGCAAGGTGCAGGCGCACGAGGCGGGCCAGCTCGACGAGGAGCGTGCGGCCCGGGCGCGGGTGCCGAAGAACACCGACGTGGCCCGGACGCTGGTGGCTCAGCGGGTGGAGGCGACCAGGGCGAAGATCACGGCTAAGCGGCTGCTGCCCGAAGCGCGTGCGGTTGGCTATGTCGGGTCGGGGCGGAACTTCCGGCGTCTGGTTGCTGCCGAGAAGAAGAAGTGGCGGGCGAAGAATGGTCGTCAGCGTCGCCCGGCGGTGTGGACCCCGGGCGACACTGTGGCCATTGACTGGGGCACGCTGCCGGGTACGGGGGTCCATGTGTTCTGCGCCGTGTTGGCGTGGTCGAGGATCCGGTTCGTGCGCTACGCCCGTGACGAGACCGCGGCAACCACGTTCAGCCTGCTGGCCGAGTGCTTCGAAGCCCTCGGCGGGGTGCCGGCCAAGGTGCTGGCGGACCGGATGGGCTGTCTCAAGGCGGGGACCGTGGCGGGGGTGGTGATCCCGACACCGGACTATGTGCGCTTTGCCACCCATTACGGGTTCTCACCCGACTTCTGCGCCCCGGCGGATCCGGCGTCGAAGGGGATCGTTGAGCATCTTGTCGGCTACGCCAAACGTGACATCCCCACACCGGATGCCGACGCCGATCTCGCCGCCTGGAACAACGCTGCCGCCGACTGGTGCGCCGAACGCAACAGTGTCGAACATTCCGAGACCTGCGCGGTGCCCGATGACCGGTTGGTGATCGAGGCCGGGCTGTTGCGGCCGCTGCCGACGGTCCGGCCCCGGATCGGCCGGGCCGAGATCCGCAAGGTCGACAAGCTTTCGACGATCCGGGTGGCGTCGGTGCGTTACTCGGTCTCCTCGATGTTGGTCGGTACCCGGGTCGAGGCGGTCACCTACGACGGGGTTGTGCGCATCTACCGCATCGACACCGGCGAACTCGTCGCTACCCATGACCAGCTCGCACCTGGGGAGTCCTCGATCCTCGACGAGCACTACCCGACCCCACGCAAGCCGCCCTCGCGTGGACCTCGGGCCCGCACCGAAACCGAGCGGGTGTTCCTCGCCCTCGGCGACCCGGCGGACGCGTTCATCCGGGCCGGCGCGGCGGCGGGGATGACGATGCTGCCCAAACAGATCGAGATCATCGTTGCTGAACTCTTGCCCGCCCACGGCAACCAAGCTGTGACCCGGGCACTCCAACGGGCGGTTCGTTTCTCCCGGTTCCGGGCCGACGATGTGCGCTCGATCCTGGCCATCGGGCCCGCCACCCCCGAACCTGCCGCCCCCGGAGAGCGTGTCGTGGTCGATCTCCCCGTCGCTGAACAGCGCGGCCTGGACGCCTTCAAGGATCTCGCATGACCCCGCCACCGACCACACCGACGTTGCCTGCTGATCTCGAGGCCGGGCTGAGGCGGCTCAAGCTAGCCGCTATCCGCCGCGCCGCCCCCGAGGTCCTGCTCACCGCCCGCACCCAACGCTGGAAACCCGAAGAGACCCTCCGAGTCCTCGTCGACCTCGAGATCGCCGCCCGCGACGAGTCCAACACCCGGAACCGGATGACCGCCGCCCGGTTCCCCGTCGCCAAGACACTCGAAGAGTTCAACGTCGACGAGTCCTCGATCCCCAGGGCAACCCACGACTACCTGGTCACGCTCGACTGGATCAACCGGGCGGACAACCTCTGCCTGGTCGGACCCGCCGGCACCGGCAAGACCCACTACCTCATCGCCCTGGGCCGCGCCGCTGTCGAAGCCGGACACCGGGTCCGCTACTACACCGCCGCCGAACTCGTCGAACACCTCTGGCGGGCCACCGCCGACAACACCGTCGGCCGCACCATCGAGCAGCTCTGCCGGAACCAGCTCCTCATCATCGATGAGATCGGATTCGCGCCCTTGGACCACACCGGCTGCCAGCTCCTGTTCCGCCTCGTCGCCGCCGCCTACGAGAAACGCTCCCTGGCGATCGGATCTCACTCACCGTTCGAGAACTGGGGACGGTTCCTCCCAGACCAGCCCACCGCCGTGTCCCTCCTCGACCGGCTCTGCCACCACGCCCACATCATCACCACCACCGGCGACAGCTACCGGCTCACCCACCGCACCACAGGAGGCAACACCACGACCTGAACCGCGAGGACTTTCAGTTGGCCACCAGCGAGGACCGTCCATGGCCACCAGCGAGGACATCAAGATGGCCGTTGACA
>CAZOGW010000024.1:0-32135 GCA_964579415.1 uncultured Acidimicrobiaceae bacterium | reverse complement strand
CTGAACCCGGGCCCGATCACCACCGCCGGGTAGTGGGCCAGGTCGGAGAGGAGCCCGGTGGTCTCCTTGAGCAGGCGGCCCAACTCACGGTGGACATCGCCGAAGAAGTCGTCGATGCGGATCCGGACGGCGCCCTTGAGGCGAGCCGGGGAGGCATGGTCCACGTAGTAGCGGAACCCGGCCGAGGTGGGAATGCGCCCTGCCGAGGTGTGGGGCTGAACCACGAAGCCGTACGACTCGAGGCGGGCCAGGTCGTTGCGGATGGTGGCGCTCGACACCGCCAGCGCGCTGCGCTCCAGGATCACCTGCGAGCTCACCGGCTCGCCGGTGGCGATGTACGCCTCCACCAGCGCTTCCAGCACCCTGGATCGTCGGTCGTCCAACATGGCCGTAATTTAGCACTCGGTGGGCGCGAGTGATAAGAGGTGGGGGCAGGGTGGTACAGGGGTGCGCTCTGGCGAAGGGACCGGGGGTACTTGGTACTTGTTACTTGGTAGTCGCGGATACCAAGTACCAAGTACCCCCCCAACGCGAGATGCGCTCAGACTTCCAAGATGGCCCGGCTCACTGCGTCGGTGAGGAGAGGTTTCGTTACCACCAGGCGATCTTCTCTCACGCTGAGGATGCCGGCTTCGATGAGGCGTCGGCCGTCCGGGGACGCCGTCAGGCGGTGGCCGAGAGGGCCGGGGGTGACGCCGGCGCGGCGGCGGAGGCCGAGGATGAGACGCTCGCGCTCCCGGTCCAGGGCCCCGAGGCTCTCCTCGCCGGCGGCGGGACGGCGCCCGGCCTCGACCGCCTCCAGGTAGCGGTCGAGGCGGCGCAGGTTGCGGCGGCGCACGCCGTCGCGGTGGCCGTGGGCGCCCAGCCCGAAGGCGACGTACTCCCCCTGGCCCCAGGTGGAGAGGTTGTAACGGGCGACGTGACCGGGCCGGGCGAAGTTGGACACCTCGTACTGCACCAGCCCGGCGGTGCCGGCAACTGCGGCAAGGTGCTCGAAGCGGTCGGCCTGGATGTCGGGGTCCGGCTGGGGGGCGCCGGCGGCGACCCGACGTGACAGCTCGGTGCCCCGCTCCACTGTGAGGCTGTAGGCGGAGAGGTGGTATGGCTCCAGGGCGAGGGCGGCGGCCACGGTGCCCCACCACGAGGAGGCCGTCTCATGCGGGTCGCCGTAGATCAGGTCGAGCGAGACGCCGAACCCGGCGGAGATGGAACCGGCCACCGCGGCGGCGGCCTGGGCCGGCGTGTGCACCCTTCCCAGCGACGCCAGCACGACAGGATCGAAGCTCTGCACCCCCCACGACACCCGGGTGACGCCTGCCCGGCGCCAAGCCTCGCCGGCGGCCTCGCTCCAGTCCTCCGGGTTCGCCTCCAGCGACACCTCGGCATCGGGGGCTACGCCGAACCGCTCCCGCAGCGCCGCCAGGATGCGGCCCAGCTGCCCCTCCCCCATCGTGGACGGCGTCCCTCCGCCGAAGTTGATGCAGTCGAGGCTCCTCCACTCCGGCTCCATCCCGATCTCCGCCACCACGGCGTCGACATACCGCTCGACCGGATCCTCCACCCCCAGCCGCAGAGCCTCATCCCCGGCCACCACCGCAAAGTCACAGTACGGGCAACGCCTCCGGCAGAACGGCACATGCACATAAGCCGACCGCCACCCCCCCGCCGCATCCGCCAGATCCATGTCGTCCGGGGCCGGTGCGTTCTGATCCGACGGCGAACCGGAGCCAGGGGTACTTGGTACTCGGTACCTGGTATCCCGGCTCATGTGTCGATGCGTAGCGCCGAGATAAACGCTTCCTGCGGTACTTCGACCGAGCCCACCATCTTCATGCGCTTCTTGCCCTCCTTCTGCTTCTCGAGGAGCTTGCGCTTGCGGGTGATATCCCCGCCGTAACACTTTGCGGTGACGTCCTTACGGCGGGCTTTGATGGTCTCCCGGGAGATGATGCGGCTCCCCACCGCAGCCTGAACGGGAACGTCGAACATCTGGCGCGGGATCAGCTCCCGCAGCCGGTCGACCATGGCCCGCCCGTAGGTGTACGCCTTGTCCTTGTGGACGATGGTGGAGAAGGCGTCGACCGGCATCGAGTTGAGCAAGATCTCCACCTTGACCAACTCTGACGGCGAGTAGCCGCCGGGCTCGTAGTCGAGCGAGGCGTAGCCGCGGGTGCGGGACTTGAGGGCGTCGAAGAAGTCGAACACGATCTCGGCGAGGGGTATCCGGTAGTGCATCTCGACCCGGTCCGAGGTGAGGTAGGTCATCTCCCCCATGCCGCCGCGGCGCTGCTGCACCAGTTCCATGATGGTGCCGACGTACTCGGCAGGGGTGATGATCATCACCTTGACGAACGGCTCGTCGATACGGGCCAGGACTCCGGGATCGGGCATGTCCTGGGGGGAACGCACCACCACATCCGAGCCGTCGGTGAGGGTGGCCCGGTACTCCACGGAGGGGGCGGTGGCGACCAGGTCGAGCCCGTACTCCCGCTCCAGGCGCTCCCGCACGATCTCCATGTGGAGCAGCCCGAGGAACCCGCAACGGAACCCGAAGCCGAGGGCGCGCGACGTCTCCGGCTGGTACACCAGCGACGAGTCGTTGAGGCATAACTTGTCGAGGGCGTCGCGCAGGTCCTCGAAGTCGTCGCCGTCGGTGGGGAACAGCCCGGAGAACACCATCGGCTTCGGCTCGTCATAGCCGGCCAGGGCGGTGAGGGCGACGTTGTCGGCGTGGGTCACCGTGTCGCCGACGCGGATCAGGTCGATCTCCTTGATCCCGGTGATGAGGTAGCCCACCTCACCGACGGCGAGGGACGCCATCGGGCTGTGGCCGGGGGTGAGGATGCCGATCTCGTCGGCCTCCACCTCCTCACCGGTCGCCATGAAGCGGATGTCGTCCCTGGTGGACAGGGCCCCGTCGACGACGCGGATGTGGCACACCACGCCGCGATAGGTGTCGTAGAAGCTGTCGAACACCAGCGCCCGTAGCGGGCCGCCCGCCTCACCTCGGGGTGGGGGCAGGTGCTCGACGAGGGAATCGAGCAGTTCGGCGACTCCGACGCCGGTCTTGGCCGACACCCTGAGGATGTCCTCCGCGTCGCCGCCGATGATGCCGGCTATCTCCGCCGCCACCCGATCCGGCTCGGCGGCGGGAAGGTCGATCTTGTTGAGGACGGGGACGATCTCGAGGCCGCTCTCGATGGCCAGGTAGAGGTTGGCCAGGGTCTGCGCCTCGATCCCCTGGGCGGCGTCGACCAGCAGGAGGGCGCCCTCGCAGGCCGCCAGCGACCGGGACACCTCATAGGAAAAGTCGACGTGGCCGGGAGTGTCGATGAGGTTGAGGATGTAGTCGACGCCGTCCTTGCGGTGCACCAACCGCACCGTGTTGGCCTTGATGGTGATGCCGCGCTCGCGCTCCAGGTCCATGGTGTCGAGCACCTGGTTCCGCATGTCGCGGTCGGACACCGTGCCGGTGCGCTGGATGAGGCGGTCGGCCAGCGTCGACTTGCCGTGGTCGATGTGGGCGATGATGGAGAAGTTGCGAATGCGCGCAGGATCGGTCAATCGGTCCCCAGGAGAGAGGGCGGCATTGTACCGCCGGGCAGGAGCGGAGACTCCTCTCCCGTTCCCTGCTGTGCTATTCTTCCTGCCGTTCCCGCACCTCAGAGGTTCTCGTTCGCAATGGCCAACATCAAGTCCCAGATCAAGCGCAACCGCCAGAACACCGTGCGCCACGACCGCAACAAGGCGCTCCGTTCCGAGCTGAAGACGCGTACCAAGTCGGCCATCACCGCCGCCGAGTCCGGTGACGCCGATGCGGCCGGCAATGCGTTGCGGGTCGCCCACAAGCGCATCGACATGGCCGCCACCAAGGGCCTGATCCACAAGAACACGGCGGCTCGCCGCAAGGCCCGCCTCACCAAGCAGGTCAACGGCCTCCTCGGCTGACCTGGATCCCCTCGGTCATGACCGATCCCACCACATGGCTGACGCCTTCGGCGTACGAGAAGCTCCAGGCGGAACTGGAGCACCTCACCACCGCCGGCCGTGACGAGATCGAGCAGCGCATCGCCGAGGCTCGCTCCCACGGCGACCTGCGGGAAAACGCCGAGTACGACGTCGCCAAGGACGACCAGGGCATGATGGAGGCCCGCATCCGCCAGGTGCGCCACCTGCTGGAGACGGCGGTGGTGCGGGAGGCGAACGACGACGGAGCGGTCGACATCGGTACCGTCGTCACCGTCGTCGACGAGGATGGTGACGAGATGGACTTCCTCGTCGCCGGCAACGAGAACAAGGTCGCCGGGCTCCTCCTCGCCTCCCCCGACAGCCCGCTGGGTACCGCACTACTCGGCACCCGGCCCGGCGACGAGGTCACCTACGAAGCCCCCGGCGGCACCTTCACCTACACGGTCAAGGCCGTCAGGGTCTACGAGGGCTGATCCGCCCCTACCGGCGGCGCCCTCCCGACCACAGGCACAGCGCCACGGTGAGCCGTTCCATGGTGACGCGGTGCGTCGCCTCGGGTGTCGTCTTCAGGTGGATGTCGGCGCGGGCTATGGCGTTGAGGGAGCGGTGCAGGTAGTCCGCCCTGGTGCGGTGGCGCTGGTCCCACACCTTCTTCATGGCGTAGTTGGGCCTGCCCCCGTCCCTCTCCACGAATGTCTCGTAGTCGGGGGCGGCGGCGGCCAGGCAGCGGCGGCGCAGGTTGGTCTGGAGGAAGGCGGTCACCTGGAGCGGGTGCCCGTGCTGGAGGAGGTCGGCGAGCCGGCGCAGCGCCTCACCGGAGTCGCCGGAGGCGACGGCGTCCGAAAAGTGCCACATCGGCTCGTCGGGCCGGTTGCGGAACCTCTCCATCACCCCCTCGGCAGTGATCGGCTCGCCGGACGACGCCAGCTGGTCGAGTGCCTGGCCCAGGGCGCCGACATCGGATCCGAACCGCTGGATCAGCGCGGCTGCGGCGGCGCCGGGGATCTTGAGGTGCCGCTCCCGGGCCTCGGCGGCGAGCCAGGTCCCAGCCTTGCGCTCGTCCATCTTGTCGATGCCGACCCGCTCCGCCGTCTTCGCCAGCGCCGACCCGAGGGGGGCGGGAATGGCGCCGGAGGAGACGATGACCGCAGCGACGGGCGAATCAGGGGTCAGCGAGGCGACGATCTCGGCGAGAACGGTGGCTTCGGCCTTGAGGAGCTGATCGGCGTCGACCAGCAGGAGCGCCGACCGGTCCCCGAACAGCGAGCCGCTTTGCAGGGCGGGGATGGCGACCGCCACCGGGTTGCGCACCCCGGCGTCGTCGACGTCCTCCCCGCTCCCCTTCCCGGGCACGTCGACCCGGGTGACGTCGTCGATCTCCCGCGCCGCCAGCGCCTGCTGGGCCGCCTCCAGCATGAGCTGGCGCACCCCGGGCCCCGGATCGGAGGGCCCGATGATGGTGACGACAGGGTTCATGGGACCGAGGCTAGCGACTTGGTCGTACTACGTACTATGTACTACGTACTACGTGTGCCTGGTACTACGCCCGTGCCTCCCAGAAGGTGATGGCGGCGGCGTGGGCGACGTTGAGGGAGTCGAGGCCGGCAGACATGGGAATGCGGACGTGGATGTCGGCGGCGGTGAGCGCAGCCCGGGACAGGCCGGCGCCTTCGGCCCCGAGGAGGATGGCGCAGCGGTCGGGGAAGGCGACCTCCGCGAGGTCGACGGCGCTGGGGCTGGGGGTGGTCGCCAGCAGGGCGAACCCGTGACGGCGGATCGCGTCGAGGGCGCCGGGCCAGTCGTCGACCGGGCACAGCGGCAGTGCGAAGGCGCCGCCCATGGAGACCCGCACCGAGCGGCGGTACCAGGGATCGCAGCAGGTGGGGTCGAGAACGGCGGCATCGATCCCCAGAGCCGCCGCCGAGCGCAGGATTGCGCCCATGTTCTCGTGGTCGTTGACGCCTTCGAGCACGGCGATCCGGCGGGTGTCGCCGAGCACGTCCTCAAGGGAAGGAGGTCGGGGCCGGTCCGCCGCCGCCAGCACGCCGCGGTGCACATCGAAGCCGGCCACCTCGGCAAGGACATCCCCGGGCACCACCAGCACCTCGACGCCGGGAGGGACATCGCCGCCCACCGCACCGACCCGCGCCGGTGTCACCACCACCGACCGCACCGCCAGGGGTGAGTCGAGCAGGCGGCGCACGACGGTGGCGCCCTCGGCGACGAAGAAGCCGGGAGGCTGCGCCGTCTCCACCCGGTTGCGGTGGCGGGGGTCGCGCAGGCCGGCGTAGTCGCCGAGGCGGGGGTCTGCGGGATCGGTGACGTGGATCACGGGCATGGACTGCTCGGGCTGAGGGGTCAGGACTGTGCCACGCTACCGCGCCGACCCTCGCCGGCGCCGCGGCGCGGCAACCGGTACAGAGATCCACGGTGACATCCCCGTGGAGCGCCGTGGTGAGCACGGTGGCGCCGCCGGCGTCGAGCACATCGAGGATCTCGGGCGCCGGATGCCCGTAGGGGTTGGGACCGACGCTGATGACGGCGGTGGCGCCCACGGTCGCGGCGATCCAGCCCGGATCGGTGGTGGCTGATCCGTGGTGGGGGACATGGAGCACATCGGGGCGCAGCGCCGGCAGGTCGGCCTGGGCCACCGCCTCGACGTCGCCGGTGAGGAGGGCCGTCCCGCCGCCGGCGGCGACCCACAGCACCACCGACCCGTCGTTGTCGGCGTCGTAGCGGCGGGCGGGGCCGAGGACGTCGAGGCGCACCGTGCCGAGTGTGGTGGCGTCGCCACGGCCGACCTCACGCACCACTACACCGGCCGCGGCGGCTGCGGAGACGACGTCGGTCATGATCTCACCGTGGCGCTGGCCCCGGGCGTACCACACCTCGTGGACTCGGCGCCGCTCGACCAGTCCCACCAGGCCACCGACATGGTCGGCGTCGCCGTGGGTGATCACCAGCAGGTCGATGTCCCCGATTCCCTGACGCCGCAGAGCCGCTTCGAGGACGTCGGGTCGGCGGCCTCCGTCGACCAGCGCCACCGCCCCCGACGGGTCGGTGACGGCGATGGCGTCGCCCTGGCCGACGTCGAGGAAAACCAGCCCGGCGTGACGGGGAGGCGGCGGTGGCAACATGGTCGCCACCAGGGCGAAGCAGGCCACACCGGCGATCACCGGGCGCAGCCGGGGCGATCGCCACGCCGCCACCGACACCCCCAGCACCGCCACCCCGGAGGCGTCGAGCTGGGGCCACCCGCCCGCCAGGTGGGCGACGGCGAGCACTCCCCTGGCTGCCGCCAGGCCCGGCTCGGCCACGGCGCCCACGCCGGTGAGGACCCCCACCCCACCGAGGGCGGTGGCGGCGGTGACCAGCGGCGCCGCCACCACGTTGGCAACCGGGCTCAGCAGCGGGATGGTCCCGAACCACAGCAGCAGGATCGGCATCACCGCCACCTGGGCGGCGACCGAGGCAGCAATCACCGACCACAGCCACTTGGGCCGGCGGGGCGGGGCGAGCCGCATCCCGGCGAGCACGCCGAGGGTGGCCAGTACCGAGAGCTGGAACCCCACGTCGACTGCGAGGTCCCCGGACACGAGCAGCAGGCCGGTCACGGTGACCCCCAACGCCCGCCACACATCGACGGGTATGCCGGCGGCGGTGCCGCCGAGGACGACGCCGGCCATCGTGGCGGCGCGTACCACCGACGGCTCCCACCTGGTCGCCACCACGAACACGCCGAGCGCCGCCAGCCCGCTCACCGCCCGCAGCCGCAGGCCGAGTCCGACGGGCCCGACAAGGAGGAACCAGGCGGCGAGGAAGAGGGCGACGTTGGAGCCGGACACGGCGACGTAGTGCGTCAACCCGGCGGCGCGCAGGTCGTCGAGGTCGTCGCCGGACATTCCCGAGGTGTCCCCGACGAGGAACCCGGCGAGGAGGGCTCCCTCGGGCCGGTCCCGGTGCGGGTCGAGCCGGTGGAGCACCAGCTGTCGCAGTGCGTTCCCGGTGGCGAAGACCAGGCCATGTGCCGGGTCGCGGTCGAGGATGCGGGCGTCGCTGAGCGTGGCCCGGTAGCGGTCGGGGCCGTAACGGCCGGGACGGTCGGCGAGGTGGCCGCTGATGAGCAGGCGGTCCCCTGCCGACGCCGCCGCCGCACCGTCCAAGGTGACCCTGAGCAGGGTGCCGGTAGGGGCGGGGCCGCCCGGTGGCGCCTCGACCGTGGCGAGCAGCATCATCCCCTCGGGAGCGGCGACCGGATCCGTGGCCGCCACCACCTCCACGTCCGCCCTGCCGGACGTGACCGGGACCGCCAGCATGGCGTCGAGTCGGGCTACGGCTGCTGTTCCCGAGATGCTCCCGGCGGCGGCCAGGGCCACCAGGGCGGCGGCCCTCCCGGTCCGGGCCGCCAGCACCGCCCCCACCAGGATGAGCACCGCTCCGGCAATGAAGCTCCTGGTCCCCCACCCGGCCAGGCAGCCCAGCCAGGTCGCCACTCCGGCGGCGAGCCAGCCCCGGCGCTCGGGGAGGGCACGGGCCGCCACAGCCCGGGCACGGGTGACCGAGGCGAAGCGGAGGGTGGGCTCAGGAGATGGCGACGGCATCGCGCATCGCCGCCAGTTTCGCCTCGCCGATCCCGGGGACGTCGAGGAGGTCCTCCACCGTGGTGAAGGGGCCGTTCTGGTCGCGCCACTCCACGATCCGCTGCGCCAGGACCGGCCCGACTCCGGGGAGCGCCTCCAGCGCCTCCGCCGAGGCGGTGTTCACCGGGACAGGCAAGCCGCCCTCCACGCTTCCTTCTGCGTCGGGCTGCGCCATGTCCGCCCCGGGAGCGCCGGCGGCGGGGACGATCACCTGCTCGCCGTCGCGGACCGGCGCCGCCAGGTTGATCCGGTTCAGGTCGGCGCTGCGCAGCGCCCCGCCCGCTGCGGCGAGGGCGTCGGCGACCCGGGCTCCCTCGCCGAGCGACACCAGACCGGGGCGGGCCACCTCACCGCCGACGTGGATGGTGACGGTCGCCGCCGGGAGCGCCGCGGCGCCGGGAGGTGCCGGCGCCGCGATGACGGTGCCGGTGACCTCGGGCGGCGGCGTCGGCTGCCGCCACCACAACGTCGCCCCACCCGCCACCAGCAGGGCGAGCACGGCCCCGATCCGAGAACGTGTTGTCGACGAGATGGCGGAACCCCTGCTCCACCCGCCGCCAGCCAGCCAGGAGTACGAGTAGCACAAGCGCGAGGGGGTGTCTAGATCGTTAGATAGTGGTACTAGGTACTAGGTACTAGGTACGAATACCAGGTGCCGATGGCTGCGGCGTCGCCCGATGAAGCCAACAGGGCTACCACGCCGAGGAGATTCACGCCGGCGTGGAGGAAGATGGGGACGCCGAGGTCGCCGCGGCGGAGGGCTGCCCAGCCAAGGGCCACTCCTACGACGAACAGTCCGGTGACTGCGAGGTAGGAGCCGGGGTCGAGCACGAAGTGCAGGCCGGCGAACGCCACCGCAGAGATGAGGATGGAGGGCCATGGCCCCAGTGATCGCCGCAGGCGTGACAGCAGGATGCCGCGGAAGGTCACCTCCTCCACGATCGGCGCCGCCACCACGATGAGGAGTGCCAGGACCACCAACATGGAGCCGCCCTCCGCTGCCGTGGTCACCTCGACGATGTTCTGCTGGGGAGGGCTCTCGATGTTGAACGCCTCGCTCACGCCGAAGACCACCAGGGCTGCGGCGAGTTGCAGCAGGGCACCGGCGAAGAGCCAGGGGAATTCCGAGAGGCGCACCACCAGACCGAAGTCGGAACGCCACTTTCCGCTGCCCCGGCTCTGGGAGAGGACGGCCAGGGCGGTGATGGAACCGATCTGCTGGGCGGCCAGGATGATCACCGACTCGGCGGTGCCTACCTCGGTGGACCCCCGCACTGCGGCCACGACGAATCCGCCCAGAACCACGGCGCCGACGATGCCGGCGACGACCACCAGCAGGGCGTCGACGAGACGCCACTGCGTGCCGGGCAGGTAGGGGTCGCCCAGGGCCCGCTCTTCGCCGATCACCAGGCACCCCCGCTTCCGCCGCCGGCGGCGTCACCGCCTCCGGGTCGCAGCGGGGCGCACACCGCGCCGGCGATCTGGCGGGCCTCGACCTCGAGGCGCACGTTGCGGTAGGCCTCCCAGTGGGTCTGGCGCCGCAACCGGCCCCGCAGGTAGTCGGCGGCGTACCCGGCGATGTGGCGGATGGCGCCGAGGTGGCGGAACTGCTCGATATGGGCCAGCTCGTGGACGATGAGCTCACCGAAGCGCAGCTCCACCTTGGCGCCGCCGACCGCGGCGAAGGCCTCGGGAGTGGCGTAGACGGCCCAGGGCATGGTCACCGCCGAGATCCCCTTGGCCCACAAGCGGCGGAACCAGGCCGGAGCGAGCCGGACGTCGACGGCGTAGGGCTCGACACCGGGAAGTGCCTCGCGGACCCGGTCGAGGCCGATACCGGAAGCGACCAGCACCTCACCTGCGTTGAGCCGGAGGGAGGCCAAGGCGGCGCCGTCAGACGACCACGTTGACGATGCGGGGCGCCCGGGCGATCACCTGACGGGGACCGTCCGGCCCGACCAGAGCCTGTACCCGTTCGGAGGCGAGGGCGGCGGCGACGGCGGCGTCCTCGGAGATGTCAGCCGGGACGTCGACCCTGTCCCGAACCTTGCCGTTGACCTGGATGACCATGGTGACCACCTCCTCGGCGGCGAGGGCGGCGTCGGCCTGGGGCCACGACTCCCGGTGGATGGAACCGGTGTGGCCCCGGCCCGCCCACAGCTCCTCGGTGACGTGGGGAGCGAACGGCGCCAGCATCAGGAGCAGAGCGTCGATGGCTTCGTCCCAGGCTTCGCCGGTGACCGATCGGTTGCGCAGAGTCGCCTGCAGGTCGTTGCGCAGCGACATCAACGCCGCCACCGGGGTGTTGAACTTGAACTGCTCCAGGTCGGCTCCCACCTTGGCGATGGTCTGGTGCACCCGCCGCCGCAGCTCGGAGGTGGCAGCCGGGTCCGGCGATGCGGCGTCGTAGGCGGCGGTGCCCAGCTTCCACACGTCCTCGACGAAGCGCCGGGAGCCGAGGATGCCGCGGCTGTCCCAGGGCCCTCCCTTCTGCCACTCGTAGGCGAACATGAGATGGGTGCGGACGGTGTCGGCGCCGTAGCGGCGCACCAGGTCGTCGGGGTCGACCACGTTGCCCCGGGACTTGGACATGCGCTGCACCTCGAGACGGTGGCGTAGCTGGTTGACGTCGTTGACACCGGGGATGGAGGGGATGTCGACGGTGGCGCCCTCGGGCACCTCCACCGTCACCGTCTCGCCGCCCTCGCCTTCGAGCTGGAGAGTGGCCTCGGTGCGTCGCACCAGCTCGCCGGTGACGGTTCCGCCGCCGTCGCCGACCCGCACCGCGGTGGCGACGACCCGGTTGCCGTCCCGGGAGCCGTCGACCGCCAGGCGGTCACCGGCCCGTTCCTCACCGAGCACCTGACCCTGGTTGCGCAACATCATGAACGGCTCGTCGAAGAGCCCGTCGGGGTCCCGGCCGTGGCCCTTCATCACCGTCGCCGTCTCGTCGAACAGGCCCATGTCCCGCAACGCCTTGACGAAGAACCGGGCGTAGAGCAGGTGCATGACGGCGTGCTCGGCACCGCCGGTGTAGGTGTCGACGGGAAGCCAGTACGCCGCTTCTTCCGGGTCGAAGGGACCCAGGTCGTAGCCCGGGGAGAGGTAGCGGAACCAGTACCACGACGAGCACATGAAGGTGTCCATGGTGTCGGTCTCGCGCCGCGCCGGGCGACCTTCGGAATCGGAGGTGTCCAGGAAGGGCGGGTGGGAGGCCAGCGGGCTGGTGCCGTCGAACGCAACGTCCTCGGGGAGCAGCACCGGCAGGTCTGTGTCGACCACCGGCTCCATGCCGCCCTCGCCGTAGAGCATCGGGATGGGGGCCCCCCAGTAGCGCTGGCGCGAGATGAGCCAGTCCCGCAGTCGGTAGCCGACCGTCTCGGTGCCGACGCCACGTTCCTCCAGCCAGTCGATGGCGGCGGCGATGGAGGGGTTGGCCCGGCCCTTGGCGGTGGTGGTGGCGACGCCGTCGATGGGCCCGCTGGCCACCATCACCCCGGGACCGAGGTAGGACTCCTCCATGGTGTCGCCGTCGAGTCGCTCGCCGCCGTCGGGATGGATCACCGGCACGACGGGTAGGCCGAACTGGCGGGCGAACTCGAAGTCGCGCTGGTCGTGGGCCGGGACCGCCATGATGGCCCCGGTGCCGTAGGTGGAGAGGACGTAGTCGGCGATCCACACCGGGATCTCGACGCCGTTGACCGGGTTGGTGGCGTAACTGCCGGTGAACTCACCGGTCTTGACCTTGCTGTCCTCCATGCGCTCCAGCTCGGTCTTGCGCGCCGCCCGGGTGCGGTATGCCTCGACGGCCGCTCGCCGGTCGTCGCTGGTGAGGGCGTCGACCAGGGAATGCTCGGGGGCCAGCACCATGAAGGTGGCTCCCCACAGGGTGTCGGGACGGGTGGTGAAGACCCGGAGCGCCTCGCCGGCGGCGGTGGCGAACTCGACGTCGGCGCCCTCGGAACGACCGATCCAGTTGGTCTGCATGGTGCGCACCGCTTCGGGCCAGTCGATGCCGGAATAGGAGAGGAGCTCGTCGGCGTACCGGGTGATGGAGAAGAACCACTGCTCCATGACTCGCTGCACCACCGGCTGGCCGGTGCGCTCGTCCTTGCCGTCGATGACCTGCTCGTTGGCCAGCACCGTCTGCAAGGTGGGCGACCAGTTGACCTGCGCCTCACCGCGGTAGGCGAGCCCGCTCTCGTAGAGGCGCTTGAAGAACCACTGCGTCCACCGGTAGTAGTCGGGGTCGCACGACACCGCCTCCCGCTCCCAGTCCCACATGGCGCCCATGGAGCGGAGCTGGCGCCGCATCCGTTCCACGTTGGCCCACGTCCAGGTGGCGGGGTGGATGTTGCGCTGCACCGCGGCGTTCTCGGCGGGGAGCCCGAAGGCGTCGAACCCGATGGGGAACATGACGTTGAAGCCCTTCATACGCATGTAGCGGGCCCGGGCGTCCGAGGGCGTCATGGCGTACCAGTGACCGATATGCAGGTCGCCGGACGGGTACGGGAGCATGGTGAGGGCGTAGTGTTTGGGCCGCGACCAGTCGACACGGGAGCGGTAGAGGCCGTCGGCCTCCCAGCGCTCCTGCCACTTCTCCTCGATGTCGTGGTGGTCGTAACCCGTCATGTCCACTCCGCTCCTGCGGATCGGAAGGCTAATAGCCCCCCGGCCACGAAAGGCCACCCGAGCGGCCCTACCATCAGCCTCGATGGTGGCGTCATCACCCGATCCCCCCAACGGCAGCGCACACATCGTCGTCCTCGACCGCGACCTGGTCGATGCCTGGTTCGGGCCGGTCGTCTCCGTCTACGCCGACGCCTTCACGCCCCCGCCCTACCACCGCAGCCGAGCCCAGGTGTCCGGGTTCGCGGCAACGGTGTCCCGCCACGCCCACCGACCCGGGTGGTACGGGTTCGCCGCCATCGACTCCGGGGACGACATGGTCGGGTTCACCTACGGCTACACCACCAAGCCCGGCCAGTGGTGGCACGACCAGGTGCGCCGGGCTCTGGGCCCTTCGGCCGACCGGTGGCTCGACGACTCCTTCGAGTACGTCGAGCTGGCGGTACGCCCGCAATGGCAGGGCCGCGGGCTGGGCCGGCTCCTCCACGACCGACTGATGGCGGCGCACGCCCACCCCCGCTCGGTGCTGACCACCCTCGACGCCCCCACCGCCGGGCTGGGGCTCTATCGCAGCAGCGGCTGGCAGGTGATAGCGGAAGGCTTCCGCTTCGAACGCACCACCATCGACTACCTCATCATGGGCAGGGAGAACCCGGCGCAGGCAGCACCCGGGACACCTTTAGGCTGACCGCCGTGAGCTGGACACTCCTCGCCAACGACGACGGGCAGCACAGCCCCGCTCTGGTGCCGTTCGCCCGAGCGCTGATGGCTCGCCGCCAGGTGCGGGTGGCCGTGCCGGACCGGGAGCGGAGCTGGGTGGGCAAGGCCATCACCCGCTACGAGCCGATCACCGTGGCCCGGGTCGAGCTTGGCGGCATCGACGCCTGGACCACCGACGGCTACCCGGCGGACACGGTACAGATCGGCATCCACGCCATCGCCGACGAGCCGCCGTCGCTGGTGGTCAGCGGCATCAACCTGGGCTACAACCACGGCGCCGGGTTCCTCATGTCGTCGGGAACGGTGGGCGCCGCCGTCGAAGGCTGGGTGAGCGGCATCGACGCCATCGCCTTCTCCACCGGCACCACCGGGGAATGGGCCACCTGGAGGGAGTGGGTGGAGACCGCCGAGGCGGTTCCCCACTGGGAGCGCATCGCCGAGCTGTGCGCCGCCCTCACCGACGAGATCGCCGCCTCCGGGATCCTCGAGATCGCCGACGTGGTCAACGTGAACGTGCCGTTCCACGCCACCGGGTCCACCGAGCGGCGCCTTACCTCCATCGCCCGTACCGGCTACGACCAACTCTTCCGAGCCGACGGCGACCCGGACACCTTCGTCCACACCTACAGCGGCATGATCGCATTCGACGCCATGGAGGGCACCGACGTCGACGCCGCCCACGACGATGTGGTCTCCATCACCCCGATCCGGCTCCCCGAAGCGGCTCCCGTCCCGGACACGGTGCGTAGCGCCCTCGAGCGGCAGGCGTAGCGCCCGCGAAAACTATCCGCGCAACGCGAAATCCAACCAGCCGATCCGGGTGGCGGCATCACGCATCCGTGTTACCTTGATCAATAGAGGCGGTTCGCTGCCTCTGAACACACCGCCCAGCGGCCTTCGGGTCACTGGGCGGTTGTTCGTTTGGCCCCGCTTCCGCACCCCACCGGAAGACGTCGCCGGCATCGGAGGCTGCTCGGGTCCTCACCGTGTCGCCGGCGCGGCGCGAAGAGGTGGGTGCGACCAGGGTCGCACCCACCTCTCCGACCGCTCTCTCCCGTGATGAGACCTACATCAACCCTTGACGACGCCGGCGTCGTAGACGACCTTGCCGTCGACGATGGTGAGCACCGACTCGATCTTGTCGAGCTCGGCGTCGGGGACGGTGAAGAAGTCTTTGGACAGCACGGCCAGGTCGGCGAGCTTGCCCACCTCGATCGTCCCGATCTGGTCCTCCATCTTGAGGAACCAGGGGTTCTCCCGGGTGAACAGCCCCATCGCCTCCTGGCGTGTGAGCTGCTGCCCGGCGTTGATCTGGTCGCCGAACGAGTTCAGCCCCGTGGTGGCGTACCGCAGGTGCGGGAACGGGCTCAGCGGCGCGATATGGACACCGTCGCCGTGCAGACCCATCTTGATGGGATGGTCGTAGATGGTGCGGAACGGCGCACCCACACCCGATCCGGTACCGGTGACCCAGCGGTAGCCGGCTGCTTGGACGGCACAGCCGATGGCGTGGAGCCGGTCGAGCTGGTTGGTGTTGAGGAACGGGACGTGGTGGACCATCCAGCGCAGATGGGAGATGCCGAACTGGGCCTCCATCTGCTCGTAGGCGACGACCACCTGCTCGAGCTGGGCCAGGCTTCCCACGCTGTTCTCGTTGCGCCACTGTGCCTGGGCGACGAGGCGCTGCGCTTCCTGCCACACGGCTCCGGCGCCTATGGGCGCCGCCCACTCCCCGATGGAGCCGGTGCGGAGGATGTCGTCCCCGAAGAACTGGAACTGGTTACGCAGCCGCTCCTTGAGCTCGGGGAGCTGGTTCTCCAGGCCCCCGAGGGCCGGGATGTTGCCCTGGTTGTGGAGGAAGTTGATCTGCATGCGGACGATGGTCTCGCCCTGACGGTGCAGGTCGAGCCAGGAGTCGTACATGCGGTAGTGGTCCAGGTTGGACAGGATCTGCGACGGATGGAGCGGCCCCGGGGTGGGGAACAGAACGTCGTCGAGGAGCGCCGTCACCCCGACCTTCGCCGAGAGGTCCATGGCGTCCCGGGTGCTGCGGATCTTGTCCTCGTAGGTCTGCCAGGTGCGCAGCAGGAACAGCGCCGTGGTGGACGGTGAGATACCGAAGACGCCGCCGGCAATCACACCGTTGTCGGCAACGTTGATCTTGACCGCGTCGGGGTGGGGCAGGTCACCGGCGTCGACGGCGTCGAAGATCGCCTTCCCCGCCGAGTTCACGATGGCGGGACCGGTGAACTGGAGCCAGAGAAGCACGGGCCGGTCGGGCACCGCCTCGTCGAGTTCGGCGCGGGTCGGGAAGCGACGCTCGGCCCACTGGTTCTGGTGCCACCCGCCCATGGATGTGATCCACTGGCCCTCGGGGACGCCTGGCCGGCGGTCGGCGAGCTTCTCCTGCACCTCGGCGATGGACGCGGTTGTCTCGATCGGCGTGTGGTATCCGGGCCGGTTGGCCAGGCTGACGATATGGACGTGCGGCTCGGTGATCCCGGGGATGACGGTGCGACCGCGCAGGTTGATGCTGCGGGTCTGCGGGCCGCCACGTCCGGGCCGGTCGATGGCGACGAACTTACCGCCGGTGATCGCCACCGACGACAGCACCGTGCCGCTCCCGTCCATGGTGTGGATCTTGCCGTTGGTCAGGATGAGGTCCGGCGGCCCATCCGGAGCCGGTTCCTGGACGACGGCTGCGGCGACCCCCGCCGGACCGGCGACCACACCGGCGACTCCGGCAACCGCACCTGTCTTGAGAAGCTGGCGGCGGGTGATCCCACCGCCCTTGCCCGAGCGCTCCGGCGCGCCCTTGGAGCTGGTATCTGACATCGATGCACCCTCCTTTTCCCGTATGCATCGGGTCTTCCCACCGTCCCGGCGGCCGACCTCAGGTCGGAGCCCCCCGGGAGGCGGGACTTCGCACCCTAGAAGCTCCGCTGGACGGATGTATGCCGAAAGTGCACATTTCTTGCATGTCACTGGATTTTCTGGTTCCCACCACCCCGTCAGGTGCCGGGAGAGGAACCGGAGGGAGCCGGTAGGCTGGCCGGCATGTGCCGCAACATCACCGTGCTCAGGGGCCTGGAGCCCGAGGCGACAACCGAGGAGATCGAGGCGGCGGCGCGCCAGTACGTGCGCAAGGTGAGCGGGGTGCAGAAGACGTCGCCCGCCACCGAGGAGGCGTTCGAGGACGCCGTGACGCGCATCAGCGCCGTCACCGCAGATCTGCTCGCCTCCCTGCCCGCCCGCAGGCAGCCGCCCACCCAAGTTCCCCCGCTGCGCCGACTCGCCGCCGGCTAACCCCGCGGCGACCCGGCCCGGGGCGTTAGCCTCCCCCGGGTGTCGTCGCTCCTCGTCCGCAACGCCACCGTCCTGGTCACCATGGACGGTGAGCGCAGCGAGATCCCCGGCGGGGGGCTGTACGCCGTCGACGGTGTCATCCGCCAGGTGGGGACCGCCGGCGAGCTACCCACCGAGGCCGACGAACTGCTCGACCTCACCGGCCACGTGGTCGTCCCCGGCCTGGTCAACACCCACCACCACTTCTACCAGACGCTGACCCGTGCCCTCCCCGGTGCCCAGGACGTCGGGTTGTTCGACTGGCTGCGCCGCCTCTACCCGGTGTGGGCCCGGCTCACCGCCGACGACGTGTTCGTGTCGACACAGACGGCCCTTGCCGAGCTGGCGCTGAGCGGGTGCACCACCGCCGCCGACCACCTCTACCTGTTCCCCAACGGGGCGCGCCTCGACGACGAGATCGCCGCCGCCGCCGAGGTGGGCCTGCGACTCCACGCCTCCCGTGGGTCGATGTCACTGGGCGAGTCCGCCGGCGGCCTGCCGCCCGATTCGGTGGTGGAGTCCGAGGACGCCATCCTCGCCGACACGCTACGGGTCGCCGACGCCTTCCACGACGCAGCCCCGGGAGCCATGACCCGGGTGGTGGTGGCGCCGTGCTCGCCGTTCTCCGTCTCCGCCGACCTGATGCGCCAGTCCGCCGAACTGGCACGGGATCGAGGCCTCACCCTGCACACCCATGTCGCCGAGACCCTCGACGAGGAGGAGTTCTGCGTCGCCCGGTTCGGGGTGCGCCCGGTGGGGCTGATGGAGGAACTGGGGTGGGCCGGCCCCGACGTGTGGTACGCCCACGCCGTGTTCGTCGATGACGCCGAGATCGCCGCCATGGGCGCCACCGGCACCGGGGTGGCCCACTGCCCCACCTCCAACATGCGGCTCGCCTCCGGCATCGCGCCGGTCGCCCGCTACCTGGCCGCCGGCGTCCCGGTGGGCATCGGCGTCGACGGGTCGGCCAGCAACGACGGCAGCCACATGCTGGCCGAGGTACGCCAGGCGCTGCTGCTGGCCCGGCTGGCGGCGTCGCCGGCGCTCCGGGGCGGGCCGCTGTTGCCGGCACGCCGGGCGCTGGAGATGGCGACGCTGGGCTCGGCTCAGGTGCTGGGCCGGGACGACATCGGGTCGCTGCAGCCGGGCAAGTGCTGCGATTTCACTGCGGTGTCGCTGGACCGCATCGGTTACGCCGGCGGGCTCCACGACCCGGTGGCGGCGCTCCTGCTGTGCGCCCCGGACCGTGTCGACCACACCTATGTCCACGGCCGGCCGGTGGTCAGTGACGGCGAACTGGTGACGGTCGAGGCTGGGGCGCTGATCGAGCGGCACAACGCCGCGGCGCGCCGGCTGGCGGCCGGGTGAGGACCGGGTGGCGGCGCCGCCGGGAACGTTGCCGGGGGGCCGGGTCGCCAGGTGTTACCGTTCCACCGGACATCATCCCCCATACACAACAAGGAGTTGGCTTATGAGTTGGGATTCCATCTGGGACGTCGTCTGGTTCTTCCTGGCGATCTTCCTCTGGGTCGCGTTCTTCATGCTGCTCTTCAGCATCATCACCGACCTCATCCGCAGCAGAGACCTCGGTGGCGTCGCCAAGACCGTCTGGGCAATCGTGCTGATCTTCCTGCCGTTCCTGGGCACCTTCGTCTACCTGATCGCGCGCGGCGGTGGCATGGCGGATAGGAGCGTGGCCGCGGTGCAGCACCAGCAGGAGCTGACGGCCGAGTACGTCAGGAGCGTGTCCGGCGGAGGCGGAGGCGATGTCGCCGGCCAGATCGAGAAGGCCAAGCAGCTTCTCGACAACGGCGCCATCAACCAGGACGAGTTCGACAAGCTGAAGGCGAAGGCACTGGCCTAACCGCCACATCGGGTTCGAGAGGACAGCCCGGGCCAGGGTCACCGTGTATGCGGCCCCCGGCCCGGGCTGTCGTCCGTCTCAGACGCCCTCTCACCCAGGACGGCCGGCGGTGCCGGGATGCGCCGGCAGACGTCCTATCGTCGCACCATGACCAGCCGGCCTCCGGGGCTCAAGTGGAACTCGTTCGCGCCCGATGTCCTCCCGGCGTGGGTGGCGGAGATGGACTTCGGTCTTGCGCCGCCCATCGAGGAGGCGCTGCATCGGGCCGTGGCGAGCGGCAACACCGGATACCCCTATCCGGAGGCTCTTGATGCCGTGGCAAGCTCCGGCATCAGGTTCTGGTCGCAGCGGCACGGGTGGTACGTCGAGGCGGACCGCGTCTTCCACGCCCCCGATGTCATCGAGGGGCTGCGCCGGGCGGTGGTGCATCTGACGGTGGCGGGGTCGGCGGTGATCATCCCGACCCCGGTGTACTACCCGTTCTTCTCGATGGTGGAGCGGGCCGGCCGGGAGATGATCGGGGTGCCGGCAAGGGTCGATGCCGAAGGCGTGTGGCGCCTCGACGTGGAGGGGATCGACCGGGCGTTCGCCGTCGGCGCCGGCGCCGTGGTCCTGTGCAATCCCTGGAATCCGGTGGGAAGGAGCCTGTCCGCCGCGGAGGTGGACCAGGTCGTCGCGGTCGCCGCTTCACACGGTGGGCGGGTCATCGCCGACGAGGTGCACTCACCGTTGACCTACCCGGGTGCGGATCATGTGGTGGCCGCCTCGCTCGACCCGGACACCGTGGTCACCGTCACCGCGGCGTCGAAGGCGTGGAACATCCCCGGATTGAAGGCGGCCCAGGTGGTGCTCACCAGCGACGCCGACGCCGAGGTGTGGTCTGACTATTTCACACCCGACAAGGTCGGGGTCGGCACCTTCGGGCTCCTCGCCACTGCCGCCGCCTACTCCGGAGGTGTCCCCTGGCTCGACGGGATCGTCGCCCGGCTCGACGCCAACCGCCGGCTGCTGGGACGGCTGGTGCACGACCTCCTCCCCGATGCCCGGCTCGCTCTCCCGGCAGCCACCTACCTGGCTTGGATCGACATGAGCCGATACGGCTGGGACCAGCCGGCAGCGCACCTCGAACAGCACGCCCGGGTGGCGACGTCGGAAGGCTCCCTCTACGGGCCGGGCGGCGCGGGACACATCCGCTTCAACTTCGCCACCGACGAAGCCAACCTGGTGGAGATGATCGAGCGGATAGCCGCGGCCGCATGAGAAGGCGACCGGTGTTCGTCCTCGAAGACGGCGGCGAAGGCTCCGGTCGGGTAGGCTGGGTTGGTGACAGTGCGGCCGTCGGAAGAATACGAGCGCCGGGCGAGAGCCGAGGAGGAGTCCCCGGCGCCGTTCATCCTCAAGGGCACCCGGGTGGTGACGTGGATCGTCTACGTGGTGGTGGTGGTGGACGTCATCATGCTGCTGCTCGCCTTCTTCCTCCGGTTGGCGGGAGCCAACCCGGAGGCGGGCTTTGCCGCCTGGGTCTATCGCAGCGCCGACCGCTCCATGGACCCGTTCCGAGGCATCTTCCCGACGGCGGAGCTGACCGGCGAGTCCGTACTCGACCTCTCGTTGCTGTTCGCCGCCATCGTCTACCTAGTGATCGCCATGCTCATCCATACCCTGCTGCTGTGGCTGGGCCGTCAACTCGACGATCGCCAGCGGCGCATCGCCGCTCTCAGGGCCGCAGCCCAGGACTCCGCCGCCCGCGAGTACGCCGCCGCCCAACAGTTGGCCGTCCAACAGGCCTTCGCCCAGCAGGCTGCCGCTGCGGCCCTGGCGGCTCAGCAGCCGATCACCGACACCGACACCGCCGCCGGTCCGCCGGCGCCGGGCACGGGCAGCACCGCCTGAACGCGTCCGAGCCGGGCTCCCAACTCACGCATCGCGTCGGCGAGCCGCTCCAGATGCTCCATGTCCGTCTCATCAGACAGTCAAGGTCCTTGGTCGTCTGCATCGCACCATGGGCGATCGCCACCACGCCCACCGATCAGCAGACACGCCAATGGCTACCCGGCGCTCTCACGGCGCTGGACGACCGGTTCCGTGAACAGCGAAACCCGTTGCTGAGCAACGGGTTTCGGGGGTGGAGCTGAGGGGAATTGAACCCCTGACCTCTTGCATGCCATGCAAGCGCTCTGCCAACTGAGCTACAGCCCCGCGGGATCGCCTGATCGACCGGCATTGTATCAGGCTCACGCAGGCACGGGTTCTGCCCGACCGCGTTCGGGACCCTCGGACCTGCCGCCGAGGAGGGCGCCGTTCAGACCTGAGGGTCGATGGATCTAACGTCCGCCGTCGTGAACGCCCACCCGCTCCCCCACCCGGTCACCGGCGGCAGCTTCGCCAGCCCGGTGGCTCCCGGTTCGGGATGGCCCGGCGACCCCGCGTCACCGTCGACTCCGGTGGCCTCCACCGCTGCCGCGGTGCGGCGCCTGGCCCGGGATGCGACGCTCGAAGGGATCGACGCCCTCTCCTCGGTGTGCCGTGCCTGTCCCCGGCTGGTGGCGTGGAGGGAGGAGGTCGCCGTCACCAAGCGGGCGGCGTTCGCCGACCAGCCCTACTGGGGCCGGCCCGTCCCGGGTTGGGGTGACCCCGAACCTCGCATCCTGGTGGTCGGCCTGGCGCCGGCGGCGCACGGCGGCAACCGCACCGGGAGGGTGTTCACCGGCGATCGCAGCGGCGACTGGATCTTCGCCGCCCTCCACCGAGCAGGGCTCGCCGGGAAAGCGACATCTCACCACGCCGGTGACGGCCAGCGCCTGATCGGCACACGCATCCTCGCCCCGGTGCGCTGCGCGCCGCCGGCGAACAAGCCCACGCCCACCGAGAGGGACACATGTGCGGCCTGGCTCGATAGCGAGACGGCGTTGGTGTTGCCCACGGTGCGGGTAGTGGTGGCGTTGGGGTCCTTCGCCTGGTCGGCGACGCTGGGAACGCTGGAACGCAACGGTATCGCCATGCCCCGGCCGCGACCTCGCTTCGGCCACGGCGTCGAGGTCGACTTCGACGGTCCCACAGGACCCATCCGGCTCATCGGTTGCTACCACCCCAGCCAGCAGAACACGTTCACCGGCAGGCTCACAGAGCCGATGATCGACGCCGTTCTCGCCCGGGCCGTCACCTCCTGACACACACCGCCCGGCGGCGCGCCAAGCGTTATCGGACGGTTAGCGCGCCGTTAGCCGGCGAGGAGATATCAATTGCCGGACCAATCGAGACGATCTCCGGGAAGGAGCACACATGTCAACCATGACGGCGCGGCACGCCCGCAGATGGGGTATCGGCGCCTTGCTCGCCGTCCTCTTGTTCGCCCTGGCGACACCTGTCGTCAACGCAGCGGGAGCCAAGTGTGGCGGCAAGACGGCCACCATCATCGGCACGCCGGGAAACGACGAGATCGAAGGCACATCGGGAAACGACGTGATCCTCGGCCTCGCCGGCAACGATGAGATCGAGGGCAAGGGCGGCAATGACACCATCTGCGGCGGACCCGGCAACGACGACCTCGAGGGCGACTCCGGAAACGACGTCATCTACGGCGGGGCAGGTGCGGACAAGATCGAGGGCGACAGCGGCAGCGACAGGTTGTACGGCGGCAAGGGCACCGACGACATGGAGGGCGGCTCCGGCAACGACCGTCTCTGGGGCAACCAGGGCAACGACAAGCTGGAGGGCGACGCCGGGAACGACGTGCTCACGGGCGGGAAGGGCTTCGATCGGGCCGAGGGCGGGTTGGGCAACGACACCTGCTCCGCCGAGTCCCGGCAGAGCTGCTGAGCCGGCAGGTGGCGATGGCCGCGCCCGAGGGCGCGGCCTTGCCGCGTGCCGGTCCCTACGCCTCGGCGGCCACGGGCTCGAACGCCAGGCGCGGGGCATCGGCCCAGAGGCGCTCCAGGTCGTAGTAGTCCCGGGTCTCTTCGTCGAAGACGTGCACGACGAAGTCGCCGAAGTCGACGAGGACCCACTTCAAGTGATCCTCGCCCTCGCGGCGGAGCGGCCGCCGGGAGTGCTGGGTCTTGAGTTGGAACTCGACCTCCTCGACGAGGGTCTTGACATGCCGGTTCGACGTGCCGGTGGCGATGACGAACACGTCGGTCAGTACGACGAGTTCGGAGACATCCAGAAGGGCGATGGAATGGCCCTTCTTCGATGCGATCGCGGCGGCAGCGGCTTCGGCAGCGGTGATGGCTGTCGGATCGGCGCTGATAGTCACACCTTCCTGCGACGCTGGTGATCGGGGATTGTAGCCGCAAGGGCGAACTGGCTGTAGTCGGGGCGTCTCACCGGTACAGGCCGTGATCCGCGATGTAGACGCGGACCGGGTCGGGGACGATGAAGCGGACGCTCCGCCCGGAGCTGACGCGGCGGCGGATGGTGGTGGCCGACACGTCGACGGCGGGTGCGTCGAGGAACTCGTGTGAAGTCCGTTCGAGCACGGCGGCCACGGCCGAGTCGTCGTACCCGGGGCGGCGCAGCACGGCGATGTGGACGCGGGCCAGCACGTCGGAGGACCGCTGCCATGTCGGGAGGCCCAACGCGGCGTCGGAGCCAAGGATCAGCGTGATGTCCTCGTCGGGGCCGAAGGTCTCCAGGGTGTCGGCGGTGTAGGTCCAGCCGTCGCGGCGCACCTCGCGGTCGTCCACCTCGAAGTAGGGGACGCCTTCGATGGCCAGTTCGGTCATGCGCTGGCGGTGCACGGCTGCGGAGACGTCGCTTCCGGCCTTCTGCCACGGGGCGCCGGTGGGGATAAAGCTGACCACGTCGAGACCGAGGTCGCCGTAGGCGGCCTCCCCGGCGAAGAGGTGGGCGATGTGAGGCGGGTCGAACGTGCCGCCGAGGATTCCGCGTCGCACCCGAGCCAGCATAGGTGCCGGGCACGTCACCGAGAGGGACGAGACGCAACCCGGGTCCGGGCGGGTGGCAGCCCAGCCATGCAAGGGGGTCGAGGTAGCTGTCGCCGAGGCGGACCGAGAAGTGCACCGCCGGGGTGCCGTGACCCTCGCCGGAAGCGGCGATGCGCTCCCCGGCGGCCACGGTGGCGCCCGGGGTGACGGTGATCGCCGAGAGGTACGACACCGAGGTACGCACCCCCCCGCCGTGGTCGAGGGTCACCGAGAGGCGGCCCGCCACCGATCCGGCAAACGTCACCCGCCCCGGGGAGGCGGCGGCGACGGAGGTGCCGGAAGGTACGGCGAAGTCGACACCCCAGTGCCCGCCGTAGTCGCCGATGGGAGCGAACCAGCCGACCACGGCGCCCATCACCGGCGGCAGCATCCCGGCGCAGTCCGTGTCCTCCCCCGCCGGGAACGGGAGCAGGCTCATCAGCAGCGACAAGGCAAGAGCACGCATCGGCATACCTCGTCCCCGCCGTCAACCAGGACGACACCCTACAGGATGGGTACGACGCGGTGAAGTCCCCTCACCAGGCGTCGGTGGGCGGTGCCGGCTCCGGCTCGGGTATCCCCACCAGGACGGGCCGAGCCGACCTCGCCGGGAGCGCCACCTCTTCCACGAACTCCTCGAGCTGGCGCAAGGTTCGAACCTCGTGGACGGCATCGCAGACCGGCCGGTACACCGACATGATCGAGTCGCCGATGTCCCAGTAGCGTGCCGACTCCGGGTTGAGCCAGTGCAGCGCCCGGGCGCGGCGGGCGATGGCGGTGAGGTATTCGACGCCGCTGGCCCGGTAGTTGTTGCGGGCATCACCGGTGACGATGACGGTGGTGCGGGGGGTCACCGCGTCGGGATAGCGGTCGGCGAACAGCGACAGCGCCGACCCGTAGTCGCTGTGGCCCTCGGTACGCACCACCCGCGCCTCGGAGGACATGCGGGTCATCGCCTCGTCGAAGTCGGTGCCGGGACCGAAGAAGGGGGTGACGTCGTCGACACCGTCGACGAAGGCGAAGGCGCGCACGTTGGAGAAGGCGTGGCCGATGGCGTAGGTGAGCTGCATGGTGAAGCGGGCGAAGGTGGCCATCGACCCGGACACGTCGCACAGCAACACGATCTCGGGCCGGGACACCCGGCGGGGCCGCCAGCGGGGGTCGAGCAACACCCCGCCGTGGCTGAGGGAGCGGCGGATGGTGCGCCGCACGTCGAGCCGGCCGCGGCGGCCCTGGCGGCGCCGTGCCGCCAACCTGGAGGCGAGCTTGCGGGCCAGCGGCTCGATCCGGGCCGAGATGTCGGCGAGCTCCTCGGAGCTGGCGTGCATCAGATCGAGGTCCTCCACCAGCGGCACCCGCACCGTTTCCGCCACCGCCTCGACGCCACGGTCCTCCACCAGTCGCCGCAGGATCTCGTCGCTCACCTCCGAGCGCAGCAGCTCCAACAGGTCCTCGGCCCGGTCCCTGCGCAGCCGCTCGCCGAATGCGTCCTCCGCGGGTGCCTCTCCCCCGCCGAGGGCGGCGCCCAGCAGGTCGCGCAGGCTCCCGGCGTCGAGTCGGTTCATGACCCGGTACAGGTAGTAGCGGCCACCCACCGGCCTTCCCGGCTGGAACCCGGAGAGCCGCTCCACAGCCTCCCTCACCAGCTCCCGAAGCCCGGCGTGGTCGCCGCCCCGCAGCGCCTCCACCATCGCCGCCACCATGTCCTCCACGTCCCCGGGAGCAACGGCGACTCGGTCGCCTTCGCCCCGCACGCCCTCCTCCACCGGCGCAGCAGACGCCACCCGCCCGAAGAACACGTCGAAGGCGGCGTCGAAGGCCCTGCGGTGCCGGGCGTGCTTGACCATGGTGGCGGCGAGCGATTCCCGCACCGCCTCCCGCTGGGCGATGTCGGTGTGGCTGAGCGCGGCGGCGGCGTCCATCACCTCGACCATCGACACCGGGATACCGGCAGCCCTCAGCTCGGCGGCGAAGTCGGTGAGGGCGGTAAGCACGTCAACCGGCCCCGGGCGCCAGCTCCAGCTCCCGGGTCACCCGATCGATGTCGGACTGGTACTTGAGCAGCACGTTCAATGTGCCGGCGGTGACCTCGGCGCCGACGTCGTCGGCCTGGAGGGCGAGCAGGGTGCGCGCCCAGTCGATCGACTCGCTCACCGACGGCGCCTTGCGCACCGGCACCCGGCGGATGGAATGCACCACCTCGGCGATGCGCCCGGCGAGATGCTCGGAGAGACCGTTGACCCGCTCCAGGAGGATCTGCCGCTCCCGCTCCACCGTGGGGTAGTCGATGTGGAGGAACAGGCAGCGCCGCTTCAACGCCTCGGAGAGCTCGCGGGTGTTGTTGGAGGTGAGCACCACCAGCGGCTTGGTGGCAGCTCTGACGGTCCCCAGCTCTGGGATGGTCACCTGGAAGGCGTCGAGCACCTCCAGCAGCAGCGCCTCGGTCTCCACCTCCACCCGATCCACCTCGTCGACGAGCAGCACTACCGGCTCTGGGCTGCGGATCGCCTCCAGCAGCGGCCGGGCGAGGAGGAAGTCCTCGGTGAAGATGTCGCCCTCCATCTCGTCCCAGCGACGCCCCTCGTCGGTCTGGATGCGGAGGAGCTGCTTGTGGTAGTTCCACTCGTAGAGGGCCTTGGCCTCGTCGAGGCCCTCATAACACTGGAGGCGGATGAGACGCCTCCCGGTGGCGGCGGCAACCGCCAGCGCCAGCGCCGTCTTCCCTACCCCGGCCGGACCTTCGGCCAGGATCGGCTTGTCGAGTCGCGCGGCGAGAAACACCACCTGGGCGGTGGCGTGGTCGGAGAGGTACCCGACGTCCCGCAATGCAGCAGCGGCCTCGGCGGCGGAAGACCAAGCCATCCCCGCATTCTGGCACCTCCCTGGTGAGCCGATTCGGGAGGGCGGCGGCTCAGGTGCCTTCCCAGTCGATGGTGGCCACTGTCGGCTCGTCGGGGAGGTAGCGCACCGGCAACTTGGTACCGGGACTCATGCGGGCGCCCTTACCGTCGGGGATCCGGATGATGGCCTGGGTGTGCAGCGTCTCCCCGGCAGGGCCGAGGTAGCTGAAGGCGATGTGGACCAGGGGGTCATTGGCCTCGTGCGGTTGACGACGACACGGAACTCGGTCTCGTAGGGCGCCCGGGCGGGGATGGTCACCAGCGCCCTCACCTTGAACACGGCGTTGAGGTTGTGGATCGCGACGCCGGTGTCGGAGACACCGAGCACCTCCGCCGTACCGGGGATGCCATTCGCCAGCACCGGCCCGGTGTCGAGCCCGCCCGTGTAGCGGGCGACGAAGAGGAATACGATGCCCACGATGACGAACGACCCGATGCCGATCCCGAGACCCCACCGGGCCGGGTTGTCGCCCGCCTGTACCGCCCACACGATGGCGGCGGCACCGACGATGATGAACATCACCCCGGAGATGCCGAAGGTCCACTTCGTGCCGTTCATCGGTTCCCGCCCCTCATAGCCACCCCCGTTTCGTACCGCCGGAACCGTCCCGCCACCGGTACTCGGCGACGGCATGCCTCGCCCTGAGGACCGTCACGCGACCGGCCCCGCCCCTTCGGTGGGAGAGGCGGGGCCGGCCGGACTCGAGGAGACCTCGGCTGCGGTTCAGGTCACCGTGGCGTGGGAGTGAACCAGCCGATCCGCTCCAGCTCTGCCCAGACCTTCTTCACCGCGGCGCCGCCGCGCTCGATGATGCGGCGTTCGTCGTCGACGACCAGATTCCCGTGGCGGACCTGTATGACACCCTCGGTCATCACGTTGAGGACGTTCAGGCCGCTGGAGTACAGCAGGTTGTTGAGTGGCTCGGGCGGGGTGGCGCCGACACCAACGAGGAACCGGGAGACGTCGATCGACGTCAGGTCGGCCTTGGCCCCGACGGCGATGCGGCCCAGGTCGTCGCGATGCAGGCCTTGGGCGGGGTAGAGCGTCACCGACTTGATCATGTCCCACACCGTCGGCCGCTTCAAGGGCAGCGGACTGGTGGCGTTGAAGAGGGCGTAGCGGACGCGACCGTACAGCACCGACATCTTGGCCTGTTCCAGCAGGTCACTGGAGTGCGAGTCGAGACCGACCGAGGTGGGAAGCCCCAGGCCGAGCATGTCGATGTACGGGTTCGAGGACTCGTTTCCGCCGCCGACTCCCGCACCCGATGGGCAGAAGACGTGGCGGAAGTTCGGCTTGTCCGCCAGGAAGGCGGCGTCGGATGGTCCCTCCCACGCGCTCATGTGCGCCGCCATGAGCGGTACGTCGTACCAGCCGAACTCGTCAATCCACTCGACCGGGGACTTGCCCCAAAGCCGCTTGATGTGGTTGACGTCGGGTGCGGTGGTGGACAGATGAGTGTGGATACCGTTGCCGAGCTGGACCGCCGCCTCATAGGCAGCCCGCATCGTTTCTGGAGTGCCCGTCTCGGGACCCTGCGGTGCTATCTGAGGCAGGATGCGCCCCCCTTCGGCGCCGTTGATGGTCAGGCCGTAATCGAGATTCGCCTGGATCTCGGCCAGCGTCCCCGGCACCGAGTTGAACAACACGTCGTCGTTGGTGCGCCCCCGGATGTCGACCACGGTTTTGAAGTTGGGGACCATCCCGCCCGGGTAGGCCCGCACCGCCCAGTCACGGGCGACCTTCACGTACGACTTGACCTGGCGCAGGTCGAGTTCCTGCGCCACATGGGTGGTGCAACCGGACCGCAGGAGCTCTGCCGTGTTGTACGCGTTGAGCGCGTCCATGTCGTCGTCACTGAGGTTGAACATCTGGAGGGCGGGGATGCCGAAATTGCGGCCGCTCTCGATGATGCCCCGGGTCGGGGTGGCCATGGCCACGTGCGTGTGGCCCGAGATCATGCCAGGGATGAGCAGCTGGCCGTCCATGGGGATGCGGGTGTTGCTGCCACGGATGCGCCCGGGGACGATCTCGGCGATCAGTCCCCCGCTGACGACCACCGAGTGGTCGCGCAGCAGTTGGACGTCGTCGTTGACATAGGCCAGCGTCCAACTCGGTTCGAGGACGAGAGTGCCGGCCTGCTGGAGCCGGGCCACGTCCGACGTGTCGCCGGTGTCGGCGAGAGCCCGGGCCGGGAACGCCGAGGCGGCTCCGACGGCGGCCGCGGCACCCGCCATGCCCTTGAGGAACTTTCGCCGTCCCATGCCGCGGGCTTCGGCCTCTTCGGGGAGGGTGGCGAACAGGCCGCCACAGACGCCGCATCCGGCGTCATCGTCGATGGCGGCGTGTTCGCCGTCGTGGGGCACACCGCTGGGGGGTTGCATGGTGCTCACGTACACACTCCTTGCCGCAGGGCGGTAGGTCCGGCACGTGACGGCAGCGGACCTCACGCGGAGACCGCTTCCGTCCCGGCCACGCCCAACCGCCTTTCCGGCTGCTGTCAGGCGCTGGTATACGAAATTTCCAGCGACGCTCTACACACCCTAGAGCACCCCTCCACATTCGTCTTGTCGGACTTGCGAGGGCCTTGTCGGGTCGGGTTCAGCGCCCTTGATCGGGGTCGGTCTGCCGCACGCGGTAGCGGATGGTGTAGACCGAGTCGCCGCTGAGGATCCCGCCCCGACCCATGAGGCGGCCTCCCTGCCAGTTGGAAAGGCCAAGTTCGGGTTTGTCGAGGGCGTACTGGCCGTCGACCCACCGGGTGAAACCGTTGCCGACGAAGGGTGCGTCGATGGCGGCGAAGAACCGCTCGTGCTCGGCGGGGTCGTCGCCGATGAGGCTGGCGGCGAAGCGGGGGCTCTGCTCGTTGAAGAGTCGCACCGCGGTGGCGACATCGGGTACCAGGTGCAGGGTGACCTCGGGGCTCTCCTCCCACTCCCACTCCTCACCGAGCCGATCGGCGCCGATGGCCTCGGTGCGGGGCTCGGTGACCGGCCCGCCGGCGCGGGCGATGGCGGCACTCTCGTACCAGTGGCCCGGGACGTACGGTGCGGCCGCCTCGGTGGCATGCAGCTTGGCGGTGGCGCCGCGGCGCTGCCCGGCCCGGTCGAGGGCATCGAGGAACACCGGTACCAACTCGGCGGCGTCGGCTTCGAGGATGCAGCAGGTGTTGAGCGTGTTGCACACCTTGCGGTCGAGGGAGTGGAGAACGGCAGCGGAGAAGGCATCGGCGTCAGCGGTCTCGCCGGTGACGATCCAGGCGCCGCCGGTGCCGTGCAGGCTCACCGGGATCCCGGCCTGGCGGGCAACGGCGCCGAGCTGAGCGACCGCCGGCCCCGAGCCGCGGGCGACGGCCAGCGCCAGGCGGCTGTCGGAGAACAGGGCGTGGCCGGCGGAACGCTCCGGGCTGGCGACCAGCGACACGGCACCGGCGGGCAGCCCGGCCCCGGCCAATGCCGGCGCCAGGGCGTGCTCCACGATCGCTTCGGCGGTGCCCAGGGCGTCCGAGCCGATGCGGAACACGACGGTGTTGCCGCCACGGAGCACGCCGGTGGCGTCGGCGAAGACGTTGGGACGGCCTTCGAAGACGAATCCGACGACCCCCAGCGCCGACCGCACCAGCTCTACCGTCCACCCGTCATGGGTGACGGTGTCCACCACGACGTCCCTCCCCGAGGGGGCGTCCCGCCAGGTGCGTAGACCCTCCACCATGTCGGCCCGCATCCTGCCGGACAGGACCAGCCGGGTGGTGGAGCGGCCCCTGAATCTTGCCGCCTCGGCATCGGCCTCGTTGGCGGCGGCGATGGCGGCGAATACGTCGTCGTCGGCCAGGCGGCTGGCGAAGGCGTCGTAGAAGGCGGTGATCTGCCCGTCGGTCACCGAACCCATCGCACCGAAGGCGGCGCCGGCGGCATCGACCGCCCGTGTCGCCACCTGCTGCACCGCAGCAGGGATGTGCAGCAGGTCCCCGGTGGCCTGAACCACGACCAGCCGGTCGCCGGCACGGAACGCCGCCGCCAACTCCTCGCTCACATGAGCGACTCGGTCCCCGCCGTAGACGACGGGCATCCCGGCGGTGAGGGACATCAGCACACCAGCGGTCTCCATGGAGGGAACGGTAGTGCCGGATCGGGTAGGTGGCCCGTCGCCTCCCCGAGCAAGGCGAGCTACACGCGATCACCGTTCGCATCGTTTCGCCTCGACCCGACAGGTACCGTGGCGGCTGATGTCTCACCATCCGACCCGCAACCGCCGGCTCCAGCTACGTTGCCTGTCGCTCGCCGCCTTCGTGGCGCTGACATCGGCGTGTACCGGAGGCTCGGCGACCACCACGACCACCAGCACCACCACGGCTGCCCCGGCGACGACCACCACGTCGACCTCGACGACCACGCCGGCTCCCACCTCCACGACCGCAGGGCTGACGATGGTGGGCGACCCGGACGCCTTGCGGGAATTGGTGGACGACGTGTCGGTCGCCGTGCTCGGGGTCGGCGCCGAGGAGGCCGGGGTACCGGTCCCCGATCTGACCAATGGGGATCCCCTGGTGGCGCTCGAGGCGATGATGGTGCTCGACTCCTGGATCGGCTCTACCGAAGGAGCGCCCGATGCGCGCTGGGCCGAGGTGTACACCGCTCCCGGCAGCGTCGCCGAGACACGCATCGCCGGATACCTCTCCAGGCTCGGCGAGCGTGACGAGATCCTCGCCGTGAGCGGCGCGCCGTGGGTGTTCCACGACGCTCGGGCCGTCCACTTCAGCTACCTGGACCTCACCGACCTGGAGCTCTCACTCGCCGACGGGAGCGTCGCCGTGGCCTTCACCACGTCGGTGGGGCCCTACGACTTTATCGATGCCGGCACGGGCGAGGTGGCTTCGAGCCGCCAGGGCTGGGACAACTACGAGTGGACGGCGGTGCTGTCACCCGGGCCCCACGGCTGGGTGTTCGCGTACGTGTTCTTCTGAGAGGGGGTCGTCTCCCCGCAGCTTCGTTGGGCTGTCTTCATCCTCCCCCGCCCCTTGGCTGGTTTTCATTCTCCCCCGCCGCTTCGGTGGGGGAGGTGTCCGATCGGCTCGCCTGGCGCGATCTGACTTCATCGTGTCCGCGGTCTTGCCGCAGGCCGATCGGACGGAGGGGGTCTTCG
>CAZOGW010000023.1:0-32806 GCA_964579415.1 uncultured Acidimicrobiaceae bacterium | reverse complement strand
CCATGTAGAACGGGTTCTCGTAGCGCATGTCGATGACCGCGGTGCCGATCTCGATGCGGCTGGTGCGCGCCCCGATGGCGGCGAGGAGCGGGAACGGTGAGCCGAGCTGGCGGGCGAAGTGATGGACGCGGAAATAGGCGCCGTCGGCGCCCAGTTCCTCGGCGGCGACGGCCAACTCGATGGACTGGAGCAGCGAGTCGGCGGCGGTACGTGTCTGCGAAGTCGGCGTAGGGGTCCAGTGACCGAAGGAGAGGAATCCGATGTGTTTCACCAGGGGTCCAACATTACGGCCCCGGACGCATTCCCTCCTGACCTTCGACCGGATCCACCGGAGTCCCCTGCGCTACGGCGACCGGGTCTCCCCGTACGCCTCCCGAGCGAGCTGGACCAGTGTGTCGATCCTCTCCGGAGGATCGTCCTCGCGCCAGGCGAGCCACACCGGGACCGGCTCGGCATCGCGCACCGGACGGAACCTCAGGCCGGGACGCGGGTGCAGGTGGGTGGTCGCCTCGGCGGTGATGCCGATCGCCTGGCCGGCGGCGATCAACGCCAGCCAGTCCTCCATGCCGTGGACCACCCTGGTGGTGGCGGGCGCGATGTCGGGTGGCCACAGGTCGAGGGTGGTGGTCCCGGTCCGGTCGTCGAGCGCCACGGTGCGGTCGGCGAAGTCGTTGAGGGACACGCTGCGGCGGCGCGCCAGCGGGTCGGAGGCGGCGAGGGCGGCATAACGGCGTTCGACGCCCACCAGTGCGGTGGCGAGGCTGTGGTCGCCGGCCGGGCGCCTGACCACTGCTGCGTCCACCAGATGTTCGGCGAGTCCCGCCGTCGGCGTCTCCGAATGCACGAACAGCAGTTCCGAACCGGGGATCTCTTCGGCCCAGCGTTGCTGCAGTGCGACGGTGTGCCGTCCCAGGGCTCCCCAGGCGTGACCGACGCGCAGGTCGGCGGAGCCCTCGCGGGCCGCGGCGAGGATCGCCTCGGCCTCGGCAAGGATCCGCCGTGCCGGCCCCAGTAGGCGCGCCCCGGCGGCGGTGAGGGCGATCTCCCGGGTGGTTCGCCGCAGCACCTTGGCCCCGACCGCCCGCTCCAGTGAGGCGACTGCCCGCGACACCGACGCCTGGGAGAGATGCAGCACCGTGGCGGCGTCGGTGAACGACCCCTCGTCCACCACCGTGACGAAAGCCCGGAGCCGGCCTATCTCAATACTCATGCGTTAAGCGTATCAGCCGTTGCAGACTTGACATTTGACGAATGAGTGCCGCTGCCGGATCCTTGCCGCATGGGGAATGAACCCGAACCGTCCACCACCCGGGGAGTGGCCGTGCTGCTGGCGAGCGGTACCGGCACCCAGATCGGCGCCGCCCTCGGAGCCCGCTCGTTCCCCGCCATCGGGCCGGCGGGCGCAGTGGCAGTGCGCCAGTTGGTGGCGGCGGTGGCGCTGCTGGCGCTGGCGCGACCGTCGGTGCGGCGCATGACATGGGCGCAGTGGTGGCCGACGCTCCTGCTGGCCGCCGTGTTCGCCACCATGAACCTGATGGTTTACCTCACCGTCGACCGGGTGGGGCTGGGCCTGGCGATCACCCTCGAATTCCTCGGCCCCCTCGCCATCGCCCTGCTCGGATCGCGGACCCGACCCGACCTGCTCATCGCAGCCGCCGCCGGGATCGGCGTCTACGTCCTGGTGCTGCCGGACGGGTCGAGTGATGTGCTCGGCATCGTGTTCGGCCTCCTCTCGGCGGTGTGCTGGGCCGCCTACATCCTCCTCAACCGGGTCGCCGGGGCGCGCCTCCCCGGGCTCCAGGCCCCGGCGATCGCCGCCACCATCGCAGCCGTCGCCTACCTTCCCGTGCTGGGCATGCTGATCGCCCAAGGCCGGCTCTGGGGACCGCCGCTGCTGTACGCCGTCGCCGCCGGCGTCCTCTCCTCCGTCATCCCCTATGCGGTGGACCTGGTGGTGTTGCGGACCGTCTCCCCGAGGTTGTTCGGGGTGGTGATGAGCGCCCAGCCGGGACTCGCCGCCCTCGCCGGGCTGGTGCTGCTGGGGCAGGTGCCCGCCGGCCACGAGTGGGTCGGCATCGCCATCGTCGCCGCCAGCAACGTCGCCGCGGTGACGCTCTCGGATCGGCGGCGGCGCCTCCAGACGGTCGCCCACTCCGCCGCCGGCGCTCGGGTCGCCCCCGCCGTCGCCGGCGGGTAGGGGAACAGGCCGCGCCGGGGACGCAGGGACATCGCCCCGGCGCGCTGTTCAGCTATTATTCTATCGTTCACTAGATAATCTGCGAAGCAAGTGAGGAGGACCCATGGGTAACTCTCCGTGGTGGCGGGGGCGCGACCTCGACGATCCGGAGGAGATCGCCGAGATGGTCCGACGTTTCTACACCGACATAGCCCAGGACGACCTGCTCGGCCCGGTGTTCAACGACGTAGCCCATGTCGACTGGTCGGATCACATGGACAAGCTCACCGCCTTCTGGTGCCGCAACCTGCTCTCGATGCCCGGCTACCGGGGCATCCCGCTGCGCTCCCACCAGAGAGTGCACGCCCTCCGCCCCTTCACCGCCGCAGACTTCGCACGGTGGCTGGAGTTGTTCCACGGCACCATCGACGACGGCTGGGCCGGACCCAAGGCGGAGCAGGCCAAGGCCTTCGGCCGCCGGGTGGCTACCGCGCACAGCGCCTACCTGGTGGGAAAGCCGGCGACGTGGACCCCGATCGACATGAGCACCTCCCGTTGAAGGTCGACATGTGGAGCCTGGTCCGGTTCCTCCACGTCGTCGCCGCCATGGTGTGGGTGGGCGGGCAACTGCTCCTCAGCGGCGTGGTGCTCCCGGTGCTGCGCTCCCACCTCGATGCGGAGACGCGGGCGCCACTGGTGGGGGCCACCGCCCGGCGCTTCGCCGCTGTCGCCAACATCGTGGTGCTCCCGGTCTCGCTGGCTACCGGCCTGGCGCTGGCGTGGCACCGCGGCGTCGCCCTGGAGAGCTTCTCCCGCCCCGGTTACGGGAGGCTGCTGTCGATCAAGTTGGTACTGGTGCTGGTCGCGGTGGTGATGGCGGCACTCCACGGCGTGCTCGCCGGGCGGGACCCCGGAAAGGCACGATCGACCGCCATCGGCGCCCTCGGCGCCTCGCTTCTCGTCGTGGTGTTCGCCACCGCGCTGGTCCCCTGAACCCTCAGCCGGTCGCCGCCACCTCGATCCGACAGCCCGCCCGGCGGGGCGGCCTGACGACCAGCCCGGCGATGGCCCCGTCACCGCCGCACACCTCGGCGATACCCTCGGCGATGCCGTGGTGCAGGTCGCATACGATGCCGGGCGCCGCCGCGGCAGGACCGACGAAGGTGCACCTCTCCAAGATGACGTCGGCGCCACGGCCGGTCTCCTCGACCCGCGGCTCGAAACCGAGACGGCGGGCCACCGCCTCCACGACGCCGACCACATCGCCGGGACCGTGCTCGGTGGCGAGGCGGCGGCCGGCGCGCCTCCCCACCTCGCGGGCGGTGGCGCCGTCGCGCAGCATCTCCACCAGCATCATGGCCAACTCCTCGTGGGGCCCGGTCCCGCCCCAGCGCTCCGGGGCGCCGGGGGTGGGTCGGTAGAGCAGCGCCGGCCGGCCCGGGCCGGTGGGCGGGCCCTGTGCCTCGATCACCAGTCCGGCGTCGCGCAGCTTGGCCAGATGCTGGCGGATGGCGTTGTGGTTGAGGCCGAAGTGGCTGGTCAACTCGGCGACACCTACCGGGGCGGCGGCGTCCCGCACGTAGACGAAGACGGCGTGACGGGTGGGTTCTCCCAGAGCCCGGCTCTGTTCGAGGAGTCGCCGGTCGACGGCTGCTGAGGACATGGGACGCCTCCTGAGGCTCGCCGGGACCGCCGGAGTGCGGCCTTCGCTGATGGGATAACTCTAGCGAGCGATGGATCAATTGCTCTCGCCTTGACACGATATATAGGATTCCTATATTAATTCCATGGCACATGACACCGAAGTGACCCTGGACACGACCGAGTGGCTCAACGGGCCGCCACAGGACCTCGCCGAGCTGCGGGGCCGGGTGGTCATGGTCGAGACGTTCCAGATGCTGTGCCCGGGATGTGTCTCCCACGGCCTCCCCCAGGCGCAACGGGTGTATCGCGCCTTCCCCCGGGACCAGGTGGTGGTGCTCGGTCTGCACACGGTCTTCGAGCACCACGACGTGATGGGCCGCGACGCCCTTGCGGCCTTCCTCTCCGAGTACCGGATCGAGTTCCCCGTCGGCATCGACCGCCACGAGGACGGTCCCATACCGGTGACGATGGGCCGCTACCAATTGCGCGGCACCCCCTCCACCCTGCTCGTCGACCGCGCCGGGCGCCTGCGCCACTCCCTGTTCGGCGCCGTCGACGACCTCGCCCTGGGCACCTACCTGGGGGGCCTCCTCGCCGAGTCGCCCCAACCGGCCACGTCCCCATCACCACCTGCCGGCGTGTGCCGGCCCGGACAGGAGTGCGAACCCACCTAGGAGACTGCTGAAAACGGGTGAGTAGCTGCCCGAGCTACCTGCCGACCTTTCGGCAGCCTCCGAGACCCCTGCGGGGCTGCCCCGCCCGAGCCGAAGGACCAGCGATGACCGCCACCATCCCCGGGTACACCTACGACGACCCGTCACCCGTCCCCTCTCCCGTCACCATCGCCGAGCTCTCCGCCCTGGAGGTCTCGGTGCTGTGGAGCGACGACGACCGCGACGCCCTGCGCCGCGCCGGCGAGATCCTGGTGCCGCAGACCGAGGCCATCCTCGACGTCTGGTACGGGTTCGTCGGCGGTCACGAGCATCTTGTGGCCACGTTCGCCGGCGCCGACGGTGTCCCCGACGGCGACTACCTGACCGCGGTGAGGGGACGCTTCGGCAGGTGGATCGCCGATCTGTGCAACCGGGACCACGACGCCCGCTGGCTCGCCTACCAGGAGGAGATCGCGGTCCGCCACCACACCAGCGGCAAGAACCGCACCGACGGGGTCGACTCGGCCTCCTCGCACGTGCCGCTGCGGCACCTCATCACCCTGGTGGTACCGATCACGGTCACCATCCGGGACTTCCTCGCCGCCGGAGAAGCCGATCCGATCCAGGTCGACGCCATGTACCACGCCTGGCTGAAGGCGGTCACTCTCTCGGTGGCGCTGTGGGCGCGACCCTACAGTCCTGAGACATGGTGATGCCCCGATGAGCCACGACCGGCCTGAGGACCTGGCGTCCAAGATCGCCGCCGCCCTCGACCGGATCGCCCACGCCCAGCGGGCCGCTCGCCAGGCCGCCGCCACCCACCACGGGCTCACCCCGCTCCAGATCGATGTGTTGACGACGCTCGGCGGCGGGGCGCCTCCCGAGCCGATGGTGGGCGCCCTCGCCGTCGAGGTAGGCGTCACCCAGCCCACCGTCACCGACTCTGTAGGCGCCCTGGAACGCAAGGGGCTGGCCCGGCGCCGCCGCGACCCCGGAGACGGCCGCCGGGCCGCGGTCGTGCTCACACCGGAGGGCCGGCGCCTCGCCGCCGAGTTGGCCGATACCGACCGGGAAATGGTCGCGGCCATCGCGGCGCTCCCCCTCCGGACGCAGCAAGCCACCCTGGAGACGCTGCTCACCCTGATCGCCGAACTGGTCACCTCCGGCGCCATCTCCGTCGCCCGCACCTGCCTCACCTGCCACTTCCACAGGAGGGAGGGCGACACCCATCGCTGCGCCCTGCTCGGGATCGACCTACCCCCGGCCGAACTGCGTATCAACTGCCCGGAGCACCAGCCGGCTGCCGGCTAGATGTGACGCCGGCAAGCTGCCGCCGACAATTCTCTGACTAAGATCAGAGATCATCGCCGACCAACACGATATCGCCGTGCTGCGTAGCTTCAACCGGGCGTACACGCCGCGTATCGGCGCCCTCGAGGAGTCCTACCTGGGAACGGGACGGGCACTGGGCCCGTCGCGCCTGCTCTACGAGATCGGCGACAGCGGTGCCCGCGTCGGCGAGTTGCGCCGCCGCATGGGACTTGACTCCGGGTACTTCAGTCGGCTCCTCCGCCAGCTCGAGCACGACGGCCTGATCACGGTGGAGCGGGACCCCGACGACGCCCGGCAGCGGGTGGCGCGCCTCACCGGCGGCGGCAGGCGCGCCCGGCTTCGGCTCGACGGGCGCTCCGACGACCTCGCCGCCGGCCTGCTGGAGCCGCTGCCCCCGCGCCTGCGCGCCGCGCTGACGACCGCCCTCGCCGCGGCGGAGCGCATCATCCGCGCCGCCACCGTCCGGTTCACCGTGACGGCCCCCGACTCCCCCCAGGCGGGGGAGGCGCTGGCCGGCTACTTCGCCGAACTCGACGCCAGGTTTGGCACCGGGTTCGACCCGGCCCTCGGCGGCGCCGGTGACGTCGAGGCGATGACGCTCCGCCGCGGCGGGGCCTTCCTGGTGGTGACGGACGACCGGACGGTGGTTGGCTGCGGCGGGGTTCAGTCTCTCGGGGCGGGGACCGCCGAGATCAAGAGGATGTGGATCGAAAGCGCCTGGCGCGGCTACGGGCTCGGTGCCCGCCTCCTGGCGGGTCTCGAGGCGGAGGCGGCCCGGCTCGGACACACCAGGGTGGTGCTCGACACCAACGAGGCCCTCACCGAGGCCATCGCCATGTACCGGCGCGCCGGGTACCGGGACATCGAGCGGTACAACACCAACCCCTACGCCCACCACTGGTTCGAGAAGAGGCTGGATCCTCCCCCGGCCTGAACCCGAGGCAGGCACCGCGGCGGCGCGCGTGATCGACGACCTCTCCCGCCCGGGTCGGCCCTGTCAGTCGCGGACGATCCAGAACAGGCGAGCCGGCTCCGGGAGCAGGTTCTTCCAGCCATGGATGGCGTCGTGGGTGACGAGCAGGGCGTCGCCGCCGCGCAGGACCGGCGCCTGCTCGTTGAGCTCGATCTGCACCACCCCCTGCGCCACCAGGACCAGCTCGGCTCCCTTGTGGATGGTGGCGGGGCCGCCGCTCTCCCCCGCACCCAGCGTCACCAGGAAGGCTCGCAGGCCGGCGGTGGGGTCGTCGAGGAGGGCGACGACCCCCTTGCGGGGCACGGCACGGTCGCGGCGGGCGAGCACGTACCCGCTGCGCGGCTGGTAGTCGAGGAGCTCGTCGAGGGTCACGCCCAGCGCCTCGCCCAGCGTCAGCAGCGTGTCGAGGTTGAGGCCGCGGTAGCCCGACTCCACCTGGGACATGGCGCTGGGAGAGACCCCGGCCATCCGGGCCACTTCGGACTGGGTGAGCCCCCGGGCGGTGCGGAGGCGGCGCAGCCCTTCGGCGAGCCGGCCCAGCGCCCGCACCTCGGTCAGTGTCACCCCGTCGCCCTCGAGCCGGATGTCGAAGATGTGGCCTGCGGCGGCGGGGCGGTTCTCCGCCTTGAGGACGCGGAGGCGGCCCCCGGTGTGGTCGAGGACGCACTGGGTGACCCGCTGCACCGCGTCCAGCACGGGAGCCGAGACGGCACGCGTCGCCCGCCAGTAGGCGAGGGCGCCCATGTCGAACAGCCGGGGGCAGGTCCGGGTGAAGAACCCGAAGGCACGGTCTGCGCCGAGGCGGCGTACCAGGGAGTCCAGATCACGTATCACGATGCGCGCCCCCGGCGCAGCGCCGGCGGCGAGGATGGCCCGCTCCAGCATGGTGGGTTCGGCGTGAGGATGGCCGGGCCGGGCGTCGATGACCTGGATGCCGGGGATGTCGGGGAGGCCATCTGCCTCGGCGATCCGTACCAGCACACCTGGGCCTTGCCCGGCGGCGAGGAATGCCTCCTCGATCCGGGAGTGCAGCGCCGGCTGGTCCCCGATCCAGACCACGTTGTCGCCGGGGAAGAGACCGTCGAGGAGATCGTCGAGGGCATCGACGCCGGAGCTGGGGTTCACGTCGCCACCGATGACTTCATTAAGCCATGCTAACAACTTGGTGCACTCGGTTAACTACTGCGGTTGGATGTTGAAACCTTCCCGGAGCATCGGATTATGACGACACAACAGGACACCAGGCTGCCAGCAGAACTCGTCGCCCATCTCGGCGACTCGCTCCGCAGCGCCCTCCGAACCTACGACGCTCGGCTCTCGGAGCCGGGCGACCTTGAGGACTTCCGCTACGGCGTGTACGAGCGCGCCCGTGAGGAGGTGCTCGAGGCACTGGACCTCATCGACGACGGCACCTACGGAGCCTGCAAGTCGTGCGGCGATGCCATCCCGGTCGAACGGCTCGAAGCTCTGCCGCATTCGACGTCGTGCGCCGGGTGTGCCTCCCGCCTGGCCGGGGGATGACGCGCCCTCCCCGACGCGCCCATCCCCCGGCCCCTCTCCAGCGGCGGCGCCGAACCCCATCAGTCCCTGACTCCATAAGCAGGGCTAAGAGCCCTCGGCGGCTGCTGAGAGCCGGTGAACCCCGGTTCTCAGCTCGTCCGGTCGGAGTCGAAATCGAAGCGGGTCGCCAGGCGGGGAAACCCGTCCAGGGGCCAGGCGTACACCCGGTGCGCCCGCAGGCACCAGAAGGGCTGGAACGGCGGCACCTTGCCGTCGGGGAAGTATTGCGGGTACTTGGCGACGGTGGCCGGGGTGCTCGCCACCGCGATCGGGTCGTCGGGGTCGGTGATCAGCTCGGCGTGCCCTTCGATGACCACGGCGTTGCCCAGGTCGGGCACGCTGGCGGTCGCCTGCGGACGCGCTTCGAGATTGCGCACCCAGCCGGTCGAGGGTGACCCGCCGAACGTCAACGTGCCCTCCACGAAGACCCCGTCGACGGGGCGCAGGCGGGGCGTGCCATCCTCATTCACCGTCACCAGGTGGTAGTTCGGCGCCGCCGCGATCCGCTCCACCACCTCCTCCCACGACTGCAGCTCGGCAAGGCTCTCCGGCGTCTGGCCGTAGTCGGCGGGGAAGCGGGCGGCGGTGACGGTCGGCGTCGTCATGGTGGATTCCTCTCGCGCTGATGCAACCGGTTTATAGCCGATCGGCGCCGCCGTGGTGAGCAGGCGAGACACCCGACTGACTCTGGCGACGTTCCGCTAGGTTCTCCCGGATGGCGAACGAAGAATGGCGGGAGCGGTGGGCGACCGCGGCCGCGGGATGGGTGGCCAACGAGGCGATCTTCGACGCGGCGTTCGCCCCGTTCACCACGGCCCTGCTGGACGCTGCCGGCCTCGACGGCGCCGAGCGGGTGCTCGACGTCGGGTGCGGGTCGGGGACGCTGCTCGAGGCGGCGGTGGCTGCCGGCGCCGGCGCGGTCGGCGTCGACATCTCACCGGCGATGGTCGAGGCGGCGCGGCGGCGGGTGCCCGGTGCGACAGTCGTCGAAGCCGACGCCGAGGTCGCCGACCTGCCGGCGCTGGCGCCCGGACCGCGGTTCGACCGGGTCGTGTCGCGCTTCGGGGTGATGTTCTTCAGCGGACCGGAGGCGGCCTTCGCCAACATCCGCTCGGCGGCGGCTCCCGGTGGGCGCCTCGCCTTCGTGTGCTGGCGGGCGGAGGGCTCCGACATGTTCACGGTGGGCCTCGGCCCGCTCATCGCCCGCCTCGCCGAGCCGCCGCCGATTCCGCAGCCCGGTGTCCCCGCTCCCCTCGCCTTCGCCGATCCCGAGCGGACGCGGCAGGTGCTGTCCGCCGCCGGCTGGTCCGATGTGGTGATCGAGCCGGTCGACGGCCTGTGCGACTACGGCGTCGACGGCAGCGACGGGGTCGAGGAGCGCCTGGCGACCGCCCTCAGCACCGGGATGGGCCGGGCGGTCCGGGCCGAGCTCGAACCCCGGCTGGGGCCCGCCGGCTGGGAGGACGTCCTCGAAGAGGCACGCGCCGAGTTGCGCGCCGGCTTCGCCGGCGGGCCGGTCAGGTTCGTCGCCCACACCTGGCTGGTCACCGCCGCCGGCCCCTGATCGGCACCCGCCGCACCGGCGCCCTCGCTGCTGCCTGCGGGCGACTACCCGCGCCGTGCCTCTATGTTGACGGCAGCGACGGCGCCCGGCACAGGCGGCGCCCGGCAACCGAGGAGGACGAGCGCCATGACCGACACCCCACGCCCCCTGCCGGGTCAGCCCATAGTGTTCCGTGGCGGCATCGTGCTCACGCAGGACGACGCCCGTACCGTCCACCCGGCAGGTGACGTGCTGGTCGTCGACGGCAGGATCGCCGAGGTCGGCCCGCGGGTGGAGGCGGTGCCCGACAGTACCTTCGAGATCGACGCCTCCCGCGGGATCGTCATCCCCGGCCTGGTCGACACCCACCGCCACATGTGGCAGACGGTGATGCGCGCCTACGGCGCCGACTGGACGCTCACCCAGTACTTCGTGTGGTACTACCTCGAGCACGGCCGCCACTTCCGTGCCCAGGACGTCGCCGCGGGGAACCGCCTCTCGGCGCTCGACGCCGTCGAGTCGGGTGTCACCACCACCGTCGACTGGTCGCACGGGCTGCGCACCGTCGACCACGGCGCGGCGGCCTACGAGGCGCTGGCCGGGTCGCCGGGCCGGTACGTTCTCGCCTACGGGAACCTGGCACAGGCTCCGTGGGAGTGGACCGCGGACCCGGCGATACGCCGGCTCCTCGAACAGGTCAGGGACGACTCGCGGATGTTCGGCGCGCAGCTCGCCTTCGACGTGCCCGGCGACGAGAGCTTCCCCGAGGCCGCCGCCTTCGCAGCCGCTCGCGAGCTGGGGCTCACCGTCACCACCCACGCCGGGGTCTGGGGGGCCACCGGCGACAGCGGTATCCACCTCATGTACGACAACGGGGCGATGGTCCCGGGCACCATCTACGTCCACGCGGCCACACTGAGCCAGGACTCCTACCAGCGGATCGCCGCCACCGGCGGCGTGGTCTCCCTCGCCACCGAAAGCGAGGACACCTGCGGCCAGGGGTACCCGCCGTCGTACCAACTCCGCCGCCACGGCATCCCCGCCTCGCTCTCGGTGGACACCAGCGTGTGGTTCAGCTCCGACCTGTTCGCGGCGATGCGAGCCACCGTCGGCGCCGACCGGGCCCTGGAGCATCTCCGGGCGCACGAGACCGGCGACACCGTCACCCACGCCTCACTGCGTGTGGAGCAGGTGTTCGACTGGGCGACACGCGGGGGCGCCGACGCCATCGGGCAGGGATCGCTCATCGGCAGCCTCGAACCGGGGAAGCTCGCCGACGTGGTGCTGGTGAAGAACGACCACTCCCCCACCTTCACCCCGATCGTGAACCCCTACGGGCACCTGGTCTACCAGGCCGGCCGAGGCGACGTGCACACGGTGCTGGTGGGAGGCGAGGCCGTCAAGTTCGACGGGCGGCTCGTCGCCGGAGACCTCGACACGGTACGCGCCGAGGTGGAGGGCACGGTCGAGCACCTCAGGTCGGCGCTCGGCGACGAGGCCTGGAACGCCGGGATGTATCCCGAGATCCCCGAGGTGGAGATCCTGAGGAACCCGTACCAGTACCGCAAGGCGGGGCCCGGCGCCGGCGCCGGCTGACCCGCCCGGCGCCGTTCCGGGCCGTCGTGAACCCGGCAACGTTGCGGTTCAGCGCACCAGGTCGGCGAGCGGGATGCCCGGGTCGGCGAGTCGTGCCGGATCGACCGGGCTCCCGGCGGCGACGATGGTGGTGAGATCCTCGACCACGTCCCACACGTTCACGTTCATGGCGGCGGTGACCACGCCGTGGCGGCTCCAGAAGGCGATGAACTCACGGGCGGTGAGGTCACCGCGGACCGTGACGTCGTCGCCGGCGCCTCCGTAGCCGACGTACTCCATGCCCAGGTCGTACTGGTCGGAGAAGAAATACGGCAGCCGGGTGTATGCCTCCCGCTGCCCCGAGGCGTTGCGGCCTGCGGTCAGGCCCTGGTGGAGGGCGTTGGCCCAGTGTTCGACACGCACGTGCCGGCCGTAGTGGGGATGCCAGGCGTTGGCCACGTCTCCGGCGGCGTAGATCCCGGGGACGCCGGTCTCTAGCTTCTCGTCGACGACGACGCCGTTGTCGACGCGCAGTTCGGCCGCCTCGGCGAGCCCGGTGCGGGGTGTGACCCCGACCCCGGCGACGACGACATCGGCGTCCTCGACGCGGCCGTCGTCCAGTACCACCTGCTCCACGCCGGCGGCGCCGAGCAGTTCGGTGACTCCGTGGCCGAGGCGCAACTCGACACCATGGTCGGCGTGCAGCCGTGCGAACACGGCGCCGATCTCGTCGCCGAGCACGCGCTGCAAGGGAACCGGCGCCGGGTCCACCAGAACCACTTCGGCGCCCATCTGGCGGGCCGACGCCGCCACCTCGGAGCCGATCCAGCCGGCGCCGATCACAGCCACCCGGCCGGCGGCACGGATGGCCTCTCCGAGCCGCACCGAGTCGTCGATGGTGCGTAGGTAGTGGACGCCTGCCAGGTCGGCGCCGGCGACGGAGAGGCGCCGGGGGGCGGCGCCGGTGGCGAGGATGGCGGTGTCGAAGCCGACGGCGCCGCCGCCGGCCACCTCGACGCGGCGGGCGGCGAGGTCGAGGGTGGTGACATGGTCGGTGACAAGCTCGATGTCGTGCTCGGTGTAGTAGCCGTCGGGATGGACGCGGGCGGTGTCGGGCGGCTTCTCGCCGCGCAGGACGGCCTTGGACAGAGGTGGTCGCTCATACGGCGCACCGCGCTCGTCGCCGACGAGGACGATTCGGCCCTCGTAGCCGGCGGCGCGGGCCGCCTCGGCTGCCTTGGCGCCGGTGAGTCCGGCGCCGATCACGACCAGGGTGCGGGTGGCGGTCATGGGTGGTCTCTCCTGTTCCGTGCGTGCCGGTCGATGCGGCGACCGGGCCCCAGCTTCGTCGCCGGCTCCGTCAGGTGCCGGCTCATTCGGAGCGAGCAACTGTGCCGGCTACGCCCGGGGCGCAGCTTCGAAGGCGGTGGCGAGGCGGGCCAGCGCCAGCGCGGCGAGGAGGAGGCCGAAGTCGCGCAGCGCGATGTCGTAGAAGTCGGCCTGCAGCAGGAGGTTGACGATGATCCCGGCCAGCCAGGCGGCGACCAGGTAGCCGCCGAACTTGGGGCGCACCGCGACCACGAGGCCGGCCGCGATCTCGATGACGCCGACGGCGATCATCGCCTGGTGGGCGTTGCCGGGGACCAGGTCGTTGATCCCAGGTGCCAGGTAGATGCTCCAGTCGACGAGCCAGTTGAGGAACTTGTCGAGCCCGAACAGGATCGGGGCGACGGTGAACCCGACTCTCAACAGTGTGAAGGCCTGGAAGGCGGGATCGAGCCGGAGATCGGCGACGCGGGCGACCTCGGCACGGTGGGCGGTACTGGTGGACATACTACCTCCTCTATAAGTGTCCGGACTTGACGTTAGAGAGTCGAGATTGTTTCGTCAAGCTGACTCTGTTATAGATTGGTGTGTATGGAACCAGCGGACGACCTTCAGCGCCGAATCAGCGGAATCGCATCCCTGGATCAGCCCTTGCGGCGCGACCTGTACCGGCTGCTGTCGGCGCATGACGGGTGGACGAGCCGGGACGAGGCCTCGGCGTCGCTGGGGGTGCCACGCTCGGTGGCCGCCTTCCACCTCGACAAATTGGTGGAGGCCGGGTTGGCCGCCGTCACCTTCGAACGGACCAGCGGGCGCACCGGCCCCGGGGCGGGGCGCCCGGCAAAGCTCTACCGCCGCGCCGCCGATGAAGTATCGGCGTCGGTTCCGGAGCGTCGCTACGACCTGGCCGGATCGCTGCTTGCCGAAGCTGTCGCCGAGGCGGGGCGCACCGGGGAGCCGGTCACGGAATGCCTGAGCGCCACTGCCCGCGCCGCGGGGCGCCTCACCGGGGAGGAGGCCGCCGGCACCGGATCGCTCACCGGGCCGGAGGAGCGTCGCCGAACCGTGCTCGCGGTCCTCGCCGGTCACGGGTATGAGCCGGCGATCGGCACGGACGACGACATCACCCTGGTCAACTGCCCCTTCCACCGCCTCGCCGAGGAGCACCGCAGCCTGGTGTGCACCATGAACCGCGACTTCCTCGGCGGGGTGCTCGAAGGGATCGCACCCGCCGGGAACCTCGACGCCCGGCTGGAACCCGAGCCCGGCTACTGCTGCGTTCGCATCAAGGTCACATGAACCGCGCGCGAGAGCGCCGCGGTGGCGGAGCCAAGGGCAACCGGCGACCCTCTCAGGCTGTACCGGAGCGGCCCAGACCAAGGGACCGGGACGCCTCATCCGAGAGGCGGTCCGGGGTCCACGGCGGCTCCCACACCACCTCGACACGGTGCGGCATCTCGGGGATGGCCCAGCTCAACGCATAGTCCGCCTCGTCAGGGAGGGACTCCGACACCGGGCACCCCGGTGTGGTCAGGGTCATGTCGACCTCGATGCCGTTGTCGCCGACTCTTACCCCGTAGACCAGGCCCAGGCTGACGATGTCGATCCCCAGTTCGGGATCCCACACCTTGCGCAGGGCGCCGTAGACCCGGTCGACCAGGGCCCGCTCGGTCTCGGCGGCAGTCATGGGTGCAGGTCGGGGGATCAGCCCACGATGCTCGTGGTGGATCGGGTCCGGGGCGGGTTCGATCATGTCGCTTCCTTCCGGGGGATCTGGCGGGCCGGCGACATGGTTGCCTCACCGGCCGGAGCGGTGGAGGCAAGACGGGGACCGAGGGCGAGGTTCGCCGTGGCGGCGATGCCGGCGATGCCGACGAGACCGCCGCCGGCGGCCACGGCGCCCGGCGCGGCGGTGGTGACGCCGACCAGGATGGCGCCGTAGCCGGCGGCGAGCAGAACCAGCACCGCCCAGGCCGGGCCTTTCCGGTAGAGGTCGCCGAAGAGCAGCGGCCTGCCGGAGCGGTGCGTGCCCACCCCCCGGGACCGGAGCCGGCCGTAGACGATGAACGGGACGATCTTGTGGCTGTGACCGACGATCGCCAGCGTCAGCCACGCCATGAGAGCGGCGACCTCCGCCGCCACCAGCGCAGCGCGGGTGGACGTGCCCACGCCGGCCACCGCGGCCGCCAACCCGAACACCACTCCGGCCAGCAGGAAGGCGGTGGACACGAACAGGTAGGCGTGGAGGAGTTCGAGAGGGCGGCGGCGGTGCCGGATACAGGAGGCCAGCGACACCACATGGGCGGCCAGTCCGGCGACGACGGCGACGGCCCCGACCCACGCCAGGAGCGGGATCGCCAGCAGGAGGCCCAGCGCCAGGGGCAGGACACCGGCCCCGATCGCAGCCACCGCCACCCCGCCGGAACGCGCCGACGGTCGGTGGGCGAGGAGGAACATCGGCCACAGCTTCTCGGACACCGACACGTAGGTGAGCCCCAACCATCCCAGCAGCCCGAGATGAGCATGGGCCAGCACCCGGTTGGGGAGGAGCGGGAACCAGCCGGCGCGACGGTTGAGCACGTAGACGACGCCGAAGGCCACTGTGAGCCCCAGATAGGCCAGCGAGATGCGGAGTCCCCTCACCGGCACTCCCCCGGTGCGGGACGAGAGGGGGGCCGACACGTTCCAGGCGACGACGACGACTGTCACCGCCCCGAGCAGGCCACCGGCGAGGACCATCCACTCCGGGCCGTGAGCGAACCCGTTGGGGAGGAGCCAGGCCGCCAGCACCATGGTGGCGAGGCTGACCCTGGCCGCCGCCACCGAGCGGAGCCGGCGCCGCCCCACCACCGGCCCGAACTGATGGAGCGCCCCCAGCACCGCCATGGTGAGGAAGGCGAGCACCCCGAGATGGACCGCCGCCACCACGCCGGGGAGGGACGGCGAGATCACCAGCCGGTCGGCAGCGAACCAGGTGGCGAAGCCGAAGCCGATCAGTCCGGCTCCGGAGGCGGCGAGGAAACCCAGCGGTACCGATGCCGGTGGGGTGAGCGCGGCCGGGTTACGCATCCCGGGCGGTGTGGCGGTCATCGCTCGTCGCCACCTGGCCCGCAGCCACCCGGTGAGCAGGAATCGGGTTCCTCTTCCATTTGTTCTAGCCTATAATAGAAGTATTAGGAGGGCAAGATGAACGCAATGCCGTTGCCGGCCGGCAGCGAGATAGCGGCTGTCGGAGCATCCGCCGGGCTCGGCGACGAGAGGCTCCTCGACATGTACCGGTCGATGGTCCTCGGACGCGCCCTGGAGACCAGGCTGCACACGCTCTACCGCGGCGGCCGTCTCGGGGGAGCGGTCTATCCCGGTGTGGGGCAGGAAGCGGCGATGGTCGGCTTCGTCTCCGCTCTCGGCCCGGACGACATCTTCGGCGGCACCCACCGGGACCTCACCGCCCAGCTCGCCAAAGGGGTCTCCCTCGAAGCGGTGGCACTCAACTTCCTCGGCAAGGCCGAGGGGCCCACCCGAGGGCGTGACGGCAACAGCCATTTCGCCGACCTCGCCGCCGGCTCGCTGATGGTCGTCTCCCCTCTCCCCGACGCCTACCCGGTGGCGGTCGGGGCCGCGCTCGCCTTCCAGCAGCGCAACGAGCGTCGGGTCGCCCTGGCCAACTGCGGTGAGGGCGCAACGGCCACCGGCACCTGGCATGAGGCGGTCAACTTCGCCGCCGTCCTGCGCCTGCCGGTGGTGTTCACCATCCAGAACAACCAGTACGCCTACTCGACTCCGGGGTACAAGGAGACCGCCCTGCGCCACTTCGCCGACCGCGCCGCCGGGTACGGCATCCCGGGTACGGTCGTCGACGGCAACGACGTGCTCGCCTGCCACGACGCTGCCGCCGCCGCCGTCGAGCGGGCCCGTTCCGGGTCGGGCCCGAGCATCATCGAGGCGGTCACCTTCCGCAGGCTGGGCCACGCCGGTCACGACTCCGCCGACTACGTACCCGATGACATCCGGGCCCGGTGGGAGGAACATGATCCTCTGACCCTGTTCGAGGCCTTCCTGACCCGTCGCGGGCTGCTCGACGAGGAACGGCGGGGCCGGATCCGGGCCGACGCCGACGAGCGCATCCTCGACGCCCTGGAATGGGCGGCGACCCGGCCCGATCCGGACCCCGAGACCGTGGGAGAAGGTCTCTTCGCCCCCCGCCTGCGGGCGGTACCCGCCGGGCCGGCACCGGGCACCGGTCCCGAGTCCACCATGATCGACGCCATCAAGTCCGCCCTCGGCCAGGAGATGGAGCGCGACGAAACCGTGTTCATCATGGGCGAGGACGTGGGGCCCTTCGGCGGCGCATTCAAGGTCACCGCCGGCCTCCACGAACGGTTCGGTCCCGCCCGGGTCGTCGACACCCCCATCTCCGAGATGGCGCTCATCGGATCGGCGGTCGGCTCCGCCGTGATGGGGAGGCGACCGGTCGTCGAGCTCCAGTACAGCGACTTCATCTACCCCGGGCTCGACCAGCTCGTCAACGAAGCCGCCAAGTACCACTGGAAGACCGGAGCGCCGGTGCCGATGGTGGTCCGGGCCCCCAGCGGCGCCGGGCTCAGGGCCGGGCCCAACCACTCGATCAGCCCCGAAGGGCTCCTCGCCCACCATCCCGGGATCAAGGTCGTCTGCCCCTCGGGGCCGTACAACGCCAAAGGCTTGCTGCTGGCGTCGATCCGCGATCCCAACCCGGTGGTGTACCTGGAGCACAAGAAGCTGTACCGCTCGATCAGGGAGCCCGTCCCCGCCGAGGACTACGAAGTGCCGCTCGGCGCCGCAGCCGTCGTGCGGGAGGGCACCGACGTCACCGTCGTCGCATGGTCGGCGATGGTCCACACCGCCGTGGAGGCGGCGGCCCGGCTCGAGTCGGACGGCCTGTCGGTCGAGGTCATCGACCTGCAGAGCCTGGTTCCTCTCGACTGGGACACGGTGTTCGCGTCGGTGGCGAAGACCTCCCGGCTGGTCGTCGTCCAGGAGGACTCGCCGTTCGCCGGCATCGGCGGCGAGATCTCGGCCCGTGTCGCCGACGAACTCTTCTGGGACCTCGACGCCCCGATCAAGCGGGTCGCCCCACCCCACGTCCACGTGCCGTTCGCCGCGGTGCTGGAAGACGCCTACCTGCCGCAGGTCGGCGACGTCGTCGCCGCGGTCAGGTCCCTGACGGCGTGAGCAGATGATCGAGGAGGACCTGGGCCGCCGAATGGGCCACGTCCCTGGTCGCGGTGAGCAGGACCACCGGTCCGGCGCCGCTCAGCTCGACGAGATGCCCGACCGCGCCGAGCGCCGGCGGCTCCGCCAGCTCGGTGTGGTATCGGTGGGCGAACTCCTCGAAGCGGCCCACATCGTGGCCGTACCAGCGGCGCAGCTCGGTGCTGGGGGCGACGTCCTTGAGCCACTCGTCGAGCCGAGCCTGGTCCTTGTTCACTCCACGGGGCCAGAGACGATCGACGAGGACCCGCCGGCCCGCCGGCACCGGGTCCTCGTAGATGCGATGCAGAGAGAAAGACACCCCCTGACTGTACGCCGGAGATGCCGGACCACTACCGAAGGAGAGAAGCGATGACCGCCACCACCACTCTCGACGTGAGGGAGCTGCCCCCGAGAGACCGGCACCAGACCATCTTCGACCAGCTCTCGTCGCTGGAGCCGAACCAGTCCCTGGAGTTGGTCGTCGACCACGACCCGGTGCCGCTGCGTTACCAGCTCGACGCCGAGCGGCCCGACCAGTTCCGCTGGGAGTACCGGGAGTCGGGACCGGACCTGTGGGTGGTCGAGATCACAAGCCGTGCCCGGATCTTCGACGCCCGCCCCATGCTGGCGGCCGGCGAGGAGCCGTTCGCCGCCATCATGGAGGCGGCGGCGGCGGTGGGAGACGACGAGGTCTTCGTGGTCTACGCCCCCTTCGAGCCGGTCCCGCTCGAAGCCGTGCTCGGCGAGATGGGATTCCGCTACCTGGCAGATCAGCTCGACGAGGACACCTGGAGGGTGACCTTCCTCCGCTGATCAGAACGGATCGCCGTCGGAGCCCAGCGACCGGAGGAAGTCCTCGATCTCGTCGGTGAGGTTGTCGCTGTCGTCCACGGCGAACCCGGGTGCGTTCCCTTCCATCTCGCGGATGAACTTCTCCACGTCGGGCCTTCCCTCCACCGCCTCGTCGAGGCGGGCGATCATGTCGCCGGCCTGGGCGCGGATGCCGTCCAGGTCGGTGGCTATCCCCAGGTACGAGGACGCCCGCGCCACCACCGCCTCGACCCCGGGCCAGTAGGCGCCCGACACGTAGTGGGGCACCTGAGCCCAGAACCCGACCTCAGGGATGCCGTTACGGGTGGCGACCTCATGTGCGAGCACGTTGACCAGGGCTGCGGGGACGACGAGCCGGCCGCCACCGGGGATCCCGCTGGGTTCCAGCTCGGGGTCGGTGGAGGTGACCAGGATCGGGGTGGGCCGGGTGTGCGCCACCATGGCGGGCACGGCGCCGACGGCGACGACGGCGGCCACCCCGACGGTCTCGGCCAGGCCGGCCAGCTCGGTCGAGATGGTCTGCCAGCGGGAGGCGGGTTCGGTGCCGCTGAGGACGAGAAGGTCGGTGCCGTCGATCGACACCGCGTGGATGGTGAGGGCGGGGAAGGTGATCTCGGCGGTGGCCCCGTCGGCGATCTCCAGGGTGGGCCGGTTGGTCTGGTAGTCGAAGACGTCGTCGGCCCGGAACGCCGCCACCAGATGTCCCTGAGCCGAGAGGTGCTCCCCGGTCTTGGTGGCCACCAACCCACCGTCGACCCAGCCGCTGATGGCGAGCACCAGCATGGGCGCTTGTAGGTCCAGCGGGCCCTTGATCTCCAGGATCGGCATCGGTCTGGCTGTCTCCTCGGGGGACCGGGTGACGCGGGAACGACCCGCGACGGCTCTGTCACACGCAGCTTATGGCGGCACCACGGAGTCGGCGACCCGCAGGCCGCGATCGTCAGCCGCCGCCGGCCACCTCGTCCAGGTAGGCCTTGATCGAGGGCACCGCGTTCAGGGCGCGGTGGAAGTACTCGTCGACGGCGTCCATCGCCTCGGACCGGCAGCTCTCGATCTCGTCGCCCACCTCGACGGCACGGGCCTGCCTGGCGATGGCGTCACGGAGCCGGAGCAGGCGCGCCACCACACCGGCCTCGGTGCGCCCCTCGAAGGCGGCCACCGCCGAGACGATGAGCTGGTCGATCTGGGCGACCATGGAGTCGGTGTCGAAGTTCTCGTGACCGTCGGCCGCCTCGTGGATGGTGCGCAGCATCGCCGACACCTGGTAGAGGCCGCTCACCGGCTCGTCGAAGAGCTCCCGGATGTAGGCGGCCTCGGTGTAGCGGCCGGTGAGGCGGAAGATGTTGTACAGCCGCCGGGCGGCCTTGCCGTGGTTGGGGTCTTCGACGGTGTACTTGTAGACCTCCCCGGTGAGGCGTTCGACGTACTCGGCCACCGAGTCGGCGCCCATCTGCGACACCAGCCTGGTGAACAGCGGGATGGAGTCGACGTCGAGGTAGACCTCCTGGAAGTAGGGGTCGAGGAACCCGTCGAGGGGGATGACGGTCCCGTCGGCGGCCTCCCAGGTGGCGTCGAGGACGTTGGAGGCGTTCGACACGCCGCCGTCGCCGGCGTCGGCCACCACCCAGTCCAGCTTGCAGAAACCGGGCTCGGCGGCCGCATCGGCCCAGGAGAGGGTGGCCGGATCGCCGCCGGCGTCGCGGTACTCGACCACCCCGGCCTCGACCTGCGCCGGGGTCCAGCCGACGGGGGTGCCGGCCTGGAAGGTCCCGCCGTTCGCGGTGCCACCGGTGTGCCAGGTCCCGAACTTGACCTCCTGGAGCCGGTAGCCGGGGCCGGAGAAGGCCGACAGAGCCTTCTCCCGGATGACGTCGGCGAGGATGGAGCATGCCTCGGCCCGGGTCTCCGCCCGGATGTGGATGCGCTCGAAGAAGTCACAGTCGGCGGGGAAGCGATGCACCCGGCTCTGCGCCGCCGAACCGGAGAGGGCGAGGGCAGTGGTCACCTCGGGGGGCCGATCGTCGAACCCGACTATCCCGGCGACGTGCCGGAAGCGGGCGAGGTTGACGGGGTCGACGTCGGCCATGGTGACTCGGTGCCCGTAGACGCCGCTGTTGACATCGACGACGAGCTCCCCGGCGGCTTCGACCGAGATCGAGTCCATCCAGGCTTCCGCCTCGTCGAGGTCGAGCTCGATCCCCAACCCGCTGGCTGCGTCCATCACCGCGGCGATCGCCGCGGCACGATCCCTGTCCTCACCCACGGCGCCATGTCTAACACATCGGAGGCGCCGGCGCTCCTCGCGGGGCGGGATCGAGACGGATGCCGTGCCCCCCGGCTCCGGATCAGCTCGCTTCGAGAGATGCGTACAGCTCCTCTTCCTGGTCGAAGTGGAGCCGGAGGATGGCGTGGAGGCTGTAGAGCGTCCGGCGCAGGTCCCTGACGTCGGCCGGTTCGGGACCACTCGCCGGAAGTTCGGCGACCTGCCGCTGGAACAGCTCCACCAGGTGGAAGATCTCGCGATGGGTCCGGCTCATCATGGCCAGTGGGTCCTCACCGGGGAGGATCTCGGTCATGCGTGGGTAGATCTCGGTCTCATCGGCGGCCTCGTGGGGAAGGATCTCGTCGACGAGGAACCCCTCGATCTCGTGGAGTGAGCGGAGGCCGTCGGCGGCGCTGCCGCTGTCGAGGCCGTCGGCGACCTGGCGCAGCCTGTCGAGCTGGGGAATGAGCCGCTCGTGCTCCACCCGGAGCTGCTCGGAGAGCTCGGCGGGGAGGCGGGGCCCCTGCTGCGTCGGGGTCTTCCCGCCCAGGGCACGCAGGGCGTTGAGGATGGAGATCACGTCGATGCCTTCCTGCACCAGGGCTCCGACGATGGGGACCAGCAGGCCGAAGGCGGCGGCGGACATGGCGACGAGTGACAGCCCCATCCCGATGACGACGCTCTGCACCGCGATGCGGCGGGAGCGTTGGGCGATCCCGATGGCGTCGACCAGTCGCTGCAGGCGGTCGACGACGAGAACCACGTCGGCCGCTTCCGAGGAGGCGGTTGCGCCCCGGGCGCCCATGGCGACCCCGACGTCGGCGGCGGCCAGGGCGGGAGCGTCGTTGATCCCGTCGCCCACCATGGCGGTGACGCCGGTGCGCTGCAGGTCGGCAAGCACCAGCACCTTCCCCTCCGGTGTCGCTTCGGCGAGGATGTCGTCTACACCGATGGCCATGCCCACCGACCGGGCCACCAAGGTGTGATCCCCCGTTGCCATCACCACCTTCTCGACGCCGGTGCGGCGCAGGGCGCGGATGGTGTAGGAGGCGTCGGGTCTCACCTGGTCGTCGAAGACGAGCGCTCCGGCGATCTCGCCGTCGATGGCGACGTACACCACGGTGGGCGAGACCCGGGCGACGTGACCTCGGAAGGCGCTCACCGTGGCCGGCTGCGGGGACCCGTCGAGGATCCAGCTGAGCTTGCCCACCGCGACCTTGAGCCCCTCGAGTGTGGCGGCGACGCCGGCGCCGTGCTCCTCGTTGACATCCGCCGGCATCGACAGCGCGAGGCCGCGCTCGTGGGCCGCGGCGACCAGGGACCGGGCGAGGACGTGTGAGGAGACCTGATCGACCGAGGCGGCCAGCGAGAGGATCTCGGCCTCGGACCGTGAGTCGTCGAAGACCGAGATGGAGTGCAGCACCGCCTGCCCCACGGTGACGGTGCCCGTCTTGTCGATGACGATGTTCCGGGTCTGGGCGAGCGACTCCAGGGCCTCGCCACCCCGGAACACGACGCCACGGCGGGCCGCCCGGGAGATCCCGGACACGATGGCGATGGGCACCGCCAGCAGCAGCGGGCACGGAGTCGCCACCACCAGGACCGCCAGGGCCCGGACCGGGTCGCCGGAGACGAGCCAGGCGAGACCGGCGACTCCCAGGGCGAGAGGCACGAACCAACCCGCCCAACTATCCGCCAACCGGACACCGGGCGCCCGGGTCTCCCGCGCCGATTCGACGAGGCGGATGATCCCGGCGTAGGTGCTCCCGGCGGCCTCCTCGGTGGCATGGATCTCGAAGACGTCGGCGGCGTTGACGGTGCCGCTGCTGACCAGGTCGCCGGCGGTCTTCTCGACGGGGAGCGGCTCGCCGGTGAGGGCCGACTCGTCGATCACGGCGGTTCCGCCGGCCACCACGCCGTCCACCGGGATGACCTCGCCCGACTTGACCAGCAGGCGGTCGCCACGCCGGATGTCGTCGATGTCGACGGTCTCGACGCCTTCGCCGCTCACCCGATGCGCCGTCCGCGGGGCGTGCTCGATGAGGGCGGTCAGTTCCCGCTGGGCCCTCCCGGCGGCGTAGTCCTCGAGGAACTGGCCGGTGGCCAGCATCACCCCGATGATGGCTGCGGTGAGCAGCTCTCCCAACGCCAGCGATGCCGCCACCGCGAGGAGGGCGATGATGTCGACCCCGGGCTGGCGGCGCCGCAGCTTCTCCACCATCTCCCGCACCAGGGGGACCAGCGGGACCACCGCCACCAGCACCAGCACCACATCGACGCCGGGATCGAAGTCGACCAGGGCGAAGACGCCGGCGACGGCGAGCCCGGCGACGGCGAAGATCAGCATGAAGGAGGTCGAACGTCCCGAGCGCATCCCCTCAGTCAACTCGTTGTTGGTGCAGCGGTCCAGATGGACCGGACCGGAGCGAGCCTGGGGCAGCCCGCTCAGCTCAGATCGAAACGGCCGGTACGGCCGGCGAGCCCGGCGGGTGTTGGCCGGTGATCATGAGACGGGAAGGTCGGCGGCTTCCTCGGCGTCGGGGGCGGCGGCTCTGGCGGCGGCGATGGCGGTCTGGCCGGAAGGCAGGTAGATGGCCAACGTCATCACGGCGATGGTGGCGAGACCAGCCGCGATCAGCAGACTCTGGACGCTGATGACATCGGCCAGCGGTCCGAACACCACCATCCCGATCGGAGTGGCGAGTGCCATGACAATGCCCACGTAGCTGAACACCCGGCCGTGTTTGGACGGCTCGACCGTCTCCTGGATCAAGGTCATGAACGACGTGGAGAACAGCGGGACGCTCAGTCCGAGCAGGAACATGAACCCGTAGAAGACCCACAGGTTGGTGCTGAGACCCAGGGCGATGGTGATGATGGCGAAGCTGTAGGTGGCGACCAGGATCAGGGCGATCCGGCTGCGCTTGGCCAGCCAGGTGGCGACGATGGCGCCGCCGAGCACCATGCCGACGCTGAAGGCGATCTCCAGCGCCGCCAGCATCCACTTCTCGGTCCCGAAGCTGCGAACCACCATCAGCGGCGTGACGAACGAGGGCGCCACCGTGAGCAGGAAGATGATGGCGAAGACCACCAGCAACCAGCGGACGATCCTGTGGGTCCAGATGTAGCGCATCCCCTCCACCAGGTCCTCCCGGTAGCTGGTCACCGCTTCGGCGGCGCGATCCAGCGTCGGAACGGCCACCCGGGTCAGAAGCCCGACCCCGATGACGGCGGTGACCACGTCGAGGAAGAAGACCGGCACCAGCCCGAAGCCGGCGTAGATGGCCGCCCCCACAGCCGGAGCCAGCAAGGCCATGGCTGAGCTGATCGACTGGAAGATGCCGTTGACCCGCATCAGCTGATCGGTCGGCACCAGCTGCGGGATGATCGCCTGCACCGTCGGCGTCTGCACCCCGGCTCCTACCGAGCGGACCGCCACCGCCAGCAGGATGACCCACAGGTCGTCGACGCCGTTCATCATCAGGAACGCCAGGATGAGGGTGGCGATGGCGATGCCGCTGTCGGCGATGATTGCCAACTTCTTCCGGTTCATGCGATCGGCCAGCACACCTCCGAAGATCGATACGACGCCCTGGGGGACGAAGGCGGCGACCGCGTAGAGGGCGATCGCCACCCCGGATCTGGTCTCCAAAGTGACGTACCACATGACCACGTACTGGACGACCATGGATCCGAACAGCGACACGGTCTGCCCGGACAGGAAGACAGCGACATTGCGCTGCCAGTGGTCGGGTACCGGGCCGGCCTCGGGCGGGGGGTTGGTGTGGGTCATGGCGCGCCGGTCAAGATAGGGCGGGTGCGTCCCCACGGGGGACGCGGCGGTGTCAGCGAGCGAACGGTCCGAAGTAGAGCAGCAACGTGTTCGCAACCACGACAACGGAGAAGGCGACCGCCCATGCCGTAGGGACGACGGCGAAGGCGGCGAGGATCCCGGCCCCGAGCACCAGCACCTTGACGGCGACCTGGGCCGCCGCCACGTCGTACACGGCGTTGGGCGCGGCGAACAGTGCCCACAAGCCGATGGCCACGGCCGGGACCCCCAGGCCGAGAAGGAGCTTCGTCCCCAGGTTGGCGCCGGTACGGAACCCCCACACGCACAGCAGCGCCAGCACGGCGACCTCGACAAAAAAGGCGACCACGTCGTTGGCGTTGATGTCCTCGGTCATCTCGATACGATCCAGACTCTTGGGGGGTGACGGCGCTCAGGCCAGGCGCGTGCGCACTTCCGCCACGGCATCCACCAGGCGCATCACCCGATCCGAGCCGTCGGGACGGCCGTCGGCGTCGACACCGCAGATCGGCACTCGCGCCACGCCGGCCTCGGCATAGGAACTAACCACATCTTCGATCTCGTCGGAAGTTGCGTCGATGGGCACCATCACGGTCATGATGACGTCGAACGGCGTGTCGATGCCCCGCTGCCGGCGCGCCGCCATGGCTACCCCGACGGCCTCGCGCACCTCGTCGGGTGTCTCGTCGGCGCCGCCGAGGAGGACGCCGTCACCCAGTTCGCCGGCGATCGCCAGCGTCCTCGGCCTCACCGCGCCGATGAGGAGCGGCGGGACTTCCTCGGGCGGGTAGGTGAGCCGGATGCCGTCGAGCCGCACGTAGTCGCCGCTCGTAGTCACGCTCTCGCCCGCCAGCAGCGGGTGGAGGGCGCCGGCGTACTCCCGCAGCAAGGTGATGGGCGACGCGGCGCGCACGCCGGCCTGCCCCATCCAGCCGAGGACGCCGTGACCGATGCCGGGCATGAACCGGCCCGGGAAGAGCCGGGCGATGGTGGCGATCTCCATGGCGGCGAGGGCCACGTTGCGCAGCGGCGCGGGAATGAGTCCGACACCGACGCGGAGTCTGTCTGTCCATGCGAGCACGGCGGCGGCGGGCGCCAGACCTGACTCGGCGAAGCAGTCCTCCCACAGCCACAGTTCTTCGATGCTGCCGGCTTCGGTGGCGGCGGCGACGTCACGGAGACGCTCCGGCGGCTGGCTGGGCGGGAAGACGACGCCGACGGTGGGCATCGGGTCAGGCTACCCCGGGCAGGATCTCGACATAGCCCCTGGTCCCGTCGACGCGGATGTGTGCGCCGTCGGGGATCGCCCGGGTGGCGTCCTCGACACCGACGACGGCGGCGATGCCGTACTCGCGTGCGATGACGGAGCCGTGGGTCATCAGGCCGCCGGCCTTGGTGACGAGTCCTGCGATGGTGACGAACAGCGGTGACCAGGCGGGATCGGTGTGGGCGGTGACAAGGATGTCGCCCGGCTCGAGGTCGGCATCCGCCATGTCGTGGACGACACGGGCGCGGCCTTCGATCGTCCCGCCCGAGACCGCGAGCCCGACGAGGGCTCCGGCAGGGACGCCACCGCGCCGGTAGGCCCCGAACAGGGCTTCGCCGTCGGAGGTGAGCACCCGTGGCGGAACCAGGGCGGCGAAACGCCGCATGTCGGCGCGCCGTCGGGCGATCAGACAGCGGTCGGCGTGTCCGGTACGCACCGCGTCGTGGAACTCATGGAACGTCAGGAAGAAGATGTCGTCGACGGCGCCGAGCGCTCCGTCTTCCACCAGGCGTCGACCTGCGCCGAGCATGGCCTGCTTGTAGATGAAGTAGCGGCTGACCATGCCGTACTTGGGGTACTCGCGGTAGCCGACGAAGGCGCGCATGCGGCGGATCATCTGCTCCGCCTGCCCGGCCTTCCCGGCGCCATCAGGCATGGTCCGCAGGCGCCGCAGGAGCTCCCGCTCGGCGTCGGCGGCGCGCCGGCGACCATGCTCGGTACGGCGCTCTCGCTCTCCCGGCTCGAAGTTGGCGACATTCGACAAGAGCGCCGGCACCAGCGCCGAGGGCTGCTCACGCCACCTGGGCCGGGCGATGTCGATCTCTCCGACACACCGCATCCCGTAGGCGTCGAGGTAGCCGGTGATGGCGGCACGCGCCCGGCGCCCCCCGGGCACGCCGCCCAGGTCGTCGAGGAACCTGTCGTCACCCGCCTCGCCGAGCAGCGCGATCACCTGGGGGTGCGGGCGGATCACGTCGGCGACATCGAGCAATGCCAGTCCCATCTCGGCCGTGACGTTGTGAGGCGCCGACAGTGACAGCACGGCGGCGGCGTTCTGCTCGCCGAGCCATTCGGCCAGCTTGTCGTTGAGCCACCAGGTCGCTTCGAAGCCCGCCATCAGGGCCTGGTGGCTGCGGGGGTCGACCAGGAGCACTTGCAGCTCGGCGATGTCGGCGGCGATGAAGTCGAAGAGCTGCGGCCCCGACATGCCTTCGATGGCGCGCTCGAGGGCCGAGACTGATGCCCGGGTGTGCTCGATCAGCTCGCCGACCACCCCCGGATCGATCGCCATCTGCTGCGGCGTGGGACCAGGCTCGGATGCCACGCCGGAGCTGCGGCCGATACCTGGCGGGACGATGTCGCCCTGCTCGATGACGGTCTCCAGTGCGTCGGCGATGAGTGGATCCGACCTTCCGAAGCCCTCCAGCAGGCGGGCGCGGGTCGCCGGCGACGAGAGGGCGGCGGTGACGTCGACGTACAGCCGCCCTCCGGCAACCCGCATCGGCGCCGGTGACGTGAGCTGCCACACCGACAGCCCCAGCGGCGTCATCGGCTCGGTCATCATCTGCTGGTGACCGACCGAGATGTACACGTGGTCGGCGCCGTCGTCGACCTCGGGGATCGGGAAGAGTGTCGTGATCGGACGGCTCTGGACGATCTGGAAGCCGTCGCCGTCAAGGCACCACTCGATGTCCTGGGGAGAGCCGAAGTGGGCCTCGATGCGGCGGCCCAGGGCCGCCAGCTCCAGCACCTGCCCATCGGTGAGCGCCGGCTGCATCTGCCGCTCCGGTTCGACCGGCGCCGGATGCGTCCCGCCACCGGGTGACGGGCGGATTGCCACCCGCTTGGATGCCACGGTGCCATCGATCACGCCACCGTCCCGCACCTGCCAGGTGTCGGCGTTCACCGTGCCCGCCACCAGCGCCTCCCCGAGCCCGAACGTCGCCTCGACGGAGACGATCTTGCGGTGGCCGCTCACCGGGTCGGCAGTGAACATCACACCGGAGCAGTTGGCGGCGACGAGATGCTGGACGACGACGGCCATCTCCGCCGCCCGGTGGTCGATGCCGTTGCGCGTGCGGTAGGCCACGGCACGCTCGCTGAACAACGAAGCCCAGCACAGGGTGACGTGCCGGAGGACCGCCGATGCACCGCTGACGTGGAGGTAGGTGTCGTGCTGGCCGGCGAACGAGGCCGTCGGGGAGTCTTCCGCGGTGGCGCTCGACCTCACCGCCAACGGCGTGTCGCCGGCGAATCGGCGGACCGCGGCGGTGATGGCTCGCTCCACCTCGTCGGGGATGGTGAGCTGCTCGATGTGGTGACGGATCTCGGCGCTGAGGGCGCGTGCCCCTTCGCTGTCCTCGGTGTCGAGGTGAGCCAGGTGGTCGATCATCGCACGGAGCCGCGGCGCGGCGGAAACGACCTGCCGGTAGGCGGCCGCGGTCACCACGAAGCCCGGCGGCACGCCGACCCCGCCGACCCGTGACAGCTCGGCCAGATGAGCGCCCTTGCCGCCGACAGCAGCGACACCGGCGCGGCCCGCCTCGCTGAGCTCCAGCGCGTACCGGTCCTGCTGACCGCCACGGGAGCCCGGTCGAGGCCGGTTCCGGTTCTGTGCTGCGTCCATCTGGTGGGACATCGTGGTCGCCTCCCGTTCGTGGCCGGTGCGCCGCCGGCCGTGGGGGTAGGGGGAACACCGGACGGGACCGAAGCCGGCAGCTCCCCACCGCTCCAACAATCGGAGGATTATACTCCGGTTCCGATGAACTGCTACCGCCGACCGCAAACGCCCCGCTCGTGACGCCCGCTGCGCCCGATGGCGCGCCGAGCCGACGCACGCCGGCGATGAGAGCCGACGCACGCCGCAACCGGGAACGCCTCCTCCACGCCGCCGTCGAGCTGATCCTGGAAGTCGGCGGCGAGCCGCCACTCGACGCCATCGCCCGCCGTGCCGGAGTCGGGATCGGCACGCTCTACCGGCACTTCCCCGATCGCCGAACGCTCCTGAGCGATGTCGCCCACCACGTACTCGCCGGAAGTATCGAGGCCGCCGAGACGGCATTGGCCGGCAGCGGCGACGGCTATGACACCCTGCGTATCTACATGCATGAGGCGGTCAGCCGTGGCGTCGGAGTGCTCAACCTGATCCACCCGCTCGTCGGCAACCCGGACTGGCAGGACCAGCGGTCGCGCATCGGGGCGCTGGTGGAGGCGATCCTGGAGCGCGCCAAGTGGGAGGGGAGCCTTCGGCACGAGACGCAACCCGCCGACATCGTGTTCGCCGTCATCCGGTTCTGCCGGCCCGTGTCGCTCGGCTTGTCCCCCGCCGACGAGCGGGCGATGGCGCACCGGCATCTCGACATCTACATCGACGGACTCGGGACCGGCCACGCCCCCCGAGACCCGCTGCCCCAGCCGGCGGTGCTGGAGCGGTGGAAGACCTGAGCGCGGTGCCGGAGCAACCGATCCCACCCCAACCTGCAAGGCGTCGCCATGGCTCTGGCGACGCCTCCGCACGGTTGGGGAGCCGCTCGCGACCGAGCCGCCTACCGTTCCAGAACGGCGACGATTGCGGTCACCTCGCCGAACGCAGTCGAACCCGTCAGGGCGATGCTGTCCGTCCCATCGGTGTCGCCCCAGTCGATGTCCTCCCAGGCGACCGGGACAGGCTGGACCGATCCGTCTGCGGTGGTCAGCACCTCGACGTGATTCGGTAGGCGGGGGATCTGCCCTTCCTGGACCGTTGCGTAGACGGTGTCTTCCAGAACGTGTTCGGCGTCGCTGCTGTTGTAGACATTGATCGAGCCGAAGAACTTGAGGACCGGCCAAGCGGAGTTGCCCCAGTCGATCATCTCCTGCCAGTTCGCCGGCTCCCAGACGAGAACGCCGATCCCCCGGTTGTCGGGTAGGTCGTTGGCGATCTGGAACACCCGCTGGATGGCGTCCGCCTGTCCCTGGGGCGATTCCGGGTAGGGGGAGTTCGGCACCACCGGGTTCCCGTCCCAATCGTTTCCCGGATGGGAGGTCTCGGCGATCTCCAGCCGGTACCCGGGATGCGCCGCGGCCACCGCGTGAAGGTTGCCTTCGAAGTGCTCGGGCGTGCCGTGCCACTCCGGATAGTAGGAGTGGGCTATGACGTCGATGTCCTGGCCCTTGGCATTCACGCGGTTGAGATACTGATTCCAGAACTCCAGCGTCTTGTCGAGCCGGCCGTTGTCGATGATGACGTGGGTTTCGACCTGGATGTCGACCGCGTTGGCGGCCGAGACGTCCCGGACGGCGGCGATACCGGAGGCCTGGAGGGTGGTGAACCGGTCCCAAGCCGCGTTGTAGGCAGCCTGCTCGGCGGGGTCGGTCGAACCGAAGTAGTCCCACAGGAGCGCGCCGCCAGGTTGAGAGATGAAAGCGGGATTCGTGTTGAAGTAGCACACGAAGCACCAGTCATTGGGGTTGGTGAACCACGGCTGCGGGCGCTCGCTGCCCCACAAGAAGCCATTGATGATCTCGTTGCCGACGGCCACCTTGGCCGGGACCGTTCCCTGGTCGATCAACTGCTGCACGTAGTCGTAGGTGTAGTCGTAGACCGCATCGACCAGGCTGTCGAAGGGAAGCTCGGCCCACGCCGTGGGCTTGGCCTGCTTGCTGGGGTCGGCCCAGGAGTCGGCATAGTGGAAGTCGATGCCGAGTTCCATGCCCTCGTCGTGGATCCAGCCGGCCACCGTTGCCGACCGCTGCGGTCCTTGATATGCCGGATTGAGGTACTGACCGGTCCGCTCATCGCGGGGGTCGTTGAACACGCGGAGCCGGACGTACTCCATCCCCGCGTCGCTGACTACCGGGAGCAGGTCATCTGCTGCCGCGCGATCGTCCACGTAGTAGGTCAACGGGGGGTTGCCCGAGGTGTTCTGATCGGCATATGAGATGTCGGCGCCGAGGATCAGGTCGTCTCTCAGGTAGTTGAAGACCGAGATCTCGCTCACTCCGACAGTGGCGTTCTCGGATACCGCACCGATCCTCACCCGTAGGAAGGCTGTGTCGGGACGGGTGAACAGATGCACCTTGCCGTGGGTCGCCCGCCGGCCATCGGGGCCTTTGGCGACCCGCTCCCAGGACAGTCCGTCGGAAGAAGCCTCGATCAGGTAGTCGTAGACCCCGTCTTCGTCGGGGAAGAGCACCTCGACCTTGCGGACGTTGTCGTAGGCGCCACCAAGGTCGAGTTGGAGCCACTGCCCCCGGGCCGGCCCGGTTGCGACCCATGCGGTCTCGTCGTCGCCGTCGATGGCGTTGGCGGCCGTTGCGGCACCGCTGCTGGCCGTGGCCGAGACCCACGGCTTGGCGGCGAGGTCACTTTCGATCGGATCGATCTGTACGTCCGGCTGCTGCGCCACCGACGCCGGCGCCACTCCCAGGAGGGTCACGACTCCGAGGATGACGACGAGACCGATTGAGGTACGGGTGCTGTCCTTGCTACGCATTCGGGCACATCCCTTCGAAGTGTCGAAGCCCGCCAAGGGTGCCATTGCCAACGTTGGCGGCTCGTCTGCCAACGTTGGCAGCCTACAGCAGCGCATGAGGGCGCGTCAATGCCCTCCTACGCTTCCTCGCCGAGCTTCAGGTTCTCCGAGGCGATCCTCATCGTCGGCGAAGGGCACGGCGGGCCCTTCCCGGTGCAGCCAACTTGTCCGCACTCACAATGATATGTGGCGGAAACTATCCGTTCTATGTACCATATCGGTCATGGCTGCGCAGAGACGAACCCTCCGACCGAGTACACCGGGCTCACCCCCGGTCGCCGACGGACTGGTCCGGCTGTCCCGGCTCATCGAAAGCACCCACGCCCGCGTATCCCGGGAGCACGACCTCACCCCGGTGCAGGCCAAGCTGCTCTGCATCTTGGGTTTCGCGCCCACCACGATGAGCGAGCTGGCGCGGTGCCTTGGTGTGGAGAAGGCAGCCATGACCGGCCTGATCGACCGAGCCGAACTTCGGGGGCTCGTCGTTCGCCAAGCCGTGCCCGGCGACCGCCGTGCTCTCAGCGTCGTGCTCACCGACTCCGGTCGTCGTGCCGGGCAGGCGTTCCACACCCAGGTCACCGCCGAACTCGACGATCTCGTCGCTCCGCTCAACGCCCGCGACCGCGCCGGCTTCGCTCGGGCGCTGGCCCAGATGGTCAGCGCGGCGCCGTCGACTGGCCATTGGCTGACACCGCCCGATGCGCAGGAGGCGTCATGAGCTTCAACACCCCCAAGGGCACCCGCGGTGCCCGCCAACCGAAGAGTAATGCCTTCCTCCGCTGGCTCCAGAAGCGCCAGATGGACAGGCTGCGCCGCAAGGGCGGCAAGGTCATGGGCCAGGAAGGTCTCGTGCTCACCACCGTCGGCCACAAGAGCGGCCAGACCCGATCCACCCCGGTCATGTGGTTCCGCGGAGACGACGGCAGCCGCCTCATCGTCGCCTCGGCGGCGGGCGCGGCACGCAATCCCGCTTGGTACCGCAACATCGCGGCGCATCCGGCTCAGGTCACCGTCGAGCTCGCCGGCAAGGCCGAACCGGTCGACGTCGAGCAGCTCGAGATGCCAGCGTCAAGTTCCCGGTGGCGATCTTCTTGACGTACACGTCGG
>CAZOGW010000022.1:0-34097 GCA_964579415.1 uncultured Acidimicrobiaceae bacterium | reverse complement strand
TGATCCTGATGTACATGGCGGTGCTGCTCTACGGCACGTGGATGCTCACCGGCGTCACCGAGGAGAAGATCAACCGCGTCGTCGAGGTGATGCTGTCGGCGGTCAAGCCGTGGCAGCTCTTTGCCGGCAAGCTGATCGGGATCGGACTGCTCGGGCTCAGCCAGATGGTGGTCGTCCTCATCGCCGCGATGGCGGCGATTGAGGTGAGCGGAGCTCTCGACCTGCCCAGCATTCCGATCGACTCGCTGGTGGCGCTGATCGGATGGTTCATCCTGGGGTTCGTGCTCTACGCCACGCTCTTCGGCGCCGCCGGAGCGTTGGTGTCTCGGTCGGAGGACGCTCAGACGGTGGCGGCGCCCCTTTCGATCATTGCGGTCGTCGGCTACTTCTTCGCCTTCGCCGCGCTGGGCGATCCCACCGGCACGATGGCCGTGGTGGGCACGTATATTCCCTTCACCGCTCCCTACGTCGCCCCCATCCGGCTGGCACACGACGCCATCACCCCGCTCGAGATGGGCCTCTCCGTGCTGATCACCGTCGCCACCATCGTGCTCCTGGTCCGGCTGGCGGGGCGGGTCTACGCCGGCGGACTGCTCCGCTTCGGCGCCCGCGTCAAATGGCGGGAGGCCTTCAACAGCGGGCGTTGATCATCCTCCCCCCTTGGGGGAGGTGGCAGCCGGCAGCTTTGGGCCGGCTGACGGAGGGGGAGCTTGCATCGCGTCGCGCAGTCTTTGCTCGAGGCTTGATGCGAGCTTTCGCACCACTGCACGCGCCCCCCTCCCCCCCGCCTCCGCAAAGCCTCCGGCAGGGGTACTCCCCCCGAAGCGGGGGGAGATGATTCGCGTTGTTCTCAACTTCGTTTCACGTTCTTAGAACATGGCGGCGTTTGGCGGACTAGTTTCGGTGGAGCCATGGTGGGGGAACCCTTCTTCCCATTTCTTCTTGGCTGACCGATGGGAGGTCCGAGATGTCCTTTCGTGTTGCACGGCACCCGTCCGTGTCCCTGATTCTCGCGCTGGCACTGCTTGCCGGCCTGCTCGGAGCGCTGGCGACGTCCGCCCCCGCGGACGCCCAGGGATCCCCTCCGGAGGCCGAATCCGCTGTCCTGTTCGCCGCCGACGGTCTCCGCCAGGACTTCGTCGAGAAGTATGCCAAGCAGGGGGTGATGCCGGAGATGGCCGGGCTGCTGGCCACCGGCGCCCGGGCCTCGGGCCAGGGCACGCTGGCGCAGGCGCCCACCAACACCGGGGCCGGGTGGTACACCGTGGCGACCGGCGCCTGGCCGGCGGTGCACGGCTCCACCAACAACACGTTCCACACCAACGGTGATCCGTTCGCCGCGGTGCGCACCACCGCCTTCGAGCCGGATGTGCTGTCGGCGGAGACCATCGCCCAGGCCGCCGAGCGCGGCGGGAAAAAGGTCGCCCAGATCGAATGGGCCGGCGGGGCGGCAGCCCTCATCGACGGCCCCACCATCGACTACCGCGCCTTCCTCTCCGGCCGTGGCGTCGCCACCAACTACATTTCCGAAGCCGACGACGCCGCCTTCGTCATCGCCTTCGGCCTCCAGTTCGATCATCCGGCCGGGTTCGCCAACCAGCCGCCGTTCCCGGCGGCGGCGCCGTCACCGGCGGCCGGCTGGACCAATGTGCCCACCTCGTACAGCCCGGCGCGGGAGATGCGGCTGCGGGTCGTCGACTTCGGTGTGGACAAGTACGGCCTCAACGCCTTCATCTACGACTCCACCAACGACGGGCGCATCAACTACGACCGGGTGCTGTTCACTGCCGCCAAGGACGGCGCCGCCTCCGTCGCCGACCTGGCGGCGGGGGAGTGGGGAGACGTCAAGGTCACCGTCGACGGCGGCGCCCTCAACGGCAAGACCGCAGGCATGCTGCTCAAGGTGGAGACACTCAGCCCGAACCTGTCCCAGGTGCGGCTGTTCCACACCTCGGTGACCCGGGCCAACGCCACGTGGCCCACCTGGCCCGGCGAGCCCGGATACTCGGAGTTCGCCGAGTTCGTCGCCGTGGAGTTCCCCACCTCGACCGCCGCCGACTTCGCCGTCCTCGAGGCCGGCATCGTCAGCGAGGACACCTACGTCGAGCAGGGCCTCTACTGGGAAACCGGTCACTTCCCCCTCATCGACTACATCATGGAGACCTACCAGCCCGACCTGGTACTGGCCGGCTACCCCGTCACCGACGAGTTCAGCCACCAGTTCCTGTCCCTGATCACCCAGCGGCTCCCCAACGGCGACCGCAACCCCGCCTTCGACGACGTCTTCGTCGACGGCACACCGGACGGGCTCCGAGCCCAGCGCGAGGGCTACATCCAGAGGGCCTACCAGGGCGCCGACGCCACCCTGGCGCTGGTGCGCTCGCACCTGGAGGATGACGTCCCCACGTTCGTGGCCTCCGACCACGGGTTCGCCCCGCAGTTCCTCGCCATCGACGCCTCCCGGGTGCTCATGGACCTGGGGCTCCTGTCGCACCCGCAGGTGTCCAACTGCCGGACCAACACCGCCGAGACCATCGGCAAGGCCAAAGCCTGCTGGGCCGGCGGCACCGTACAGGTCTACCTGAACCTGGTCGGGCGGGACCCCGCCGGGAGCGGCTTCACCCAGGTGACCGCCGCCGAGGCCCCTGCGGTGACGCAGGCGATCATCGACGCCTTCGAGAACCTGAGCGATCCCAACGACTGGACCCACGATGGGCGGCCCGAGGGCTGGAAGATGATCGATCGCGTCTACACCAAGGCCGAGACGCGCTACATCCCCAACGGCTCGGGCGGCACCGCCGACATGGCCCATCCCACCCGGACCGGGGACGTGGTGGCGTTCTCGTACCCGCCGTACCAGTTCGACGCGGCCACGCCGGGCGTCCTGGTGGACCTGTCTCACTTCTTCGGGCAGCACGGCTACGTGCCCGACGTGCAGATCATGAACGCCAACATCAACCTGCGGGCGACGTTCATCGCCGGCGGCGAGGGCATCATCCGGGAGAACCCGACGGTACGGTCGATCGACATCGCCCCGACGCTGGCGTTCCTGATGCGCATCCCGGTGCCCGAGCAGAGCCAGGGCCGTGTCCTGCACGAGATCCTGGAGAACCGCCGGTCGTTCACGCCGCTGGCCCTCATCGGGCTCAACGACTTCCACGGCCAGCTCGACCCGACCACCCGTGTCTACGACAACGCGATCAGCGCTCCTGTAGGCGGCGCCGGGATCCTGGCCACCCTGTTCGACGAGGAGAAGGCGAGTCTGCGCCAGAACGCACCCATCCTCGCCGGCGGCGACAACGTGGGAGCCTCCCCGCCCAACTCCGGGTTGTTACAGGATGTCCCCGCCATCGACGTCGAGAACGCCTGGCCGCTGTTCGCCACCAGCTACGGCAACCACGAGTTCGACTACGGGGTGGAGCGGCTCCTCATGCACCAGGAGCGGGCGGACTTCCCGTTCCTGGCGACCAACATCGTGGAGACGGCCACCGGGCAGGCTCCCGACTGGGTGGAGGGGACCGTGATCACCCGCGTCAACGGGGTGCGGGTCGGCATCATCGGCTCCGCCCTGGAGACGACCCCGGAGCTGGTCAAGGCCGGCGCCACCGCCGGGCTCACCTTCCTGCCCTCGGCCCCGGCCATCGCCGAGGCGAGCCGTCGCCTCGAGGACATGGGGGTCAAGGTACAGATCGTGGTGATCCACGAGGGCACCTCGGTGGGCCGCAACGCCGCCGGCGGCACCCCCGCCGCCGAATGGCAGGGCCCGATCATGGACATCGCCGCCGACCTCGAAGGCACCACGGTCGACGCCATCGTCGCCGGGCACACCCACCGGGTGTCCAACACCTACGTGGGGGACATCCTGGTGACCGAAGGCATCAACGCCGGGGCCAGCTTCTCGGTGCTGCAACTCATGGTGTCGGGCGGCGACGTCATCTGGGCCGGCGGCCAGACCCGGGTCGCCAAGAACCTGGGCGTGGCATCGAGACCCGACGTGCAGGCCATCATCGACCAGGCCAACGAGGACACCGAGCCGCTGCGAAGGCAGGTGATCGGCACCCAGGCCTTCGACATCTTCCGCGACCCGACCCGCCTCTCGGAATCGGCGATGGGAAACATGGTGACCGACGCCATGCTGGTGAAGTATCCGGGAATCGACGCGGCGATGACGAACTCGGGCGGCCTGCGCGCCGACCTGCCGTGTGCCCCTCCGACCTCCGGTGAGCAGCCCTGCGAGATCACCTGGGGCGAGATGTTCGCGGTGCTGCCCTTCGGGAACCGCACCGCCATCGCCACCTACACCGGGGCGCAGCTCACCGAGGCGTTCCTCAACGGGGTCAGCCCGGTGTGTGATCCCAACATCGCCACCGGGCGGTTTCCGCAGCTTTCGGGGCTCAAGCTCCAGTTCCACTGCGAGGGGACCACGCCGGTGATCGACGGCATCTGGCGGGCGCCGCAGGGGCCCGGCGGACCGCTGACACCGGTGGGCCCGACCGACACGGTGCGGCTGGTGATCAACGACTTCATGCTCACCGGCGGTGACGGCTACACGGTGCTCACCGAGGGCACCGACGTGCTCGAGCCTGGCGACGACCTGCTCGAGGTCACCATCGAGCACATCGCCGCCACCTCGCCGGTGGCGCCCGTGGTGCAGGGACGGATCGTCGGTCCCTGATCCGAACGAGGGCATGGGGGAGGGCCGGTATCCGGCCCTCCCCCATGGCATATCGGCGCCCCGGGATGAGTCGGCGTGGTGGCGCCGGGCGCACTAGCGTTGCGCCGTTACGGGCCCGCTGGGGACCCGAGGTTGTGGGGGCTCCATGGCGGTGCAGGTCAGGTTGCTGGGTAGCTTCGAGGTCGTCGGGAGCGACGGATCGCAGGTGGACCTGGGCAGCCCCAAGCAGCGGGCGGTGCTGGCCCTGCTGGCGATCGACGCCGGCAAGGTGGTGTCGCTGGAGCGGATCGTCGACCAGCTCTGGGGCGACGAACCTCCGGCACGGGCCGAGGGCACCGTCCATGCCTACATCTCGAACCTGCGCCGCGCCCTGGAGCCGGACCGCCCGGCGCGGGCGCCGTCGACCGTGCTGGTGTCGCGCTCTCCCGGCTACCTGCTCGCCGTGCCCCCCGACAGCATCGACGCCGCGGAGTGCGAGAGGACGGTGGCCGAGGGCCGCCGGCTGCTCGACAGCGACCCCGAAGAGTCAGGGCGGCTCCTGCGCGACGCCCTGGCCCTGTGGCGGGGCCCGGCGCTGGCAGACTTCACCTACGAGGCCTTCGCCGCCGCCGAGATCGCCCGGCTCGAGGAGCTGAGGCTCGACGCCGTCGAGACCCGCATCGCCGCCGACCTGGCGGCCGGCAAGACCGGCGAACTGGTGGGGGAGCTGGAGCGCCTGGTGACCGAGCACCCGCTGCGGGAGCGGCTGTGGGGCCACCTGATGCTGGCGCTGTACCGCGCCGGGCGCCAGGCGGACGCGCTGCGAGCCTACCGGCGCTGCCGCGAGCAGCTCGTCGAGGAGCTGGGCATCGAGCCGGGAGCCGACCTGCGCGCCCTGGAGCAGGCGATCCTCGATCAGGACCCCGGTCTCAACCGGCCGGTCAGGGCGACTCCGGCGATCTCCACCGACCGGGAAACGTACTCGAGCGAGGGAGAGGACCTGGTCGGCCGCGAGGTCGAGATCGACATCTTCGGCGACGCCCTGACCGATGCCGCCGCGGGGCGGGGGAGCGTCCTGCTGTTGGAGGGCGAGCCCGGCATCGGGAAGACGCGCCTGCTGGAGGCCATGCACGGCAACGCCGAGCAGGCCGGGATTCCTGCGGTGCTGGCCCGGTGCGTCGAGGTTGGCGGCACGCCGCCCTTCTGGCCCTGGATCCAGCTCGGCCGGGGACTCACCGGGATCTTCGGGGAGCAGGCGGTGGTCGAGGCCGCCGGCGCCTATCGCCGCTACCTGGCGCCGGTGTTTCCGGAGCTGAGCCCCGACGACGCCGGCGCCGCGGGCCTCACCGATGCCGCCCCTCACCGTGTCGCCGAGGGCATCCTGGCAGCGTTGCGCCAACTCACCCGGGAGCGTCCCCTGGTGTTGCTGATCGACGACCTCTACGGCGCCGACCCCGACTCGTTCACCGTCCTCACGCTCATGGCCGCAGAGGTCTCCCGGCTCGGGCTGGTGATCGCCTGCACCTACCGCTCCGTCGACGTCCCCGACCGGCACCCGCTCACCGAGGTGCTGGCGCACACGACCCGCATCGACCGGGTCACCCGCCTGCCGCTGCAGCGACTCAGCAGGGGAGAGGTGGGCGATCTCATCGCACACATCGCCGGGGAGGACGTCGAACCCGCGGTTGTCGAGGCGGTGCACGCCCGCACCGGCGGCAACGCCTTCTTCACCGTGGAGCTGGTGCGCCTCCTCGTCTCCGAGGGCGACCTCACCGTGGAGGGCTGCGCCCGGGCGACCGTCCCCACCACGGTGCGCGATGTGCTCCGGCAGCGGCTCTCCCGGTTCGACGACGACACCATTCACATGCTGCGCGTCGCGGCCGTCTGCGGGCGGCGCTGGGACGTCGACACCGTCACCGCCGTCCTCGGCGGAAGCAAAGGCACCGTCCTCGACCAGGTCGACCGGGCGGCAGCGGCCGGGCTCGTCGTCGAGGACGGCACGCCGGGAAGCTACCGGTTCTCCCATGTCCTCGTGGGGGACACCATCGCGCATGCCCTCGGTTCGTTGCGGAGGGCGCAGCTACACCACGAGATCGCCGCCGCGCTCGAGGAGAGTCGGGGCGCCGACGCTGCCTCCTGGGCCGAGATCGCCCACCACGCCACCGAAGCGGTCCCGGTGACGGGGCCGGAGGAGGCGCTGGAGCCACTGGCCCGCGCCGGGAGGCACGCCCTCGAGTCGCACGCCCACGAGCTGGCGGAGAGACTCCTCGACCGGCGCCTCGCCCTGGTCGAGTCGATGCCGGCATCAACCCGGCGCGACCAGGCCGAGATCCAGGCATGGCTGGACATCGCCAGGGTGGCGAGTTGGAGGGAGGGGTACCAGAGCGACAGGCTGGAGCGTGCCGGTCGCCGCATCCTCGAACTCGCCGGCGTCACCGCAGAGATCCCCGGAGGAGTCCCTGGAGATGACGCCTCCGGCAGCTCGAACCGGCTGGTCGAAGTAGTCCTGCCGGCCCTGCAGGCCCGGTCGATCCAGCTTCTCGTCAGCGGCGAGGTCGCCGCGAATCTGGACACCGTCGCCCTGCTCGACGAGCTGGTGTCCATGGACCCGGACCCGGGACCGATGCTGCTGTGGAACCGGAACATGGCCCACGCCGTGGGCGCCGTCCACTCGGGCGACGCCGTCACCGCCATCCAGCGCTTCGATGAGGTCGATCCCCTCGTCGACGCCGCCGATCCGGGTCGTACCGGCACCGTCCTCATCCCTCTCGGTCTCCAGTCGCTCCTGTCCACCCATCATGCCTTCGCCGGTTGGGCCCGCTGGCTGGCCGGCGAGCCGGTCCGTGCCCGGGAGGAGCTGGCACTGGCCCGGGCCGCCGCCGACCGCCTGGGGGGCGTCTACAACGTCGGCTTCGTCACCGCCATCGCCATCCTGGTGGCGGCGATGGACGACGATCCCGACGCCGCCGCCGACTACCTCGCCTGGGCACGCAGCTACCAGCGAATCGCCGACTACCTGCTCGCCGGGATCTGGATGGAGGGGGCCCAGGCGTGGGTCGACGGCCGCCGTGGCGACCCTGCCGGCGTGGACCGGCTGCGGGCCACCATCGCACGCATCGAGGACATGGGCGCCCGTGTCTGCCACACCCAGTACTGGGGCATGGTGGCCCAACTCGCGCTCGACGCCGGCCGGCCCGGAGAGGCGCTGGAAGCTGCCCATACCGGCTTGGATCAGGTGGCAAGACGCGGGGAGGGCTACTGGGAGCCCGAGCTGGAGCGGCTCCAGGCGCTGGCGTTGCGGGACCTGGGCCGCGACGCAGAGGCGGACGGGGCCCTCGAGCGCGCAGCCTCCGCAGCCGACCGGAGAGGCATCGTGTCGCTGGCACGACGCGTGGCTGCCACCAAACGCCGATCGTCCTGATCGCGCCTCTCGCAGTGACTACCGTTCGTACCTCACGACGGCGTGACGGGGAGGTCGAGGTCCCGATGACCCTACGAATCGGGCTCCTGGGGAGTTTCGAGGTGACCGGTCCTGGCGGGGAGCCGGTGGACCTGGGCAGCCCGCGGCAGCGGGCGGTGCTGGCGTTACTGGCGATCGACGCGGGGCGGGTGGTGCCGCTGGAGAGGATCGTCGACCGTTTGTGGGGCGACGACCCTCCGGCGCGGGCCGAGGGGACGGTTCATGCCTACATCTCCAACCTGCGGCGGGCGTTGGAGCCGGACCGCCCGGCGCGGTCGCCGTCGAAGGTGCTGGTGTCGCGGTCGCCGGGCTACGTGCTGGCGGTGCCGCCGGAGAGCATCGACGCGGTCGTGTTCGAGACGATGGTGGCCGAGAGCAGGACGCTCATCGGCACCGACCCCGCCGCGGCCGGCGTCACACTCCGCCAGGCGCTCGACATGTGGCGCGGCCCGGCGCTGTCGGACTTCACCTACGAGGCCTTCGCCACCTCCGAGATCGCCCGCCTCGAGGAACTCCGCCTGGAGGCGACGGAGCTGCGCGTCGGCGCCGACCTGGCGGCGGGGATGTCGGGGGAGCTGGTGGGGGAGTTGGAGCGGCTGGTGGCGGAGCATCCGCTGCGGGAGCGGTTGTGGGGTCACCTGATGCTGGCGCTGTACCGGTCGGGGCGGCAGGCGGAGGCCCTGCGCGCCTACGGCCGCTGCCGGGACCAGCTCGTCGAGGAGCTGGGGATCGAACCGGGAGCCGAGTTGCGAGCGTTGGAGGAGGCCATCCTCCAACAGGACCCGGCGCTGCTGGCTCCCCAGCGGCCCACCGCAGGGCCCCCGCCCGTCGCCCAGGTAGGCGAGGCCGCCGAATATGAACTCGACCTGGTGGGCCGAGATGTGGAGATGGCCGCCTTCGAGACTGCGCTGGCCGCGGCATCCCGTGGTCGTGGCTCCGTGCTCCTCATCGAGGGGGAGCCGGGGATCGGCAAGACCCGCCTGCTGCAGGCGATGCAACTCCGGGCCGCCGGGAGCGGGATCCCGGCGGCGCCGGCGCACTGTGTCGAGGTGGGGGGGACGCCGCCCTTCTGGCCGTGGCTGCAGCTATGGCGGGGTGTGATGGCCGCCCACGGTGTCGACGCGGTCCTTACCGCCGCCGGCCCGCACGTCCCCTTCCTCGCCCCGGTGCTCCCGGACCTGGGCGCCGCCTCCGGTGCCCCGCCGATCGACGCTCCGCCCCACCGGGTCGCCGAGGGCATCCTGGCGGCGATGCGGGAGCTCACCCGGGAACGCCCCCAGGTGCTGCTCATCGACGACCTCTACGGCGCAGATCCCGACTCGCTCTCGGTGCTCACCCTGGTCGCCTCCGGTATCGCCGGGCTCGGGCTGGTGATCGTCGGCAGCTACCGCACCACCGACGTCCCCACCGGGCATCCCCTGGCGGAAGCCCTCGCCCAGATGACCCGGGTCGACCAGGTGGGCAGGCTTCGCCTGAAGAGGCTGGACGTCGACGAGCTGGGCGAGCTGGTGCTCCAGGTGTCGGGCGTCGAGGTGGACCGCGACGTCGTTGCCGCGCTGCATGCCCGCACCGGCGGGAACGCCTTCTTCGCCGTGGAGCTGGTGCGGTTGCTCGCCCAGGACGGGAACCTCGCCGACGCCGGTCGGGTCGAGGCGCCGGTGCCGCAGACCGTGCGCGACGTGCTCCGCCAGAGGCTGGCGCGCCTCGGGGACGAGACGCTCCGGCTGCTGCGTGCCGCCTCGGTGTGCGGCCGGCGCTGGGACCTGGACGTCGTCGCCGCGGTGCTCGGAATACCGCTGGGAGAGGCGCTCGACCACGCCGACCTCGCGGTGGCGGCGGGCATCATCGCCGAGGAGGACACGCCCGGGGCGTACCGGTTCTCCCACGTTCTCGTCGCCGACACCATCGCCCTCGGCATCGGGTCGTTGCGCCGCGCCCAGTTCCACCACGACGTGGCGGTGACCCTGGAAGCGCGCCCCGGTGGCCGCCCGTCGAGCTGGGTCGACATCGCCCATCACGCGGTCGAAGCGGTGCCCGTCACCGGAGCCGCCGCCGCGGTGGAGCCACTTGCCCGCGCCGGACACGAGGCCCTCGCCGCCCATGCCCACGAGCTCGCCGAGAGGCTCTTCACGCGCCGGCTCGAGCTGGTGGAGTCCCTCCCCCCGACGCCGGAGAGGGACGAGGCCGAGATCGACGCCCTCCTCGACCTCTCCCTGGTCTGGATCAGCCGGGAGGGCTACCAGAGCAGGCGTGTGGTGGGATCGGCGCGGCGCCTCCTCGACCTCGCCGCCGGTCTCGAGGACGACACCACGGTGGGGTCCCGCCGGCTGGTGGCGGTGGTGCTGCCGGCGTTCCAGGCGAGGGCCTCCCAGGAGATCGTGAGCGGCGACGTTCGCGCCGTAGTGCGCACCGTGGCCCTCCTAGACGAGGTGGCGACGCTCGATCCCGATCCCGATCCCATGCTGAGCGTGATGGCGCATCTCAACGGCGCGATGGCGAACATCCACGCCGGCGACGCCATCGAGGCGGCACGCAGGGCCGGCCTGTCCGAGACGGTCCTCGACGTCCTCGACCCGGAGCGGGACCGGCACCTGATGATCCCCCTGCAGATCCAGCTCCTGGCGCCGACGCACCACGCCTTTGCCGGCTGGGCCCGCTGGCTCGTCGGCGAGCGAGACCAGGCACGCCGCGACTTCACCATCGCCCGCCGGTCCGCCGACGCCGCCGGCCACGCCTTCAGCGTCGCCTTCGTGACCTCCGTCGAGACACTGGTGGCCGCCATGGAGGACGATCCCGACTGGGCAGCCGCGTCGATCGCGTGGTCGCGCGCCTACCCGGCGGTCGAGGACTTCGCACTCCACGTGATGATGGCTGCCGCCGCCGAGGCATGGGTCGAGGGTCGCCGCGGTGACACGGCCGCGGCCTCCCGGTTGCGCGGCTGCATCGCCACCCTCGAGACCATGGGCGCCCTGGTATGCCACACGGAGTACTGGGGGATGGCCGCCCAACTCGAGCTCATGCACGGCGATCCGGTGGCGGCGCTGGAGGCGGCCGACCGTGGTCTGGATCAGGTGGAGGGGCGCGGTGAGGGCTACTGGCATCCCGAACTGGAGCGGCTGCGGGCGCTGGCGTTGCGGGAGCTGGGGCGCGACGCCGAGGCCGAGGAAGCCCTCGACCGCGCCGCCGTCGCGGCCGCCGGCAAGGGCATCGTCCCGCTGATCGAGCGCATCCGCGCCGTGCCCCGGGTGGCGCCGGGGGTACCCGATGCCCGCTGATCCCTGGGAGAGCGCACCGCGAGCGGGTTGCCGACCCACGGCAAGGCCGATGCCCTGATGACGGTGCGGATCGGGCTGCTCGGCAACTTCGAGGTGACGGATCACGCCGGGACACCCGTCGACCTGGGCAGCCCCCGGCAGCGGGCGGTGCTGGCGCTGCTGGCGATCGACGCCGGGAAGGTGGTGCCGCTGGAGCGGATCGTCGACCGGCTATGGGGGGATGACCCTCCGGCCCGGGCCGAGGGGACCCTGCACGCCTACATCTCGAACCTGAGACGGGCCCTGGAGCCGGACCGGCCGGCGCGGGCGCCTTCCACCGTCATCGTCTCCCGCTCACCCGGCTACCTGCTGGCGGTGCCGCCGGAGAGCATCGACGCAGTGGTGTTCGAGCGGATGGTGGGTGAGGGTCGGGTGCTGGCGGGTTCGGATCCCGAGGCGGCGGGACGGCTGTTGCGAGAGGCGTTGACGCTGTGGAGGGGCCCGGCGTTGGCTGACTTCACGTATGAGGCGTTCGCTACCGCCGAGATCGCCCGGCTCGAAGAGTCGCGCCTGGACGCCACCGAGGCGCGGGTTGGCGCGGATCTTGCTGCCGGGCGCAGCGGGGAGCTGGTGGGCGAGTTGGAGCGACTGGTGGCGGAGCATCCGTTGCGGGAGCGGTTGTGGGGCCACCTGATGTTGGCGTTGTACCGGTCGGGGCGGCAGGCGGATGCGTTGCGGGCGTTCCGGCGCTGCCGCGAGCTGCTCGTAGAGGAGTTGGGGATCGAGCCGGGGGCCGGGTTACGGGCGTTGGAGGAGGCCATCCTGCAGCAGGACCCGGCGCTGCAGGCGTCCGTTCCCGTTCCCGCCGGAGCGGCGAGCCTGCCTCCCTCGCCGCCGCGACCGGTGGAGGATGCCCCCGACCTGGTGGGTCGCGACGTCGAGATGGAGGTCTTCACCCAGGCCCTGGGAGACGCCGCCGCCGGTCGGGGCACCGTCCTCATGCTGGAGGGCGAGCCGGGCATCGGCAAGACCCGGCTGCTTGAGGCGATGTACCACCGCGCCGACCTGACCGGCGTACCGGCGGCCCTGGCACGCTGCGTCGAGGTGGGCGGGACGCCGCCGTTCTGGCCCTGGATACAGCTCAGCAGGGGGATGACCGTCCTCTACGGAGCCGAAACGCTCGCCGCCGCGGCCGGGCCCTACGCCCGCTACCTGGAGTCCGTCTTCCCCGATGTCGCCGCCGGCGGCACCGACGTCTCGCGCTCGGGGGACGTCGTCCCCCACCGGGTGGCCGAAGGCATCCTGGCTGCGGTGCGGCAGCTCACCACGGACCGGCCCCTGGTGCTCCTCGTCGACGACATCTACGGCGCCGACCCAGACTCGCTGTCGGTGCTCGCCCTGGTGGCGGCCGAGATCTCACGCCTCGGTCTGGTGGTCGTCTGCACGTACCGGTCCACCGCCGTGCCTGCCGATCACCCTCTCGCCGACATTCTGGGGCACATGGCGCGCATCGACCGGGTGAGCCGGCTACCGCTCAGACAGCTCGGCGTCAAGGAGATGGCTGAGCTGATCCACCAGGTGACCGGAGTCGACGCCGACCCGGGTGTCGTGGAGGCCGTCCACATGCGGAGCGGAGGGAACGCCTTCTTCGCGGTGGAACTGGTTCGCCTGCTGTCGGCGGAGGGAAACCTCACCGTGGAGGGCTCCGCCGCCGCCGCCGTCCCCACCACGGTACGTGACGTCCTGCGCCAGCGCCTGGCCCGGCTCGACGAGCCCACGGTGGCGCTGCTGCGGGTGGCGTCGGTGAGCGGGCGCCGCTGGGACCTGGGCGTGGTCACCGCGGTGCTGGGGGACTCGGCCGACCGCGCCCTGGACGACGTCGATGTCGCCGTCGCAGCCGGGATCATCTCCGAGGACGGCACTCCCGGGAGCTACCGCTTCTCGCACCTGCTGGTGGGAGACACCATCGCTCTCGGGCTGGGTTCGCTGCGCCGGGCGCAGATCCACCGCGACCTGGTGGCGGTGATGGAGGCGCGCCGCGGCAACCAGCCGACGGCGTGGAGCGAGATCGCCCACCACGCCGTCGAGGCGGTGCCCATCAGCGGAGCCGAGGCGGCGCTGGCGCCCCTGGCGCGGGCGGGACGTCACGCCCTCGAGTCGCACGCCCACGAGCTGGCGGAGCGGCTCTTCGACCAGCGCTACGAGCTGGTGAGGACGATGCCGCCGTCGGTCGACCGCGACGAGGCGGAGATCGAGGTACTGCTCGACCTCTCGCTGGTGTGGATCCTGCGCGAGGGCTACCACTCACCCCGCCTCGTCGACGCCGGACGCCGCCTCCTCGATCTCGCCGCCGGGCTCCGGGACGAGTCGGCGCCGGGCGACGACAGGATCGTCACGGTGGTGCTCCCCGCTTTCCAGGGACTCCTCTCCCACCAGGTGGTCAGCGGCGACATCAACGCCACCGTGGAGACGGCCACGCTGCTCGACGAGATGGCGTCGCTGGACCCGGATCCCGCACCGATGACGACCATGGCGGGCCACCTCAACATGATGCTGGCCGCCGGCCACTCCGGGGACGCCTCGGAGGCGAGGCGCCGAGCCGACGCCGGTGAGGCGCTCCTGGAAACGCTCGACCCCGGCCTCACCGGCCGGGTGATGATCCCGCTGGGGCTGCAGTCGCTGGCCTGCAGCCACTTCGCCTTCGCCGGCTGGGCGCGCTGGATGTCCGACGACATGGAGAGATCCCGGAGCAGCATCCGGGTCGCCCGCGACGCCGCCGACCGCTCCGGACATCTCTTCAGCGCCGCCTTCGTCGCCGGTGTCGAATCGCACTGGGTGATCCGGGACTACGACGCCGCCGGCGCCCGGGACCTGCTCGCCTGGGCACGCTCGCACGAAGGCATCGAGCAGTTCCCGCTGGCGCGCGCCTGGCTGGAGGCGACTGAGGCCTGGGCCGACGGGTGCGACGGCGACCCGGAAGGTGTCACCAGGCTGCGGGACGCCATCGCCCGTCAGGCGAAGGCAGGCGCCGAGGTGTGCCACACCCAGTACCTGGGCATGGTCGCCCACCTCGAGCTGGCGGCAGGACGTCCCGAGGCGGCCCTGGAGGCGACACAGGCCGGAATCGACCAGGTGCACCGCCGCGGTGAGGGCTGCTGGTACCCCGAGCTGGAGCGCCTCGCCGCCCTGGCCCTGCGCGCCCTCGGCCGCGAGCGGGAGGCCACCGAGGCCTTGGACAGGGGTGAGGCGAACGCCCGCGAGAACGGCATGACGCGTCTGGTGAGAAGAATCGCGGAGACCAGGAGGTCGTGATACGTAGTACGTAGTACGTAGTACGCCCCCTCCTAGACCATTCCTAGACCCTCGCAAGGGCGGTCCTGCAGTCTTGCCTCATCGACACTCCGAGAGAGAGGACCTGCCATGACCGCCACCCTGACCGCCGCCCCCGTCGCCAATCCGCTGACCACCCCGCTCGCCCGCCCCGGGACAGCCGGTGAGACCGTCGTCATCGACGCCGCCGGGATAGATCCCGTGACCTGCGCCCGGGACCTCATCAGCCTGGCCGTCGACGCCGAGGTGGCCGTCTCCACCCGGCCCACCTCCCGGCGCCGCCGCGAGGTGGCCGCCGAGAACCTGTGGATCCTGCGGTCGCTGCTCGCCGGCCAGTGGACGGCTGCGCACACCGCACGCAACTCCATCGAGCCGATCCGGTTGTCGCCCCCGGCGCACCCGGTACGGATCGTCTGAGGTGCGACATGACAATCACCATCGACACCCTCACGTCGGCGGACCCGGCCACCGGGACCGCCATCCGCACCCCCGACCAGCGACTACGCGTCTTTGTCAGCTCGACGATGGGAGAGCTGGCACCGGAGCGGGAAGCGGTGCGGACGGCGGTACGCAGCTTGCGCCTCAACCCGGTGATGTTCGAGTTGGGCGCCCGGCCCCACGCCCCCCGCGACCTGTACCGCTCGTACCTGGCGCAGAGCGATATCTTCATCGGCATCTACTGGCAGAGCTACGGGTGGACCGCCCCGGAGATGGACGTCTCCGGCCTCCACGACGAGTACCTGCTCAGCGAGGGGCGGCCCCGCCTCATCTACGTGAAGCGGCCCGCTCCCGACATCCAGCCGGAGCTGGAATCGCTGCTCGACGACGTCCGCGCCTCGGGCGACATCTCCTACAAGAGCTTCGAATCGCCCGGTGAGCTGGCCGAACTGGTCCTCGACGACCTGGCGGTACTCCTCAGCGAGCGCTTCACCGCGGCCGGGGGGCGCTCCCTCCCCTCGGGGACCCTGACGTTCATGGTCACCGACGTGGAGGACTCGACCCGGATCGTCGAGGAGTTCGGCGGTGCGTATGGCGACGTGCTGGGCCGCTTCCACCGCATCGTCGACGGGTCCGTCACCGCCCGTGACGGCACCGTCGTCGACCGTGACGGCGACCGCATCAGCAGTGTCTTCCCCGACCCGATGCGGGCCGTCGAAGCCGCCGTCGAGGTGCAGCGCTCGCTCGGCCTGGGCCCGCTGGCCCCCGGCATCGATCTCAAGGCGCGTATCGGCCTCCACACCGGCCAGGCCACCCCCACCGGCGTAGGCTACGTGGGAATCGACGCCCACCGGGCGATGCGCATCGCCGCCGCCGGCCACGGCGGCCAGATCGTGCTCTCGTCGGTCACCCACGGGCTGGTCGCAGACGACCTGGCCCCGCTGGGTTGGAGTGGTCGGGACCTGGGCACCTACACCCTCAAGGGCCTCTCCCGGGCCGAGCGGCTCTACCAACTCACCGTCCCCGGCCTGATTCCGACGTTCGCCGAACCGCGGGCGCGGCGCGCCGTCGCCGCCCGGCTGCCGCTGCAACTCACCTCGCTGGTGGACCGCCACGAGGAGGTGGAGAGCCTGGCGACCATCCTGGGACGCTCCGACACCCGGCTGGTGACCCTCACCGGCACCGGCGGGATCGGTAAGACCCGCCTGGGCCTGGCGGTGGCGGAACGGGTGGCCGACGGCTACCCCGACGGCGTGTTCTTCGTGAGCCTCTCGGCGCTGATGGATGCCCGTCAGGTGACCACCGCCATCGCCGACGAGCTGCACGTCACCGTGGGCTCCTCGGCGCTGGAGTCTCTCGCCGACGCCCTGGCCCACAAGCAGGTGCTCCTGCTGCTCGACAACTTCGAGCAGGTCGTCTCGGCGGCTGCCGATGTCGTCGCCCTGCTGGAGCGGTGCCCCGGGCTCAACGTCCTGGTGACCAGCCGGGTGGCGTTGCGGGTCCACGGCGAGCACGAATACCCGGTAGGCCCCCTTCCGTTCCCCGGGCCTGACGAGCGTGGTGATATCAACACCTTCCCGGCGGTGCAGCTCTTCGAGGAGCGGGCCCGCGCTGTGCGCCCCGACTTCGAGGTCTCCGTGGACAACGCCGCCCATGTGGCGGCGATCGTGCGGCGCCTCGACGGCCTCCCCCTCGCCATCGAGCTGGCCGCGGCCCGGCTGCGCATGCTCACGCCGGCGGCACTGGCGGAGCTGCTGGCCAGGTCGTTCGACGTCCTCGGCCACGGTCCCCAGGGGTTGCCCGCCCGGCAACGCACCCTGCGCTCCACCATCGACTGGAGCTACGCCCTCCTCACCGCCGAGGAGAAGCAGGTGTTCCGCCGGGTCGCCGTGCTCGCCGACGGCTGGACCCTCGATGCCGCCACGGCCGTCGCCGGTCCCGAGGCGGCCTGGGTGGTCGAGTCCCTCGTCGACAAGAGCCTGCTGCGGGTGGAGCCCGACGGCAGCGGCGTGAGCCGGTTCCGCATGCTGGTCACCGTGCGCGACTTCGCCCGGGACCAACTTGAGGGCTCCGGCGAGGCCGAGGAGATGCACCGGCGTCATGGCAGCTACTACGCATCCCTGGCGATGGGCGTCGGAGCGGGGCTCACCGACACCCGCCAGGCCGCCACCATGTCCACCCTCGACCTGGAGTGGGAGAACCTGCGCGATGCCGCCGACTGGCTGGTGGCCGCCGCCGACCACGAGACGGTGGTGCAGATGTCGCACGCCATCTGGGTTTACCTGTGGCTGCGGGGGCACGTCGCCGAGGCGCTGCGCTGGCTCGAGGGCGTCGCCGACCTGTCGGGCGACATGGCCAACGGCTGGCGCGGGGTGATGCTGTGGCTCCGCGGCGGCGCCCTCTACGAGATGGGGGAGTACCAGAAAGCGGTGGCGGTCCTCGACGAGAGCATCCGCCTCGTCTCCGCCGCCGGCGACGACGACTCCGAGACCTGGGCCCGCTTCCTGCGGGCGAGCGCCCTGCCCGCCTTCGACGTCGACGACGTGGAGCTGGAGATCGAGTTGGAGGAGATCCTGGCGCGGTTTCAGCGGGCGTCGAACCCGTGGGGCGAGGCGTGGGTGCGCAGCAACCTGGCCATGCTCGCCGGTTCCCGCGGCGATCTCGACAGCGCCCTGGAGCACGTCACCGAGTCGGGCCGGCTCGCCGAGGTCATGGGCAACAGCGCCCTGGCCGCCCTGGCCACCAGCTCGATCGGGCAGGTGCGCCTCGCCATGGGCGACGTCGCCGAGGGTCGGGCGTCGCTGAGCCGGTCGCTGGAGATGCACCGCACGGTCTCGTACCGGGAGGGCCTCACCTACCTGCTCGACGGCCTCGCCAGCCTGGCGATAGCCGAGGGCGACGGCCACCGCTCCATGACGGCCGTCGGCGCCGCCGAGAGCCTGCGGGAGCGACTCGGCTACCGGCCCTGGCCGGCGCTGCGCTGGTACAGCGAGCCGATGCGGCAGCTCGTCGACGCCGTTCCCGATCCCGAGATGCAGGCGGCCCGCGCCGCCGGCCGGGAGATGGACCCGATGGCGGCGGCCCAGCTCGCCCTGGGAAGCTGACGGCAGTGCCCCGCTCCTCCACAGGGAGGAGCGGGGCACTACACGTCGCGCCACGAGTGTGGTGGCGCTCAATCGGTCTCGAGGATCTGGTCGGCCTTGAGGCGGCCGTCCCCTGGGAGCTGGTTCCCGTAGGCGTCCCAGAACGTGACCTGGGTGTACGTCGGGCCCTCCGGCAGCGCGACCGCCCACCAGCCGTGGGGGACCGCCGGATCGATGACGTGGTTCCGGGTTGTGATCACATCCTCGGGGCTCGCTGCCTCGATCCTGATCTCGACCACCTCGGCCGGGGCCCCTCCGGTCACGACCAGCCCGTCACCGGTGCGGACCTGGCTGGGAGACGCCTGGTCGAAGCTCTCTCCTTCGCCCTGGCATCCCACGTCGTACAGCTCGCCGGTGCCGTCGGCGGTCATCCAGCCGCAGACGCCGAGCACGGCGGGTGTCTCGGGGACCGAGAACACCTGCGCCCTCACCTCCCAACTCCCGCCCTCGGCGATGACCGCCTGGTCGGAACGGGACGAGAAGGCCGCGTTGAACGGCGACGGTGGCGGCACGTCCGCCACCAGCTCGTTCCACTGCTCCATGGAAAGGGCTTCTGTGGCGGCGGCGACGGCCGTGGCCGCCTGGGGGGCCAGGGCGTCGCCGACCACGAACGCCGACGAGTGGTCATCCACCTGCCAGGAGACCAGGGCAGGGCCCGGCTCGTTCTCGTCGAAGTCGACGATGCCCACTACCGCGGGGGACCCGTCGACGCTCGTCAGCTCCGCGTCCGGCATCTGGAGCCGGATCAGGGAGTTGGCGAAGGGAACCCCTCTCAGTAGGGCGATGTGGACCAACCCGTCCGCGGTCCGGTACTGGGTGTCCACGACCTCGACGGGCACCTCCGAGGAGAGCGACTGCGGACCGCCGTACGCCAGGTCGAATCCCTCGATCGCCACGTCCGACGGGGCGTCGCCCCGGGCCTGCTCCGCTACCTCGGTGACGAGGGATGCCTCGCTCCCGACAACGATCCTCCACGATGCGCCCTCCAACCAGCTTCGGCCGGTGAGGCCACCGCCGGTGACGATCTCCGCCACCTGACCATCGGTGGGCGGTCCCGGGTCATCTTCGCCGAACAGGCCGAAGGCTTCCAGATCGGCGCCCGGATCGGTCTCGACGAGCGCCACCACCCGGGAGGGGTCGTCACCGGCTTCCCACAGCCACACCTGCATCGGAAAGGCATCCTCGGCGACCGAGGTGTCGACGGTGGCGCTGACCAACTCGACCGGGCCTGGGAGCTCCGCCGGGGGTCGGAGCAGGGCGATGCGGTCGACAGGCCGGGGCGTTGCGAGTGGTGCCTGCCCTCTGAGGAGAGCCACACCGCCGACAGCGAGGGTGACCACAATGGCGGCGGCCACGGCGAAGAGAGGACCGCGTCGCGGCTGTGGGGAACCGGTGGGAGCGATCCGGAGCGCCGGCAACTCGTCCGAGGGGAGGTCGACCTGGTCGACGAGGGTCTCGTAGACCCGAACGAAGGCGGTGGCGATGTCGTCACTCGATGTTGACGTGGGCATCAAGGGCTCCTCTCAGCTTGTTGCGTGCCAGGTGCAGGTACCTCTTGACGGTCCCCGGTCGCGTCCCCATGACGTGCGCCGCCTCGGCGATGCTCATGTCGGCCCAATACACCAGGAACGTGGCGGCTCGTTGCGCGACCGGCAGCGCCAACACCGCCTGGAAGACCTCGGGCCGCGGCTCCGGTGGAGGTGGAACGGGGAGATCGGCGACCCCGAAGGCGGGCCGCCTACGGCGGCCTCTCGTGCGGCATTCGTTGAGCACGGCCCGGAACAGGTAGGTGCCGGCGTCGTCCAGATCGCCCAGGGCCCGACGGTTGAGCACGCGGACCACGATCGTGGAGACGACGTCCTCCGCATCTCCGGGACCGATGAGGACTGCGGCGTAGCGGACGAGATCGTCCTTGTATTTGAGCCAGATGTCCGTGTCCTGCACGACCAGATCACTCCCAAGCGGGGGATCCGGTTGCACGCGCCCGTCCGGCAGGGCCGATCAAGATCTCACCCCAGTCCGGGAGCTCCGGCGTAGGCGGAGAGGGCCGGCTGGCCGCCGAGGTGGGCGTAGAGGATCCTCGATCCGGCGGGGATGTCGCCGGAGCGGACCAGGCCGACGAGGCCGGCCATCGACTTCCCTTCGTACACCGGGTCGGTGAGCATCCCCTCGGTGCGGGCGGCGAGGTGGATCGCATCGACGGTGACCTGGTCGGGGATCCCGTAGGCAGGCCCCTCGTAACCGGGGACCACCGTGATCTCCTCGGGGCGCAACTCGCGGCCGACACCGATCCTGGCGGCGGTGTCGGTGGCGATCCGGGTCACCTGGTCGACGGTCTTGTCCAGGGTCGCCGAGGCGTCGATGCCGAGGACCCGCCGGTCGTCGCGGTCCGCGAGGGCGAAGCCGGCGATCATCCCGGCGTGGGTGGAGCCGGTGACGGTGCACACCACGACGTGGTCGAAGAAGATGTCGCGCTCGGCCTCCTGGGCCGCCACCTCCCGTGCCCAGTTGGCGAACCCGAGCCCGCCGAGGGGGTGATCGGAAGCTCCGGCGGGGATGGGGTACGGTTTGCCGCCGGCGGCCTCCACGGACTCGATGGCCTGCTGCCAGCTGTCGCGGTATCCGATGTCGAACCCGGCAGCGTCGATGCGGATGTCGCCGCCCATGATGCGGGTGAGCTGCAGGTTGCCCACCTTGTCGTAGACCACGTCGGGCCAGTCGACCCACGACTCCTGGACCGTGACCACGCCGAGGCCGAGATGGCGGGCGACGCCGGTGACCTGGCGGGTGTGGTTGGACTGGATGCCGCCGATGGACACCAGCGTGTCGCAGCCCTGGGCGAGGGCCTCGGCGACCAGGTATTCCAGCTTGCGCACCTTGTTGCCGCCGAAGGCGATACCCGAGTTGCAGTCCTCCCGCTTGGCCCACACCTCGACCTGCCCGCCCAGCGCCTCGCTGAGCCGGGGCAGGGGATGGATCGGCGACGGCCCGAACAACAGAGGCACACGAGCGTAGTCTTCCAGTGTCATGTGTGGCTCCCCTCCAGAGGCTGGAAACATCGTTGAATATCGGATAATCTCGCACGCCATGGATGAAGGGTACTCCGAGCCGATACGGGCAGTCCCGAAGCTGATCCTGGGCGTGTGGACCTGCATCGCCCTCTCCGGCATCCTCTGGTTCGCCTCCGGCGCCGGTTTGCTGCTCGCCGACCTCGGCGACCCGCTCACCCGGCACATCTTCTTCCTCCTCGTCACCGCACTGGTCGCCCTCCCTGCCGTTGCCATCGTCGGTACCTGGTGGGCACTGCGGCGGCGGGTCTTCGAACCTAGGGCCCGAATCGTTACCGCCCTGGTGGCGCCGCCGGTGATCTACGTCTTCGCCGGCGCCGTGACGGTCCTCCTTTTCGTGGCTGTCGCCACCCTTCTGGACTGAGCTTCGTGGGTCCCGCCGCTCATTCTGGGAACCAAGCCACGACGTGGGATACGCTGGCCGGAGTGGTACGATCGGTCGATGGATGGTACATACGCCTTGAGGATGGGAGACCGAGGCCGCTTGGTGGTTCCCTCCGAGGTGAGGCGCCGGGTCGGGCTCGACGCCGGAGTGCCCCTCGTTCTCGTGGACACCCCGCGCGGCTTGGTACTGCTCACGCGATCCCAGCTCAAGGACTGGGTCCGTGGTGACCTGGAAGGGCTCGACCTCGTGGACGACCTGCTGGAGGAGCGGCGCGCCGCCTCGGCTGTCGAGGACAGCCCCTGAACGTCTTCGACGCCTCGGCACTGCTTGCCTTCCTCGGTGGGGAGGATGGCTCCGATGCGGTGGAAGGGGCGCTGGAGGACGGCGGCGCGGTCGGTGCCGCCAACTGGTCCGAGGTGGCACAGAAGGTCGTCCAGCACGGTCGCAACTGGCCCGTCGCCCGGGCATTGCTGCTCACGTACGACGTAGTCATCGAGCCGGTGACCGTCGACGACGCCGAGTGGGCGGCGGCGCATTGGCAGGCGGGGAGTGGCCTGTCGCTTGCCGACCGCCTCTGCCTCGCCCTGGCCCACCGCACGGCCGCCACCGTGTGGACTGCCGACGACCGCTGGGGCGGCGACCCGCCGGTCCGCCAGGTCCGTCCTCGGTAGTCGGGAGCACCGTCGGCCGAGCTCACTCGAGGAGACGGGCGAGGGCGGCGCCGACCCGCTTCTCGCTCACCTTCCCCTTCGTGCCCAGCGATTGGGCGAAGAGGCTGACCCGCAGCTCCTGCAGTACCCAGGCGAGGTCGGCCAGTTCGGGAGTGGGGGAAACGTGCTCCAGGAGCAGCTCGTACTCGTCCTCCAGCCGGTGGGCCCGGGCCATGAGAGCGAGGTCGGCGGCAGGGTCCCCGGGGAGGCGATCCATGCGGCGCAGGACGGCGCGCAGGTAGCGGTGGACGTCGGCGATGCGGGCGGCTCCGATGGCGGCGAGGAAGCCCGGGTAGACCAGCATGTCGACCTGGGCGCGAATGTCGGCGACGGCATCGGGGTGGCGGGCGGCATCGATACGGCCGAGGGCCACCTCGACGTCGCGCAGCGTCCCCAGCAGCGCCAGCGAAGCGTCTGCCACGGTCCACACCTCGTCCGCCAGTTGGTCCACGGCGAGACGGCGCAGTTCGTCGAAGGTGGTGCCGTCCCACGGCATCACACCGAACCGGCTGAGGAGCCCTCCGGCGGCGCAGGCGAGGACGTCGTCGACCCAGGCGGCGGGCGACTCGTAGGGGCCGGCGCTGAGGGTGAGGCGGGTGGCGTTGTCCAGCATCGGTGCCACCAGTCGCTCCGCCGAGGGAAGGCCGAGGAGCAGGAGCCGGACGACACCCCACCACATGGCGTCGGCCTGCTCCTCCGGTGTGGCCAGCAGCCGGACCGACACGCTGTCCCCTTCGTCCACCAGGGCCGGGTAGGCGTCGACACGGTGGGCACCCTCGCCGACGGGCACCGTGCGGGGGAGTTCACCCAGGTCCCAGGTGACGATCCCGCTGCGTTCCAGGGGGTGCCCGCCGCCGGCGATGGTCGCCCGGGCCTCGGCGACCAGGGACTCCTTGATCCGGGCCAGGTCGTCCCCCTCGGCGAGAACGGCGCCGTCGTCGCCGACAACGCGGAACCGGGCCTTCAGGTAGGCGGGTACCCGGTCCAGGTCGAAGGCGTCGGGCGGGACGGCAGCCCCGGAGATGCGGGCCAGGCCGAGGCGGACCGCCTCACGCGGGTTGCCGCTCTGCGGGTCGATGGTTGCCAGGAGCTGGTCGACGGTGTCGGCGATGGGGACGAAGGAGCGGCGTACTCCTTTGGGAAGCGACCGCACCAGCGCCTCGACCAGTTCGGCCCGGCGGCCCGGCACGTTCCAGGCGAGCACGTCGGGATCGACGCGGTCCAGGCCGGCCAGGGGCACGTCGACGACGACGCCGTCACGCTCCTCGCCGGGCTCGAAGTGGTACTCGACGGGCATGGCCAGGTCACCGAACCGCCATGTGTCGGGGAATGCCTCCGGGTCGGGTAGCTCGGCGGCGGGGTCGAGCACGTCGTCGAGGGAGAGGTCGAGCAGGCGGGGCTGGGCCTTGCCGGCGTCCCGCCACCAGCGGTCGAAGGCCTGCACGGTGGCGACGTCGGCGGGGAGGCGGGCATCGAAGAAGGCGGCGACGCGGTCCTCGCCGGCGAGCAGGTCGAAGCTGCGGCGTCTCGCCTCAAGCTCCGCCACCTCCTCGATGCGCTCCCGGTTGCGGGTGACGAAGGCGTGGACGTGCGTCCGTTCCGGCCACTCGCCGTGGACCAGGGCGTGGCGGATGAACAGGTCGCGGGCGGCAGCGGGGTCGATGCGGGCGTATTGCACGGTGCGGTCGGAGGCGAGCGGGATGCCGAACAGCGTCACCGACTCGCGGGCCACCGCCGAGCCCCGTGCTGCGTCCCACCACGGGTCGCTCAGGGTGCGGTTGACCACATGGGCGCCGGCGCGCTCCACCCACTCGACGGGAATGGCGGCGACACCCCGGGCCCACATGCGGCCGGTCTCCACCAGGTCGGCGGCCATCACCCACTCCGGGGCTCGCTTGAACAGCACCGAGCCGGGAGAGACGAAGAAGGTGACGCCGCGGGCGCCCCGGTAGCCGAAACCGTCGGGGTCCTTCTTCCCCACGTGTGACAGCAGCCCGGCGAGGAGCGACTGGTGTACCAGGTCCGGGTCGGCGGGCTCCCGGTTGGGGCGCAGCCCCATCTCCCGGGTGACGTCGGTGAGCTGGGCGTGGATGTCCTGCCACTCCCGCACCCGCCGGTAGTTGAGGAACTCGTCGACACACATCTTGCGGAACTGGTTGGAGGTGCGTGCCCGGCGCTGGTCGTGGAGGTGGCGCCACAGGCTCAAGATGCCGAGCAGGTCGGAGTCGGGGTTCTCGAAGCGGGCATGGAGTTGGGCGGCGCGCTCCTCCTGGCCCTCGGGTCGCTCCCGGGGGTCCTGGATCGACAGGGCAGAGGCGATGACGAGGACCTCGGCGAGGCAGGCGTTGCGATCGGCTTCGACCACCATGCGTCCCAGCCTGGGGTCGAGGGGGAGGCGGGCCAGGCGCCGGCCAAGCTGCGTCAGCGAGGGGGGATCACCCGCCGCGGGCATCTCGGCGATGGCGCCCAGCTCGTGGAGCAGCGCCAGGCCGTCACGCACCGCCCGCTTGTCGGGCGGGTCGAGGAAGGGGAACGACTCGACGTCGCCCAAGCCGAGCGCCGCCATCTGCAGGATCACCGACGCCAGGTTGGTGCGAAGGATCTCCGGCTCGGTGAAGCGGGGCCGGGCCAGGTAGTCGTCCTCGGCGTAGAGGCGGATGCAGATGCCGGGACCGAGCCGGCCGCAGCGCCCCGCCCGCTGGTCGGCCGAGGCCCGGGAGATCGGCTCGATGGGGAGGCGCTGCACCTTGGTGCGCCGGCTGTAGCGGGAGATGCGGGCGGTGCCGGCATCGACCACGTAGCGGATGCCGGGCACGGTGATCGAGGTCTCGGCGACGTTGGTGGAGACGACGATGCGGCGCCCGGTGTGGGGCTGGAAGATGCGGTGCTGTTCGGCGGCGGACAGCCTCCCGTACAGCGGCAGGATCTCGGTGTGGCGCAGCCCGGCGTCGCCGAGGGCGTCGGCGGCGTCGCGGATCTCCCGCTCTCCGGAGCAGAACACCAGCACGTCGCCGGTCCCCTCCCGCGCCAACTCGGCGACGGCGTCGACGATCCCCTCGGTCTGGTCCCGCGGCCGCGGTGAGATCGGGTCGTCGAGAGGCCGGTAGCGGACCTCCACCGGGTAGGCCCGCCCCGAGACCTCGACGACGGGGGCGCCGCCGAAGTGTGCGGAGAACCGCTCGGTGTCGATGGTGGCCGAGGTGACGATCAGCTTGAGCTCGGGGCGGCGGGGCAGGAGCCGGTTCAGGTAGCCGAGGAGGAAGTCGATGTTGAGGCTGCGCTCGTGGGCCTCGTCGAGGATGACGGTGTCGTAGCGCAGCAGCCTGGGGTCGTTGTGGATCTCGTTGAGCAGCACTCCGTCCGTCATCACCTTGACCATCGTCCCGGTGCCCACCTGGTCGGAGAAGCGAACCTTGTAGCCCACCAGGCCGCCAACGGAGGTGCCCATCTCGGCAGCGATCCTCTCGGCGATCGAACGGGCGGCGATGCGGCGGGGCTGGGTGTGCCCGATCCACTTCCCGGCGCCCCGTCCCGCCTCGATGCACAGCTTGGGAAGCTGGGTGCTCTTCCCCGACCCGGTTTCGCCGGCGACGATCACCACCTGGTGATCGCGGATGGCGTCGAGCAGCTCCGGCCGTCGCTCCGTGATCGGCAGCTCGGCGGGGTAGGTCAGCTTCGGTGCCTGGTTCATCGCGGCGCAGGGTATCGGGCGTCGGTGTCGTCCCGGGCGGGGAGCACCAACTCTGGATTTCAGACACCGGCGTTTTCGACGGCGCTAAACCGCGAAGAGGCGTAGGGTCGGAACGTTCCGACAGTCGCGACGACGCGTCGAGTGTGGGAGGAGGTTCCTGTGAGGAATCCGAGGAGAGTACTTGTCAGCGTCCTGGCCACCGCCTTCCTGTTCGGATCGGCGGTCACGCCCACGATGGCCCAGGACGACACCGCCCGGGGGGAGGAGGAGCGTCTCCAGCTCTACGAGGCGACTCTCGACGCCGATCAGTGGGCGGAGGTCCAGGACCTGGGTCTCGACGTCGCACACGTCGACGAGACGCTCGCCGGCATAGAGGTCCAGATCGTCGCCTACCCGACCGAACGGCGGGCCCTGCGCCGGTTCGGACTCGATCTCCGAGAAGTGCGCAACGAGGAGGGCCTGACCCAGACCCAGGCGGCCGACCTCCAGTCGGCCTACGGCTTCGACGTGTGGTGGTCCTACGACGAGCCGGGTGGGATCGAGGACCAGCTCCATGCCATCGCCGACGACCCGCGCAACGGCTCGTTCGCCCAACTCGTCGACCTGGGGGACACTCACCAGGGTCGCGACATCCTTGCCCTGCGTCTCACCCAGGGTGCACCCGGCGTGCCGGTGGGCAGCCGCCCCGCCGTGCTCTACCAGGCCACCACGCACGCCCGGGAGTGGATCAGCACCGAGGTCAACATGCGGCTCCTGCAGTGGTTCGTCGACGGGGCGCGGTCCAACGACCGCGACGTGAAGCAGATCCTGCGAAGCAGCGAGGTGTGGTTCGTGCCCGTCGTCAACCCCGACGGCTACCAGTACACCTTCGACGTCGACCGCCTGTGGCGGAAGAACCTGAGGGACAACAACGGGGACGGCCAGGTCGGCCCCGGCGACGGTGTCGACCTCAACCGCAACTATCCGGAGCACTGGAACTACGACAACGAGGGATCGGACTCGCAATCAGCAGGCGAGACCTACCGCGGTCCCACCCCGGGTTCGGAACCCGAGATCCAGGCCAACATGGCCCTCTTCGACATGCTCCCCGACCTCCGCTTCGCCATGAGCTACCACTCGTTCGGCGAGCTGCTGCTCTACGCCCAGGGGTGGCAGGTGCAGACCCCGTCGGCGGACGACCCCATCTACGTCGCACTCACCGGCACCGACGACGATCCTGCGGTGGAGGGCTACGACCCCGGCGTCGGCGCCGACCTGTACACCACCAACGGCGAGTTCACGGACTGGTCGCACGGGATCCGCGGGGTACTCGCCTGGACCACCGAGCTCGCCGAGGGTTGCGACGGCTGCGGCTTCGTGTTCCCCGACGACGAGGATCTGGTGCAGGCCGAGTTCGAGCGCAACTTCGCCTTCGCCCTCAACATCGCCCGCTCGGTCTCGAATCCGGAGCGACCCGTGTCCCACATGGGGCTGGCGACCGAGGATCTGTACCTGGACCTCTCCGCCGTCGATCCGTGGAAGTCGGGCAACCCCTCCTCGGACCTGCGCGTCGAGGTGTCGTACGCCGGTGGGTCGGCCCAGCCGGTGGACGTCCTGGCGCGGCGCGCCTCAGGCGCGGTGACGCTCAACTACCGGGTCAACGGCGGCCCGCGGCAGGTCGCCTCCACCGCCGATGCGCCCCCTGGCCAGGTGTACGGCGGCTACGACACCTACTACCACTACGTGCGTGGTCAGATCCCCGGTCTCGCCGTGGGAGACAGCGTCGAGTACTGGTTCACCACGCAGCGGTCGGCGAGCGCCCACCAGACCTTCGAGGTGGTGGAGGACGCCGGCGCGGAGGTGCTCATCGTCGCCGATGAGGACCGCACCGGCCTGGTGAACATCCCCGGGTACGCCAGCACCGACCCCGCCGTTCCCAACTACCTGTCGGCGTACACCAGCGCGCTCACCGCTGCCGGTGTCAGCTACGCCGTCTACGACATCGACGCCATGGGGCGGGAGGCGCCGGGACATCTCGGTGTGCTCTCGCACTTCGACGCCGTCGTCTGGTACACGGGCAACAACTTCGTCACCCGTGCCGCCGGACGCGGTCCGGGCAACGTCGACCGGTCGGCCAACGACCTGATCCTCGCCGTGCGCGCCTACCTCAACCAGGGCGGCAAGCTGCTCTACACCGGGCAGTGGGCGGGCGCCGCCGAGAACGGCCTCGCCGGGGGCCAGTACTACGACCCGGTCGCCGACGAGGAATGTGTGGTCGGGGGGGCGCCCGGCCCGGTCTTCGACCGCTGCGCCTTCTTCGCCGACAAGAACGACTTCGTCCAGTACTACCTCGGCGCCTACATCTACAACGACGATGCCGGCACCGACGCCGAGGGCGAACCGTTCGACGTGACCGGAGTCGGCGGCCCGTTCGCCGGCCTGGATTGGGGCTTCAACGGCGCCGACAGCGCCGACAACCAGGCCCACACCGCCTCGTTCGTCACCACCAGCAGCCTGCTGCCCGCCGACGAGTACCCGCAGTTCGCCAGCACCGCCCCGGCGGTGTGGGATACCGGCGCCTCGGGGGCCTTCGAGCCCTACGACGGCGACTGGTACGTGTACAGCGGGATCAGCGACCAGAGCTACAAGCGGTTGGCGCGCACCATCGACCTCACCGGGGTCACCGCCGCCGACGAGCCGGCACTCACCTTCCGATTCTCGTACGACACCGAGCCGGACTGGGACTTCCTGTTCGTCGAGGCCCACACCGTGGGCGCCGACGACTGGACCACGTTGCCCGACGCCAACGGTCACACCACCGACGACGTCGGCGAGAGTTGCCCTTCCGGCTGGTACGAGCTGCACCCGTGGCTGGAGCGCTACCAGGGCGCCGACTGTGAGGGTTCCAACCCCGATACCGGCGGCGAGTGGCACGCCACCTCGGGCCGGTCCGCCGGCTGGGAGGAGTGGGAGGTCGACCTGACGGACTACGCCGGCAGCCAGGTCGAGGTGTCCATCACCTACGCCACCGACTGGGCGTTCCAGGGCCTCGGTGCCTTCGTGGACTACGCCGCGGTCTCCACGGTCGCCGGAGTCGAGTCCTTCGAGACCGGCCTGGGCGCATGGAGCGTCCCCGGGTCGCCCCCGGGCAGCGTCGCCAACCCCAACGACTGGATCCGCACCGAATCGGTCGGCCTCCAGGAAGGCGCCGTCGCCGCCACCGGCAACACCCTCTTGTTCGGGTTCGGGCTCGAGGGCATCGAGGGAGCCGCCGACCGCGCCGCGGTCATGGCGAAGAGCATCGAGTACCTGCTCGGGCCATAGGCCTCCGGTGGGAGGAGCGAGGGCCGGCCGGCCGACACCCCGGCCGGCCCTCGTCCACGCCGGCTGCCGCCAATCCTCAGCCGGCGACGGGGTTGAGCCAGCGGATGCCGCCGAAGCGGGCGAAATCCGAATCGGCGGAAACGATGGCGAGGCCGTGCTCCATACAGATTGCGGCCAGAACCGCGTCGCTGACGAGGTTCCCCCGCAGGTCGCCCACAACCACGAGATCGCGCAGGATGTCCCGGTGGCGTAGACCAGGCTGTGGAATCCACACCGCAGGTGCGTCGAGCCAGGCGTCGACCAGTTCCCACGCCTGCGACGGAGAGAGCGGGTCGGACATGGCGCGGGGATTCGTCGCGATGCGGAGGAATGCGCCCACCGAGTACCAGGAAATCGCCACCCGCTGGGCGCCGTTGAGGGCGTCCTCCAGCCACATTCGCGCCTTGTCGTGGAAAGGGCTTACCTCGTCGACGGCGTACAGCAGGATGTTGGCGTCGAGCAGCATTTCGGCCTACCGGGCCCGGGGCCCTTCAAGAACCTCGAGGGCGTCGGCCACGTTGCTCACGTCGATGCCCAACCCGAGGTGGTACGTCTTCTGCCGGAACGGAGGACGGTCCTCCCTGGGGAGTAGTCCCTTCCGTATCAACTGGTTCACCGCCTCCGAGACACCGGCACCGGTGTCTCGGCGGAGCTGCTCGACGGCGGCGCTGGTGTCGGCATCCAGTTCGATCGTCGTACGCATGCCTCAACAGTAACATGCTCATGCCGAATCTTCGGCACGTATATGCAGCATGCATCCCGGTGAGCATTCCTGCCTGCTGACGACAAGTAGGGGGTGATCGTGCAAGATCAGCCGAAGCGGGGGGGGGTGCCGCTTGCCATCCGGTTCTTGTCACACATCACCGGTAGCGTCAGGAACATGCCTGGTCCACGAACTCACGTGTCGAACGGACTGGAAGAGCTTGCATACAGGTGTATGTGTTACGCTCGTAGGATGAGCGTTGATAGGTTCTCCGTCACCATGCCGGCTGAGGTTGGAGCCGCGGTGCGCGCTGCCGCGGCGAGCGCTGGTGTCAGCATCTCGCGCTGGATCGAGAGTGCCGCCGCCGACCGGCTTCGCAACGAGTTGCTCGGCTACGCCCTCGATGAATGGGAGAGGGAGGACGGTGTGTTCACCCGTGAGGAACTGGATCGGGCCGCGGAGATGCTCGGGCTCAACGAAGGCGCGAAGCAGTGAGCCTGATTCTCGATGCGGGTGCCCTCGTGGGTGTGGATAGGCGCGACCGTACTGTCGGCGCACTCTTGAGGTCTGCCCAAGAGCACGGGATTCCAGTCCGAACCAGCGCTGCCGTTGTGGCCCAGGTGTGGAGGGACGCGGCTCGGCAGGTCAACCTCACCCGCGCTCTGCGCGGGTTTGATGTCGTAGCCCTCGATGCGTCGGCCAGTCGCGAGATCGGGAGCTTACTGGCCGTCACCGGGACGAGCGACGTCGTCGACGGCCACCTCGCTCTCCTGGCCGCCGACGGAGACGATGTGTTGACGTCAGACAGCGGCGACATGGGCGTCCTGCTGTCCTCCAGTGGAGTGTCGGCCACCGTGCTCGGCGTCTGACCGCGGGTCGGTCGCCTCTACCGGGAGCGAGACCTCGAGGACCGGATGGCGGCCGGCGATGTGTCTCAGCCGGCGGCGACGGGTTCGTGGTCGGTCGGGATGATATCCGGCAGGACGATGTGCCGGCCCCGGGTTCTCCACATTGACCGGCGCGATCTCCGGTGCGTGCCGCCCCCGAGCGTTCGTCGCCGCAACGGGCCTCCTGTGTGACGTTGGCCTCTGGCCGCTCGGCTCGGAGCACCTCAAGCTGGACGGGTAGTAGCTGTCGTACACACGAGGGAGGTCCTCAGATGACAGTGACAGCTCACGCACCACCCTCGAGGCGCAAGCTCGGCGTGTGGCTGGCGACGGCTCTGGTCGTCGGCAACATGATCGGGTCGGGCGTCTTCCTCCTCCCCTCGGCGCTGGCCGAATATGGCGGTGTCAGCCTGCTGGGATGGCTGTTCACCGCCGCCGGCGCCGTCCTACTCGCCCTGGTGTTCGGTCGCCTCGGTCGTGACTACCCCCGCACCGGCGGCCCGTACGAGTACAGCCGGATGGCATTCGGCGACTTCGTGGGCTTCCAGACGGCGTGGGGGTACTGGATCGCCATCTGGGCGGGCAACGCCGCCATCGCCGTCGCCTTCGTCGGCTACCTGGCGGTGTTCTGGACCGGGCTGGCCGAAAGCGCCCTGCTCGCCGCGCTGGTGGCGGTGGCCGCCATCTGGCTGCTCACCGGCATCAACGCCTTGGGCGTGCGCCAGGGCGGCATCGTCCAGGGCGTCACCACCGCGCTGAAGTTGCTGCCGCTGCTGGCTCTGGCCCTCATCGGCATCTTCTTCATCGACACCGCCAATTTCACGCCCTTCAACCCCTCCGGCGGCTCGATGTTCGCATCGGTGACCGCGGTGGCGACGCTCACCCTGTGGGCGTTCATCGGGCTGGAATCGGCCACGGTGCCCGCCGACGACATCGCCAAGGCGGAACGCACCATCCCGCGGGCGACGATATGGGGAACCATCGCCACCGCGGCCATCTACATCCTGGCCACGACGGCGGTGCTGGGCATCATCCCCGCCGCCACCCTGGTGGGCTCGACGGCTCCGTTCGCCGACGCCGCCGAGGTCGCCTTCGGGTCGTGGGCGGGGCCACTGGTGGCCATCGGGGCCATCATCTCCACGTTCGGCTGCCTCAACGGCTGGATCCTGCTGCAGGGCCAGATCCCGATGGCGGCGGCCCGCGACCGGCTGTTCCCGGCGCCGTTCGCCAAGGTGTCCCGCAACGGGGCGCCGGTGTTCGGCCTGGTGGTGTCCAGCGTCCTGGTGACGCTGCTGATGCTCACCAACTACACCCGGGGCCTGATCGACCTGTTCACCTACACCCTGCTGCTGGCCACCCTGACCACGCTCATCCCGTACGCCTATTCGGCGGCGGGCCAGGTGATGCTGTTCATCAAGGACCGTGAGAACTTCTCCGGCCGCAGCCTCACCAGGGACGTGATGGTGGCGACGCTGGCCTTCGCCTACTCGGTGTGGGCCATCTACGGGGCCGGCCAGGAGGTCGTGTTCTACGGAATGCTGCTGCTGCTCGCCGGCATCCCGGTGTACGTGTGGATGAAGTGGAGGACACAGCACCACCCCGCCGCCCCCGAGGGCGTCTTCGTCCCCGATACCCCGGCGGCCCTCGTCGAGGGCACGCAGGGCAAGCCCACGAGAGGAATGTCATGAAACGGACCGTGATCATGGGGGCGGGCGGTAGGGACTTCCACAACTTCAACGTGGTCTACCGCATCAACCCCGACATCGATGTGGTGGCCTTCACCGCCGCCCAGATCCCCGGCATCGGCGGGCGCACCTACCCGCCGTCGCTGGCCGGGGACTACTACCCGGAGGGCATCCCCATCGTCGACGAGTCCACGCTCCCGGCCCTGATCCGGGACGAGGAGGTCGACGACGTCGTGCTGGCCTATTCGGACCTCTCCCACGAGGAGGTGATGCACAAGGCGTCGCTGGTTATGGCGTGCGGAGCCGACTTCATCCTGCTCGGGCCCGACAGCACCATGCTGTCGAGCTCGCGGCCGGTGATCGCCGTCTGCGCCACCCGCACCGGCGCCGGCAAGAGCCAGACCAGCCGCCACATCGGCGCGCTGCTGGCCGAGGCCGGCCTCAGGGTCGCCCTGGTGCGGCACCCCATGCCGTACGGTGACCTGGAGAAGATGCGGGTGCAGCGCTTCGCCACGCTGGAGGACATCGACGCCTCCGACCCCACCATCGAGGAGCGGGAGGAGTACGAGGCCCCGGTGCGCGAGGGCATGGTGATGTGGGCCGGCGTCGACTACGGGGAGATCCTCCACGGAGCCGAGCAGGAGGCGGACGTCATCGTGTGGGACGGGGGCAACAACGACTTCCCGTTCTACCGTCCCGACCTGTTCGTCACCGTCGTCGACCCGCTCCGGCCCGGTCACGAGCTGCGCTACCACCCCGGCGAGGTCAACCTGCGCATGGCGGACGTGATCGTCGTCAACAAGGTGGACAACGCCGACCCGGGTGACGTCGAGTCCGTCATGGCCAACGTGCGCCGGGTCAACCCGCACGCCATGGTCGTGCAGACCCGGTCACCGGTCGGTCTGGAGCCCGGGCCCGACGTGGCCGGCAAGCGGGTCCTCGTCGTCGAGGACGGTCCCACCCTCACCCACGGCGAGATGCCGTACGGTGCCGGGACCGTCGCCGCCCGCCAGGCGGGCGTGGCGGAGATCGTCGACCCGCGGCCCTACGCGGTCGGCTCGATCGCCGCCACGTTCGAGAAGTACCCGACGTTGGGGCCCGTCCTGCCCGCCATGGGCTACGGGGCCGACCAGCTCGCCGAGCTGGAGGCCACCATCCAGGCGGTCCCCTGCGACGTGGTCGTCACCGGGACCCCCATCGACCTGGGTCGCCTCGTCGACCCGGGGCATCCCATCCGGCACGTCACGTACCGGACCGAGGATGCCGGGGTCCCCACCTTGGCCGACGCCATCGCCGGCGTCGTCGCCGAGGCGCGGCGGGAGAGGATCGTCACCGCAGGCAGGTGAC
>CAZOGW010000021.1:0-34704 GCA_964579415.1 uncultured Acidimicrobiaceae bacterium | reverse complement strand
CCGCGGCCGGTGCCGAGCATCAGCGCCAGCGGCGTGGCCAGGCCCAGGGCGCAGGGGCAGGCGATGACCAGTACGGCGACGGCGGCGGTGAAGGCGGTGGACACCGGCTCGCCGGTCCCCAACCAGAACCCCAAGGTGGCGGCTGCGATCCCCACCACGACCGGCACGAACACGCCGGACACGCGGTCGGCGAGTCGTTGCACGTCGGCCTTCCCCGCCTGCGCCTCCTCCACCAGCCGCGCCATGCGGGCGAGCTGGGTGTCCGCCCCCACCCGGGTGGCCCGTACCACCAGCCTGCCTCCGGCGTTGAGGGTGGCGCCCACGACGCGGTCGCCGGCGCCTACCTCGACCGGCACCGACTCGCCGGTGAGCATGCTCTCGTCGAGAGCCGATACCCCCTCGACCACCACGCCGTCGGTGGCGACCTTCTCGCCGGGGCGCACCACGAACAGGTCGCCGGTGGCGAGGGCGGTGGCCGGAACCCGAACCTCGGCTCCGCCGCGGATGACGGACACGTCCTTGGCGCCCAACTCCATCAGGGCGCGCAGCGCCGCACCGGCGTCACGCTTGGATCGGTTCTCGAAGTAGCGGCCGAGGAGGACGAAGGTGACGACGCCGGCGGCGACCTCCAGGTAGATGTCGGCGGTGCCGTCACCGCGCGACACGGTGAGGTCGAAGGCGTGCGTCATCCCCGGCTCGCCCGCCCCGCCGAGGAAGAGGGCGTACAGCGACCAGGCCATGGCGGCGATGGTGCCCATCGAGATGAGTGTGTCCATGTTGGCCGCCCCGTGGCGCAGGTTCGCCCACGCCCCCCGGTGGAAGGGGAGCCCGCCCCACACCACCACCGGCGCCGCCAGCGTCAGCGACAGCCACTGCCAGTAGTCGAACTGGAGGGCGGGGACCATGGCCAGCAACACCACCGGAGTGGACAGCACCGCCGAGACCACCACCCGGGTGCGCAGCGCGGCCAACTCGGTGTCCCGCTCGTCGGGCGCCGCAGGGCCCTTCGCCATCTCGGGGAGGGTGGCCCGGTATCCCACCCTCTCCACCGCGGTGAGGAGCTCGTCGGGGGACACCGTCGGCGGGAGCTCGACCCGGGCCTTTTCTGTGGCGAAGTTGACCGAGGCGGTGACGCCGTCGACCCGGTTGAGGGACTTCTCGACCCGCACCGCGCACGAGGCGCAGGTCATGCCCCCGATGGCCAGCTCGAGAGTCCGGGATGCGTCGGGTGCGGAAGGAGCCCCGGCGGTGTCAGTGGCCATCGCCACCTCCGACGTGGGCCGGCGCATCGGTGGCGGGAACGTCAACGGAAGCCGAGTCGCCGCCGCCGACGATCCGGCCGGCGGCGAAGGCTGCGGCGAAGACGGCCACCAGGATCAGGACGAACACGGCGACCCGGACCGGTGCCGAGGTGCGCGCTCTGGTGGTGGACGTCATGGGAACTCCTGCTGGTGCGGGTACCCGCCGGGGGTACCTGCCACAACAATACCCCCCATGGGTATGTTCCGGGTCGCCTATAATCGGCGGTGCCCGCAACCGAGGAGAACGACGTATGACGGAGGCGCACGCAGCCCACGGTGCGGCAGAGCACAAGGGGCCCCACGGCTACATCGGCAGCAAGGACGAGTACCTCAAGCGACTGAAGCGGATCGAGGGTCAGGCCCGGGGGCTCCAGCGCATGGTCGACGAGGAGCAGTACTGCATCGACATCCTCACCCAGGTCTCGGCGATGACCCGCGCCCTCGAGTCGGTCGCTCTGGGGCTGCTCGGTGAGCACCTCAGTCACTGTGTCGTCGAGGCCGCCCGCAGCGGCGGGACCGAGGCGGAGGAGAAGGTGAAAGAGGCCTCGGAGGCGATAGCCAGGCTGGTTCGCTCCTAGGATGAGCCGATGAAGCGTATCGGGCACTACATCGGCGGCAGGCATCACGATCCGGGGGAGCGGCGCACCGGGCCGGTGTGGGACCCGGCGACAGGCGTGCAGCAGGCCGCCGTGGTCCTGGCGACCGCCGACGACGTCGATCTGGCGGTGGCCGCTGCCAAGGCGGCGTTGCCGGAGTGGCGGGCCATCTCCCTGGCGCGGCGCACCCAGCTCATGTTCCGCTTCCGGGACCTGGTGGAGCGCCACGCCGACGACATCGCCCGGCTCCTCGTCGCCGAGCACGGCAAGGTCCTCTCCGACGCCCGCGGTGAGGTGCAGCGTGGGCTGGAGGTGATCGAGTTCGCCTGCGGCATCCCCGAGCTGATCAAGGGCGACTTCTCCGAGAGCGTCTCCACCAACGTCGACAGCTACTCGATCCGGCAGCCTCTGGGTGTGGTTGCCGGCATCACCCCCTTCAACTTCCCGGCGATGGTGCCGATGTGGATGTACCCCATCGCCATCGCCTGTGGCAACACCTTCGTGCTCAAGCCGTCCGAGAAGGATCCCAGCGCCCCGCTGTTCGTCGCCGAGCTGTTCAACGAGGCGGGCGCGCCGCCCGGCGTCCTCAACGTCGTCAACGGCGACAAGGTGTCCGTGGACCGCATCCTGGAGCACCCCGACATCGCCGCCGTCTCGTTCGTGGGCTCGACGCCGATCGCCCGCTACATCTACGAGACCGGCACCGCCAACGGCAAGCGGGTGCAGGCGCTCGGCGGCGCCAAGAACCACATGGTGGTGCTGCCCGACGCCGACATGGATCTGGCCGCCGACGCCGCCGTCGGCGCCGCCTACGGGTCGGCGGGGGAGCGCTGCATGGCCATCTCGGTACTGGTCACCGTGGGCGATGCCGCCGACAGGCTCGTCCCCAAGGTCCACGAGCGGCTCGCCGCCATCAGGACCGCCCCCGGGCTGGAGGAGGGCGCCGAGATGGGTCCCCTGGTCACGGGAGATCACCGCGACAAGGTGGTCGGCTACATCGATGCCGGCGTCGACCAGGGGGCCACTCTGGTGGCGGACGGCCGCTCCATCAGCGGTGAGTCCGACGGCTTCTTCGTCGGGCCAACCCTCTTCGACAACGTGACCCCGGACATGTCGATCTACCGCGACGAGATCTTCGGGCCGGTGCTGTCCACCGTCCGGGTGGACAGCTACGACGAGGCGATGGACCTGGTCAGCGCCAACCCCTACGCCAACGGCGTGGCCATCTTCACCAACGACGGGGGCGCCGCCCGCAAGTTCCAGAACGAGGTGCCGGTGGGCATGGTGGGCATCAACGTCCCCATCCCGGTGCCGGTGGCGTATTACTCCTTCGGCGGGTGGAAGTCGTCACTCTTCGGCGACAGCCACATCTACGGCAAAGAAGGTGTCCACTTCTACACCCGGGGGAAGGTGGTCACGTCCCGCTGGCCGGATCCCTCGCACCGGGGCGTCGATCTAGGCTTTCCCCAGAACGCCTGACGGGGGAGGTTGGCCCATGGGCCGGGGTGCGATGACATTCGGTGTGGTTCTCCAGACCGACCCGCCGGTGTCGCGGGTGCTGGAGCTGACCCGCCGGGCGGAGGCCAACGGGTTCGGCTACGCATGGACCTTCGACTCCCACGTGCTGTGGCAGGAGCCCTACGTCGTCTACAGCCTGATGCTGGCCGAGACGGAGCGGATGATCGTCGGGCCCATGGTCTCCAACCCGGGCACCCGGGACTGGACCGTCCTCGCCTCCATGCACGCCGCCCTCAACCAGCACTTCGGGCCGAGGACGATCCTGGGCATGGGTCGGGGCGACTCGGCGCTGCGGGTCATCGGGAAGGCACCGAAGACGATCGCCGAGACCGAGGAGGCCATCGGTCGCATCCGCGCCCTGGTGGCCGGGCGGGAGGTCGACTACGACGGCACCCCCATCAGCATCCCCTGGATCGGGCAGGGATGGGACCTGCCCATCTGGATGGCGGCGTACGGGCCGCGGGCGCTGGCGATGGCCGGCAGGGTCGCCGACGGCTACATCCTCCAACTCGCCGACCCCCAGATCCTCGCCTGGACCGCGGCGGCGGTGCGCCGGTCCGCCGCCGAAGCCGGCCGCGATCCCGACGAAGTGACCATCGCAGTCGTCGCCCCCGCCTATGTCGGAGACGACGTGGCCCACCAGCGGGACCAGCTCCGCTGGTTCGGCGGCATGGTGGGCAACCACGTCGTCGACCTGGTCAACCGCTACGGCGAGGACGCGGCGAGGGTGCCCCGGGTGCTCTCCGACTACATCCGCGCCCGCCGGGAATACGACTACGCCCACCACGGCAAGGCGGGCAACCCCACCACCGACTTCGTGCCCGACGAGATCGTCGACCGCTTCTGCATCCTCGGACCGGTCGAGAACCACATCGCCCGCCTCGAGGAGCTGCGTGCGCTCGGTGTCGACCACTTCGGCATCTACCTGATGCACGATGCGCAGGAAGAGACAATCGACGCGTACGGTGCGGCAGTCCTCCCGCACTTCGCATAGCGGGGTTACCAAGTACCAAGTACCAAGTACCCCCTTCTCCGAGAGCGGGTGGATGTTGCCGGCACTACTTTTCATGACATGAAGCTGCTGGAACGGGAGGGGGCGCTTGTCGTGCTGGAGGGGGCCTTCGAGGAGGCCGCCGAGGGGCGCGGGCGGGTGGCCCTGGTCACCGGCGAGGCAGGGATCGGCAAGACGTCGTTGGTGTCCCTCTTCGTCGCCCGCCGGGAGGGTCGCGGCCGTGTCCTGTGGGGCATCTGCGACGACCTCAACATCCCCCGGCCGCTAGGCCCCATCCGCGACCTCACCGGTGTCTCCGGCGAGTTGGTGGAGGCGCTGCAGTCCGCAGCGGCGCCGGCTCGGGTCCATGGGCTGGTGCTCGAAGAACTCGGCGGCCTGCCCCGACCCACGGTGCTGGTGCTGGAGGACGTCCACTGGGCCGACGAGGCCACGCTGGACCTGGTGACCGTCGTCGGGCGCCGCATCGCCGACCTTCCGGCACTGCTGGTCCTCACCTACCGGGACGGCGAGCTGACCTCCGACCACCCGCTGCGTTCCCGTATCGGGAGCCTGCCCGCGCACGCCACGGTGCACCTGGCCCTGAAGCCGCTGACACCACAGGCCGTGGCGGCGCTGGCCGGTCCCGACGGCGAGGAGATCTTCGGGATGACACGGGGAAACCCGTTCTTCGTCACCGAGCTGCTTGCCGCCCGGCCGGACAGGCTCCCCCCGTCGGTGGCGCTCGCCGTGGTGGCACGCGCCGCCCGCCTCGAGGAGCCGTCGCGACGACTTCTCGAACTGGCGTCGGTGGTGCCGGCGCGTGTCGACACCTGGCTTCTCGACCGGGTGTTCCCCGAATGGCCGGCGGCGGCGGAGGAACCGGAGCGCCGCGGCCTGCTGGTGGTGGATTCCCGCCATCTGGCCTTCCGCCACGAGCTGGCACGCACCGCCATCGCCGCCAGCCTCCCCGTGGCGCGGCGCCGGCTGCTCAGCGGCCAGGTGCTGGAGGCCCTGCTTCAGGGTGACGCCGACCCGTCCGACATCGTCCACCACGCCGAGGCGGCAGGAAGGACCGACGTCATCGCCCGCTATGCGGTGGTGGCGGCCCGCAACTCCCGCCACGCATCCGCCAACAGGGAGGCGTGGTCCCACTACGTGCGTGCCGCCGACTTCGCCGACGGCATGAGCCTCGCCGAGCGGGGCGCCTTCCTCGAAGAGATGTCATTGGCGGCGTATTCGGTCAACCGGTCGGTGGACGCGCTGGAGGCCATCGACAAGGCGATCGCGGTACACACCGAGCAGGGTGACAGCATCGGCGTCGGCCGCAGCCGCCGCATCAAGTCTCGGTTGTGCTGGTACAGCGGCGACGGCGAGGGGGCGTCGCGGGCCGGTCGCGCCGCGGTGGACATCCTCGAGCCGTACGGGGAGTCGAGGGAGCTGGCCATGGCATACAGCAACCTGTCCCAGTTGGCCATGCTGTCCGACCGCAACGCCGAGGCCCTGGATTGGGGAAGGCGCGCCGTCGGTATGGCGGAGCGGCTCGGCGACGACGCCACCCGGGCCCATGCCCTGGTCAACATCGGCACCATGGAGGTCAACAGGGACCCGGACGAGCGGGCCACCCTGCTCGACGGCTACCGGGTGGGGAAGGCGGTGGCAGCCCGCCACGAGGCGGGGCGGGCGCTGCAGAACCTGGCATTCGCCCAGACCTTCTGGCTGCGTGCCGAGGAGGCCGAGCGGTGCGTCGGCGACGCCATCGAATACGCCGCGGCCCACGAGCAGCACACGCTGCTCTCGTACTCGAGGGTGCTGCAGGCGTGGCTCCGGCTGCTCGGTGGGGAGTGGGATGAGGCGGAGCGGATCGCCCAGGGTGAGGCCGGCTCGACGGTCACGGTTTCCCACCTGTTCGCCACGACCGTGCTGGCGTACCTGGCGGTGCGTCGCGGTGATGCCGACGCCGACGAGCGTCTGGCTTCGGCCCGCCTCCAGGCCGAGAGACTCGGCGAGATACAGCGAACCATCCTCGTCCTTGCCGCCGAGGTGGAGCTGGCACTCACCCGGGGGCGGCCGATCCCCGTCGACAGTGTCGCCGCCACCCTTGCCGGGCTCGACGAACTGTCGCAGTCGTGGGTGATGGGCTTCGGAGCCGCCGTAGCCGCCCTGGCCGGGGTCGAGCATGAGAGCGATGCCCCGATGGCGCCGCCTCAGGCCGCCATGCACCGCCGGGACTGGAGAGCAGCGGCGGACGCCTGGGCGGCGGCGGGGTGGTACTTCGAGAGGGCGCTGTGCCTTTCCATGCTCGACGACGAGGCCGCGCTGGCGGAGGCGATCGAGATCGCCCGGGAGATGGGAGCCCGCCCGCTCGAAGAGCGCGTCGCCTCCCGGATGAAGGGCCACGGCTACCCCGTCCCCCGCCGCCGCAGGGAGACGACGCGGGCGAATCCGGCCGGTCTCACCGAACGGCAGGTCGAGGTGCTGGGCCTGGTGGCGGGCGGCCTCACCAATGCCGAGATCGCGGACGAGCTCTACCTGTCGCCGCGTACCGTGGACCACCACGTCGCCGCCATCCTCACCAAGCTGGAGGTCGCCACCCGGCGCCAGGCGGCCGAACATGCCCGCCGGCTCGGCCTGACGTGACGGTTGCGGCCTACCGAACGACCGTTTGAGGCGCGAAATCGAAGATCCCGTGCAGCGCCGGGGACAAGCGTTTGACGGCAAGGTCCGGGCCGGTGAGAATCGACCGGGTCGCCGGACCGTTCCTCCAGGAGGCAAACTCGGAGGTGGGGGCCGGTTTCCGTGCGACGGCGTCAGTCGCCCCAAGGGCGAGAGGGAAAAAGAGGGAGAAACCCATGTCCAAGCGACACTGGTATCGGCGGGCCCTGCTCGCGGCCATGGTGTCCACTGCAATGATCTGGGCGTTGGTGCCGGCGACGGCAGACGTCCAGGACGACGAGACGATCACATTCGACGAACATTCTCAGGTAACGCTGAGCGTACCCGATGCCGATCGGCTCGAGGCTCTCGTCAACGGCGGCTTCGACCTGGACCACGACGTGGAGAAGGTGGGATCCGGCTACACGGTCACCGCCTTCGTCACCACGTCGGAGGCGGAGGCCATCGAGGCCCTCGGCGTCGGCATCGACGTCGAGTTGACCGCCGAGGAGCTGGAGGAAGTCCACGCCGAGCACCTCGAGGTGATGGAATCCGCCATCGCCGAGGAGGACGCGCTCATGGAGCTGTACGACATCCCGGAGCCCCCGGTGGTCGTCATCGCCCGCGCCGACTACTACAGCAACCCCAACGGCTCGACGACCCTGTCGGTGGAGGCGAAGAACATCGCCGGCTCCGGCGGCGGGACCATGACGGTCAGGTACTTCGACGCCGGCGACACCCAGCTCGGGCAGTTCAACCTGTCCAGCTTCACCGATGCCGGGCAGTACATGTACCACCGGGGCACGACCACGGTGTCGGTGCGGCCCGCCTACGTGACGGTGACGAGCGCCAACGGCGGGTTCGCCCAGCGCGATGTCGCCGACTGGTTGGGGCCGATTGGGCCCGGCCCGGCGCACCGTTACTTCAAGGGCTTCTTGGAGCGCTACTACGACGCTGACGGCTACTACGAGCTCATCGAGGATCTGGCTGCGCAGTATCCGGACCTTGCCGAGATCGTGGAGCTGCCGAACGTCACCGTCGGCTACGACCGTCCCGCCATGGCTCTGTTCGGCGGCACCGCCGGCGCGGCCGCGGGCTCGGCCGTGGGTATCACGTCGAACACGATGAGCTCGGAGGGCGCCGAGGCGATCTCGGTGCATCTGCGTAACCCGGGTGCGCCCAACTCGCCGTTGACGGTGACGGTGACCGACAAGGCCATCGTCGTCGATCTGGCCACCAGCGCCGAGGCCGCTCCGACGTCGACGGCGGCGCAGGTGGTGGCGGCGATCAACGCCAGCCCGGCCGCTTCGGCTCTGGTTCACGCCTACACCTACCGCAACAACGCCGGTGCGGGTGTCGTGGCCGCGGCCGGCCCGACCCAGCTCGAGGACTACCTGAACGCTCCTGCGACCGTCGAGCGCGGTCCCCGGACGATGAAGCTGATCCGTATCGGCAAGCATCGTGACGGTTCGCGGACCGGTGTGTTCGGTTACTCGGCGGAGCATGCCCGTGAGTGGCAGACCCCGCTGGTGGCGGTGGAGACGGCCTCGCGCCTGCTGCACAACTATGCCACCGATGCCGACACCCGCAAGCTGGTCGACAACCTGGACATCTTCATCCTCCCGGTGGTGAACCCGGGCGGTGAGATGTACTCGAAGTACGACTTCGGCTCGAAGCGGCGCAACATGTCCAACTACTGCCCGACGACGGGCAACTACGACCTGAACGCCCGCAACAGCTGGGGTGTCGACGTCAACCGGAACTACACGGCGTACTCCAGCCACGACGGCTACTCGGGCGGGAGCTTCTCCTGCACGTCGGACACCTACGCCGGCCCGGCGGAGCTGACCGAGCCGGAGGCGGCGAACATGGCGTGGGTGGGTGACACGTTCACCAACATCAAGTTCTCGATGAACATCCACTCGTCGGGCAACTACTACATGTGGTCGCCGGGTTCGTACGCCACGCCGGGTCGCATCTCGGCGCCGCGGCCGACCTTCGGTGAGGAGAACTTCTTCTACTACATGGCCGACCGGATCCTCACCCAGATCAAGCAGCAGCGTGGTCTGACGGTGACCCCGGCACGTACCGGCCCGATTGCCGACGTGCTCTACTCGGCTGCGGGCAACTCCGGTGACATGTTCTGGTACGACTACGACGTGTTCGCCTTCTCCTTCGAGACGGGGACGAGCTTCCAGCCGTCGTTCGCCACCGGCGCCGGTTCGGAGGCGTGGCAGCAGATGATGGAGTTCTCCAACGGCCTGGTGGAGCTGATCCACGTGGCCCTGGACTGGTCCCGGGACCGTTACGCCCCGACCACCTGGATCGACCAGCAGACCGACGCCGGCACCGGTGCGGTGGGTGTGACGTTCGGGTTCTCCGAGGCGGTGGAGATCTACTACACCACCGACGGCTCCAACCCGACGGCGGACTCGGCGCAGTACCAGTTCGCCGGCATCCGTGAGGGTGGCGAGACGCTGTGGTTCGACGAGACCACCACTTTGAAGTGGTACTCGGTCGACCTGGCGGGCAACGTCGAGGGCAAGTACCACCCGAGCCGGAACAACGCGAGGACGGCGACCATCGTCGTCGAGTAAGAGCGGTATCGAGTACTAGGTACTAGGTACTGGGTACTAAGTACTAAGTACTAGGTACTAGGAACGAGAGAGCGGGCCCCTTCGGGGGCCCGCTCCCGCATATGGGCGGCGTCCTTCGCTCGGAGCCGCCCTATATTCCGGCCGGCCGCAACCGATCGATCTCCCTGGGGGACTCCGTGACACAACCTGAAGCCGGCCGCCGCCGCCAGACCGCCATGCAGGTGCTGCGGGTGGGTGGGGTCGTCGCCGCCATCGCCCTGTTGGTGTGGTGGCTCCCGCTCGGCTCCGACTCGCCGCCGGCCACGCAGCCACCGGCGTCGTCCGAGGCCACCACATCGCACCCGCCCCCCGACAGCCGGCCCCGGCCAGGTCAGATCGAGGACTACCTGCCACTCCCCGCCGGGAAGTTCGCCTACGCCGTGGCGTGGGACGGCACCTCCCTGTGGGTGCTGGCGGCGGACGAGCCGGTGGCCGGCGGCAACGAGCCACCTGCGGACGCGACGGTGCTGGCAGTGGACCCCGAGACGGCAGAGGTGACGCAGGAACTGTCGCTCAGCGGCGGGCCGTCCGACATCGCCGTCGACGCCGACGGCGTGTGGGTACTGCTGGGAGAGCAAGGCTCGGTGACCCAACTCGACCCGGTGAGCGGCGATGTCGTCGTCACCGCCGACCTCTCCGCCGGGCCCGAACCGGTGTGGCTGGAGCTGGCGCTGGGGGCAGCCGTGGTGGGCATCGAGGACGGGGCGGTACAACGTGTCACCGCCTTCACCGGCGAGGTCGACCCCATCACCGAGCTGACACCGGACAAGTTCGGGCAGGTCCTCGTCGACGGGGGAGAGGTGTGGATCCTGTCAAGCGATGGCGACCCGTCGGCGACGCTCGTGGACCCGCTCGAGGCCGCGGCGGAGGCGGTCACCTTCGATGAGGTGGAGCATCCGGTGACCCATGGCGGGTTCTATTTCGAGGAGTTGGGCCTGGGTGGAGCCGGCGGTAGCGGATCGGTGGTGACCATGGTGGACCGCGTCAGCTTGCAGCCTTCCGAGACGGTGGAGATGCCGGGCATCCTGGTCTACGTCGGCGGTGTGGCGGGCAGCTTCGGTGCCCTCGACGAGCAGGGAGTGTTCCAACGGTTCCGTCCCACCGAGATGGGCCCGGGACGCTTCCAGACAAGCTGGGACGGCGAATCGTCTCTGTTCTCCGTCGACCAGGAGCTGTGGATGATGGCGGGAGGCGGTGCATCGCTGGACCGGGTGGTGCTGACAGGAACCGCGGACTAGAGGTACCAGGTACTAAGTACTAAGTACTAGGTACTAGGTACTAAGAACCGCGCAGTTAGCCCCAATACGTGATACGTGATACGTGATACGTGATACGTAGTACGCCTTCGTTCCCGGTCTGCTACGTAGAATGAGAATCCATCCATGACTAGGAGCCGCAATGACGGGTGAGCCGCCGCCATCTCTTCACCGCCAGGTGGAAACCCGTCTGCGCGCCCACGACATCCGTTACACCAGGGGGCGGCGCAAGGTGGTCAGGGCGCTGGCGAACGCCGACGGGCCAAAGACGGCGGCCGAACTGCATGCCCGACTTGCCCACGACATACCCGTCTCCTCCCTCTACCGGTCCCTGGCCACATTCGAGGAGGCCGGCGTCGTCTCACCGCATTATTCGACCAAAGGCATCGCCCGCTACGAGCTTGCCGAGTGGATCACCGGCCACCACCACCACTTCCTCTGCGTCGAGTGCGGGGCCGTAGACGACATCGCGCTTCCGGAGGATCTGGAGCGCGCCATCAGCGATTTCGTCGAGGCCATCGGTGCCGACGTCGACTTCAAGCCGGTCGACCACGCCCTCGACATCGAAGGCCTCTGCGCAGTGTGCGCAGCCGACGCCAAGGAGAGCCGCCGCCAGCGGCACCCGGGCAGCGGAGACGGGGGCGGTTGATCGGAGGCGGCACCGACGCAGGAGTGACACGCCGCCAGCCCTGAAGCAGGCATTTTCTGCCGGAAACGCTTGACGGCGCAGGCTCGCCGCGGCAACAATCGGCCGGTGATGCTCCGAACGTGCCGAACCCTGTCGCAACAGGGACATCCGGCGCACGGTGACATCCGGCGCGGCGTCATATCGTCCGCGGGGGCAATAGGAGGGAGAGGGACGATGCACAAACATTGGTACAGGCGGGCAATACTCGCCGGCGTGGTCGTGATGGCCATGATCTGGGCGATGGTGCCGGCCACGGCCGGCGTCACACAAGAGGACGGCCAACCGATCGCCGAACTCGATGAGCACACGCTCGTCACGCTATCCATCCCGACAGACATGCTCGACGCGGTGGTGGCCGGTGGCTTCGACCTCGACCACGACCTGGAGAAGGTGGCCGGCGGCTACACCGTCACCGCCATCCTCACCGACGACGAGCTCGAAGCCGTCGCTGCGCTGGGTGTCGGCATCGACGTCGAGCTGACATCCGACGAGCTCGAGGAGCAGCACGAGACCCTCCTGGCGGAGTTCGAGGCGGCCATCGCCGAGGAACAGTCGATCATGGAAGCCTTCGACATCCCCGAGCCGCCCGTCGTGGTCATCGGCCGCGCCGACTACTTCACCAACACCGGAGGCGGCCGCTTCCTGTCGGTGGAAGCCAAGAACATCGCCGGCGGGTCCGGTGGCACCATGACGGCCCGCTTCTACGACGAGGACGACAACCAGATCGGCCAGTCGAACATGTCCAACTTCACGGACGCCGGCCAGTACATGTACCACTTCCTCGAGGTGAACCTTGCCTCCCTTCCGCCCACCCTGGTGGTGAACCCGCCCTCGGCGGCGGCAGGCAGCTTCTCGGGGCCGCGGGCGGCATTCGGCTCCCCGTTCCCTGCAAACGGACTTGCCGGCCAGCTCGTCGTGGTCAACGACGGGACGGCCAACCCCTCGCAGGGCTGCAACCCGCTGATCGGCTTCCCGGCGGGTTCCATCGCCCTCGCCGACCGCGGCGGCTGTCCCTTCGTCCAGATCGTGAGCAACGCCCAGGCCGCCGGTGCCGCGGCGGTGGTCGTCGGCAACAACGTGGCCGGTGACCCCATATCCATGGGGGGCACCGACCCCGGAATCATCATCCCCTCGATGATGGTGTCGCTGCCCGATATGAACGTGGTCAAGGCCGGCCTTCCCGCCTCGGGATCCGTCGCTCAGCCGGTGGCGCAGCGGCCGTCGTATGTCACGGTCACCAGCGCCAACGGGGGTTTCGACCGGCGTGACGTGAAGGACTGGCTGGGCCCGATCGGCCCCGGCCCGGCGCACCGCTACTTCACCGGGTTCCTAGAGCGCTACTACGACGCCCTCGGCTACTACGCGCTGATCGAGGACCTGGCTGCCCAGTACCCGAATCTCGCCGAGATCGTCGAGCTGCCGTACGAGACGATCGGTTACGACCGTCCCGCCATGGCCCTGTTCGGCGGCACCGGCGGCTCGGCGGTGGGTATCACGTCGAACACGATGAGCTCGGCGGGCGCCGAGGAGATCTCGGTCGACCTGCGCAACCCGGGAGCCACCGACTCGCCCCTCAGCGTCTCCGTGACCGACAAGGCGATCGTGGTCAACCTGGCCACCGACGCCGCAGGTGCCCTGACGTCGACGGCTGCTCAGGTGGTGGCGGCGATCAATGCCAGCCCGGCCGCTTCGGCCCTGATTCACGCCTACACCTACCGCGGCAACGCCGGTGCGGGTGTCGTGGCCGCGGCCGGCCCGACCCAGCTCGAGGACTACCTGAACGCTCCTGCGACCGTCGAGCGCGGTCCCCGGACGATGAAGCTGATCCGTATCGGCAAGCATCGTGACGGTTCGCGGACCGGTGTGTTCGGTTACTCGGCGGAGCATGCCCGTGAGTGGCAGACCCCGCTGGTGGCGGTGGAGACGGCCTCGCGCCTGCTGCACAACTATGCCACCGATGCCGACACCCGCAAGCTGGTCGACAACCTGGACATCTTCATCCTCCCGGTGGTGAACCCGGGCGGTGAGATGTACTCGAAGTACGACTTCGGCTCGAAGCGGCGCAACATGTCCAACTACTGCCCGACGACGGGCAACTACGACCTGAACGCCCGCAACAGCTGGGGTGTCGACGTCAACCGGAACTACACGGCGTACTCCAGCCACGACGGCTACTCGGGCGGGAGCTTCTCCTGCACGTCGGACACCTACGCCGGCCCGGCGGAGCTGACCGAGCCGGAGGCGGCGAACATGGCGTGGGTGGGTGACACGTTCACCAACATCAAGTTCTCGATGAACATCCACTCGTCGGGCAACTACTACATGTGGTCGCCGGGTTCGTACGCCACGCCGGGTCGTATCTCGGCGCCGCGGCCGACCTTCGGTGAGGAGAGCTTCTTCTACTACATGGCCGACCGGATCCTGACCCAGATCAAGCAGCAGCGTGGTCTGACGGTGACACCGGCACGGACCGGGCCCGTGGCCGACGTGTTGTACTCGGCGGCGGGCAACTCGGGCGACATGGCGTGGTACGACCACGACATCTTCGCCTTCAGCTTCGAGACGGGGACGAGCTTCCAGCCGTCGTTCGCCGGCGGGGCAGGCTCGGAGGCATGGAATCAGATGATGGAGTTCTCCAACGGCCTGGTGGAGTTGTTCCACGTGGCTCTGGACTGGACCCGTGACCGGTACGCCCCCACTACCTGGATCGACCAGCAGACCGACGCCGGTACCGGCGCCGTGGGTGTGACGTTCGGGTTCTCCGAGCCGGTGGAGATCTACTACACCACCGACGGCTCCAACCCGACGACCAGCTCGGCCCAGTACAAGTTCGCCAACATCCGTGAGGATGGCGAGACGCTGTGGTTCGACGAGACCACCACTTTGAAGTGGTACTCGGTCGACCTGGCCGGCAACGTCGAGGGCAAGTACGACCCGCGGCGTAACAATGCCAGGACGGCGACGATCACGGTCGGATGAGAAGCGGTACTAGGTACTAAGTACTAGGTACTAGGTAAGGAGCGGGCCCCTTCGGGGCCCGCTCCTTCGAGTTGTGGTGCTGGGTCGTCGTGGCACCAAATCCCTGATACCTGCCTACTCCTCCCTGCGCACGAAGCGGGCGACGGTCTCCACGTGGAACGTCTGGGGGAACATGTCGACGGGGGCGGCCCAGTCGAGCCGGTATCCGGCCTTGGTGAGGAGGTAGGTGTCACGGGCCAGGCTGGCCGGATCGCACGATACGTAGACGACGGTGTGGGGCATGGTGGCGACGGCGGCGGCGACACCGTCCTCACCGAGGCCGGTGCGGGGCGGGTCCACCACCGCGATGGTCCAGTAGTCGTCGAGGCGCCCGGCCACCTCCTCGAAGATGCCGCGCACGATGCGGGCATCGCCGCGTCCGGCATTTTCCAGGTTGCGGCGCAGATCGGAGACGGCGGTGCCGTCCACCTCGACGGCGATCACCCTCTCCGCCGGGGCGGCGACGGTAGCGCTGAAGAGCCCACCACCGGCGTAGGCGTCGAGGACGACGTCGCCGGGCTCCACCCGGGCCGCCTCGGTAGCGAGCGACACCAGCGCCTCGGCTCCCTCGGTGTTGTTCTGGAAGAAGGCGCCGGCGGTGATGCGGAACGTGCGGCCCGCCACCTGCTCGCGGATGGACCGGTCGCCGTGAATCACCTCGGCACGATGGCGGTAGGAACGGACCACGGAGGCGCCCCAAGATGCGGCCTGCGCCGGGATCCCGCCGGACACCACCGCCATCAGGTCTCCGGTGCGGGCGCCGCAGCGCAGCGTGATCCGTTGAGCGCCGTCGAGGGATCCGAGCCGGTCGAACAGGTCTGCGAGGAGGGGATGCAGGAGCAGGCACTCGTCCAGCGCCACCAGTTCACGGGAGCGGGGTCGGAACAGTGCCGGGCGGCCCCGCTCCACCCGGAAGTCCATGCGGTTGCGGTATCCGAAGGCCGGTCCCGGGGATGCCGTCTCCCGCACCTCGGCGTCGGGAACGCCGCCGAGGTGGGCAAGCTGTCCGGCGACCACCTCGCGCTTCCAGCGAAGCTGGGCGGCATGGGAGGCGAACTGCCACTGGCAGCCGCCGCACTGGGCGAAGTGGGGGCAGGGTGGCTCCACCCGGTCCGCCGAAGGCTCGCCCACCGTCACCAGCCGGGCCCGCGCCCAGGAGCCCTTGTCCTGGACCAGTTCGGCGCCGACCGTCTCGCCGGGAATCGCCCCGGAGACGAAGTAGGTCTTCCCGTCCCGGCGCGCCACCGCCTCGCCGCCGTGCGCCATGCCATGGGGAGCCAGTTCGATCATGGGGGGCAGTATCCAGCATCGAGCAGCAGCTACCAAACGTGGAACGTATCACGTATCACGTATCACGTATCACGTATTACGTATTACGTACTACGTATTACGTACTGCGGCTTCCAGGCCTGGCGACTCGTACTGAATACTGAATACTGGCTCTCCTCCTGCTGCTATCGTTTCGCGCCACGTGTTGACGCTTATGTGTATGTGTTGCTGTGAGCGCTCTCGGGTGGACCACCCGGGTGCCGCGGCCACATGCGCCGAGCACTCCTGATCCGACGCCCACCACCCGAGAGGCACCCCTGCTTCCGTGGCGTCGGGGCCGAAGGTAGACCACCATTCGTCAGGAGTTACCCATGTCCGACCGTCTCGTCACCACCGAATGGCTCGCAGAGCACCTCGACGATCCGTCGATACGCATCATCGAGGTCGACGAGGACGTCACCGCCTACGAACGCAAGCACATCCCGGGCGCCCTCGCCTGGGACTGGGCGGCCGACCTCCACCACCCCATCCAGCGCGACTTCGTCGACCAGCACGGCCTGAGCGGCCTCCTCTCCGCCGCCGGGGTGGGGATCGACACCACCGTGATCCTCTACGGCGGCAACAACAACTGGTTCGCCGCCTACGCCTACTGGCTCCTCAGGTACCGCGGCTTCGACAGCGTCAAGCTTCTCGACGGCGGCCGGCTCAAGTGGAACATCGAGGAGCGTGTCACCACCGACGAGGTCCCCGTCTACGAGAAGACGGAGTTCGCCATCACCGGGGCCGAACGTCCCGAGTTGCGGGCACTCCGGGATCACGTGCTCGCATCCATCGAGGGCGCCGCCTTCGTCGACGTGCGCTCCCCGGACGAGTTCTCCGGCGTGAAGTTGGCGCCCGACCATCTCCCCCAGGAACAGCCCTATGTCGGCGGGCACATCCCGGGCGCCGCCAACGTCCCCTGGGCCAAGGCGGCCAACGAGGACGGCTCGTTCAAGAGCGTCGACGAGTTGCGGGAGCTCTACGCCGGCGCCGGCATCACCGGCGACGGTCCCACCATCGCCTACTGCCGCATCGGCGAGCGCTCCTCGCACACCTGGTTCGTGCTCGCCGAGTTGCTCGGCTTCGAGGATGTCCGCAATTACGACGGTTCCTGGACCGAGTACGGGTCGCTGGTCGGAGCGCCTGTCGAGAAATAGGAGCAGGTAGGCTCGCCGGCGGATGCTGCCGGCCTTCCACCACAACTGGTTCTACCTCGCCGTCGCCACCACCGGCTTCGTCGGTCTCTGGGGCGTGGTGCTCGCCGTGCGCGGCATCGAGCCCGACCGCAGGTTCGGGGTGGCGACGGTGGTTGCCGTCGCCACCATGCTGGTCCAGGTGGGGAGTGGCCTGGCCCTGTACGCCGGGGGCCGGGAACCGGGCAACGACTTCCACACCTTCTACGGTGTCGTCATCGTCATCACCTTCGCCCTGGCGTACGTGTGGCGGGCCGCCATGGCCCGCCGCCCCGCCCTCAGCTATGGGCTGCTGCTGTTGTTCGTGATGGGTCTCGGCCTGCGCGCCTGGGGGGAGCTGTAGTACGTACTACGTACTACGTACTAGGCCGGCGCGGGACGTCTACACTCGCTGGCTGCCCCTCAGGAGGACTCTCTCTCGTGCTGCTCGAAGGTAAACGGCTGGTTGTCACCGGCGTCCTCACCGACGGGTCCATCGCCTGGCACGTCGCCCGCATCGCTCTCGAGGAGGGCGCCGACGTCGTGCTCACCGGCTTCGGGAGGGGGCTGCGGCTCACCGAACGCTCGGCACAGCGGCTTCCCCGCACGCCGGACGTCGTCGAGTTGGACATCAACGACAGGGCTCACATGGACGCCCTGGCGGCCGGTATCGACGCCCGCTGGGGCGGCGTCGACGGGGCGCTTCACGCCATCGCCTATGCCCCCGAAGACGCACTCGGCGGCAACTTCCTCGACACCCCGATGGAGAGCGCCGCCACCGCCTTCACCACTTCCGCCTTCTCCTACAAGACCCTTGCCGTCGGCCTGGCGCCGCTGATGCGTAAGGCCGGGGGAGGGGCACTTGTGACCCTCGACTTCGACAACTCCCAGGCGTGGCCCGGGTACGACTGGATGGGAGTCGCCAAGGCGGCGCTGCAGGCGGTGACCCGCTACCTGGCCCGGGATCTCGGTCCCGACAACATCCGGGTCAACGCGGTATCCGCCGGGCCGCTCACCACCGTCGCCGCCAAGTCGATCCCCGGTTTCGCCCAGTTCACCGACGTGTGGCCCGACCGGGCCCCGCTGGGATGGGACACCGGCGATCCCAGCGCCGTCGCCAAGATGGTCGCCGTCCTCCTCTCCGACTGGGCTCCCGCCACCACGGGAGAGGTGGTCCATGTCGACGGCGGCTTCCACGCTGTCGCCACCCAGAACGCCATTCCCGATTAACCCGCCCCGATCGGTGCCGCGGTAGGCTCCGGTGATGGCAAGGGTGCTGCTGCTGTTCGGGGGCCGGTCGGCCGAACATGACGTTTCCTGCGTATCTGCGGTGGCGGTGATCGACGCCCTCAGCGGCGCCGGGCACCGCGTCGTCCCGGTGGGCATCGATCGGGCCGGTGCCTGGTGGCTCGCCGAGGCGGGCAAGGATCCCATGATCGCCGCCGGCCTTCCGGCGACGCTGCGCCTCCCCGAGGCGGTCCTCGATGTCGGGGGAGAGGTCACAGGGTTCGATGTGGTGTTTCCCGTGCTCCACGGTCCCTACGGCGAGGACGGGACCATCCAGGGAGTGTTCGAGATGGCCGGCGTGGCCTACGTCGGGTGCGGGGTCAAGTCGTCGGCGATCGCCATGGACAAGGACATAGCCAAGCAGCTCCTGGTGCGTGCCGGCGTCCCCACGGTGCGGTGGCGGGTGGTGCGCGCCGCCGACTTCGCAGATCCGGCACGGGTCGCCGATGACGTCATCGCCGAGTTGGGCCTCCCCGTTTTCGTGAAGCCCGCCGAGCTGGGATCGTCGGTGGGCGTCACCCGCTGCGAGACCGACCTGGAGATCAAGGACGGGATCGCCGCCGCCCTGGAACTGGGGGAGAAGGTCATCGTCGAGGAGGCGATAGCGGGCCGTGAGATCGAGGTGGCGGTCCTGGCAGGGCCCCGAGTGTCCTCCCCCGGTGAGATCGTGCTCTCCACCAGGGGCTGGTACGACTACGAGGCCAAGTACGCCGATCCGACCAGCCGCTTCGTGGCCCCGGCGGCGCTGTCGCAGGCCCGCACCGCCGAGGTGAGGGAGCTGGCGGGCCGGGCATTCACCGCGCTGGAGTGCCGCGGCCTGGCCCGTGTCGACTTCTTCTACGAGGCCGACGACCGCGGGTTCCTCATCAACGAGGTGAACACGATGCCCGGGTTCACCCCGATCTCCGGCTTCCCCAAGATGTGGATGGCCAGCGGTATGACCTACCCCGAACTCTGCAACGAGCTCGTCGAGCTAGCGCTGCGGTAGCGTACTACGTACTACGTACTACGTACCAAGTACTAAGTACTAAGTACTAAGTACTAGAACCCCGTGAGTCGTTCGGGTGTCACCCTCATGGGTTCCGAATAGGCGGCGAAGTAGGCGCCGGCATCGGGGAAGCCTATGGCGGGGATACGGTCGGCGTATTTGGCGGCATAGGCATCGAGTTCCGCGGCCGTGTGAGGGATGTCGAGGCGTGCCGTACCGGTGAAGCGGGTGTAGCCCTCGGCCTGGAAGTCGGAGTTGAAGCTCAGTGCCACCCGGGGGTTGGCGGTGATGTTGCGCAGCTTGGCTTGGTCGGGCTTGCTCACCAGCACGAACTCGTCGCCGGTCCAGTGGAACCACACCGGTACGGGGAGCGGCGTTCCACCGGGACTGACCGTGGTGAGCCACACCACCATCTCGCTCTCCAACTCGCGGGCCACCCTCCGTCCGAATTCGGTCGTGGTGTCGAACAGTGTCATCGGGTTCCTCCTACCGGACGTCGAGGCCGTAGCTGAGCAGGGCGAAGGGACCCTCGGACCAGTCCCGCTCCGGTTGGCGCTCGTAGCCGAGGCTCTCGTAGAGGCGGTGTGCCTCGGTCATCGTGGTCTGGGTGCACAGCACCACCCGCTGCACGCCCTCGGAGCGGGCGTACTCGGTGGTGGCCGCCATCAGGGCCCGGGCCACACCGCGCCGCCGGGCCGCCCCGTCGACGGCCAGCATGCGCACCTCGATCTCGCCGGGCCGTGCCGTCTCGGCGAGGACGGTGCCGTAAGCGGCCAGTGTGGCGCTGGCCACCACCTTGCCACCGATCTCGGCCACCAGCACCACGGCGCCGGCGATCCTCCCCGCGGCGTCCCGCAGCATCGCGGCGTATTCCTCGTCGTCCTCGAGGTGACCGTCGTTGCGGTAGGCGCTCTCGGTGAGAGCCCCCACCGCCTCGGCGTCGGCGGGCACGGCGCGGCGCACGGTGACCAGGGGGCGGCTGCCGTCCACAGGCTCGGCGCAGTGGGGGCAGGCGGCGCTCTCCGGCACCTCACCTTCGATGAAGCGCCCGCAGGACAGGCATACCGCGTCGAGGTAGCAGGCGGGATCACCCACCGTCATCGCTCCGGGTCGAGCCGCGGCGGGAGGCCGAAGAGGGGGTACAGGTGGGCGGTGTCGAGGAAGGAGTTCATGGCGGCGATCTTGCCGTCGCTGATCTCGAGTACCACGAGAGCCCAGGGCGAGTGGCCCCCGTCGGGGTCGGGCCGGTACTGACCGAAGGCCGGTGATCCGTTGGCCGCGGCCGGCACCAGGCGGGAACCGCGGCACCCGATGCCGTGCCCGGTGAGCCAACCGGCGATGTCCTCGTGACCCTGGAGCCAGAGGTCGTAGGGCGGCATGGACTGGGTGGCGTCCTCGTGGAGGAGTGACAGCAGCGCCTCGATGTCGTACGCCTCGAAGGCGGCTATGTAACGCTCGAGGAGGTCGGCCTGGGCGGGATCGAGGGGGTCGAGGACGTCGCTTTCGCTGACGGAGGCGGCGGCCAGCGTCGCCCGGGCCCGCTGCAGGGCGCTGTTGACCGAGGCGACGGTGGTGTCGAGGAGGTCGGCCACCTCGGCGGCGCTCCAGCGCAGCACCTCGCGCAGGATGAGGGCGGCGCGCTGGCGTGGCGGCAGGTACTGCAGCGCGGCGATGAAGGCGAGCCGAATCGAGTCACGGGCCACGGCGACATCGGCGGGGTCGCCGTCGAGGTCGACGACGCCGGCCTCGGGGATCGGTGTGATCCAGGTCGCCTCGGGAAGCCCGGGCTTGAGGGAGGTGTGGTGCGGCGAGGCGGGACCGAGGTCCATGGGCCGGTAGCGCCGCTCCTTGCCGCGCAGCATGTCGAAGCAGACGTTGGTGGCGATGCGGTAGAGCCAGGTCCGCAGGGCAGACCTACCCTCGAAGCGGTCATAGGCCTGCCAGGCCCGCACCAGGGTTGTCTGCGCGGCGTCTTCCGCCTCGAACGACGACCCCAACATGCGGTAGCAGTACCCGGTCAACTCCCGCCGGTGCTGCTCCAGAAGCTGCTCGGGTGTCGACCTGTCGAGATCGGTAGTAGTCATGGAGGGTCTCCGGATACGTACTACGTACTACGTGATACGTGATACGCCTCGCTTACAGCTTCACCACGGGACAGGTCAGCGTCCTGGTGATGCCTTCGACAGCCTGGATACGGGCGACCACCAGCTTGCCCAGCGAGTCGACGTCCTCGGCGCTGGCGTGGACCACGGCGTCGTAAGGCCCGGTGACGGCTGCCGACGAGGTGACTCCGGGGATGCCGGCGATCTCGACGGCGACCTGAGCAGCCTTGCCGACCTCGGTCTGGATGAGCACGTAGGCTTCGACCATGTCTCTTGCCTCCGGGGCACGCGGGAAAAGGGAAGCCGATCTTACCGGCTGCACCAACCCGCCGTCCCGGCACTACGCCTCACGACTCTTTGCGTAGTACGTAGTGCTGCTAATAGCCGTCTGAGCCGAAGCGGAGGCGGTTGGCGAAGAGGTACCCGCCGTCCTCCTCGGTCTCGAAGACGATACGCTGGCCTTGGCGAAGTGTGCGGAAGATGGAACCCGCCAGCGAACCGGGGCGCAGCAGCACCTCGGAGCGGTCGTCGTCACGCACGATTACCCCGACCCCTGTGGCGGGGTCGTAGACCTTTACTACACCCTGCATGGGTCAGACCTTCTCGACCTTGCCGGCCTTGATGCAGGACGTGCAGACCCGCATCCGGCGTGAGTTGCTGCCGTGCTTGACGCGGATGCGCTGGATATTGGGCAGCCAGCGGCGGCTGGAGCGCTTGTGAGAGAAGCTCACCTGCTTGCCGACCCACGGCTCTTTGGCGCAGACTTCACAACGATAAGACATGGAAAGGGAGACCTCCTGGAAGCGAGAGGATGGTAGCAGCTAGCTCCTCCGAAGCGGAACCCAGGGTTCCACACGACGCTGAGCGTCGTCGGGAACCCTGGGTTCGGGAGCGTGTGCGAAGTCTGGGCTGTGGACGACGCTGAGCGTCGTCGGGAACCCTGGGTTCGGGAGCGTCTGCGAAGTCTGGGCTGTGGACGACGCTGAGCGTCGTCGGGAACCCTGGGTTCGGGAGCGTGTGCGAAGTTTGGGCTGTGGACGACGCTGAGCGACGTCGGGAACCCTGGGTTCGGGAGACCTGTACCGTTCCGAGCCATGGGGCGATCACTGGCTCACCTCACCACCCGGGACATCGGTGAGATACACGAGAAGCACCTGAGGACGGTCGATGCGAACAAGCTGCGCAAGGCTGGTGTCGGGTCCGTTGCCGATCTGTTGCTCCATGCGCCACGTCGCTACCTCGACCGCTCCCAGATCTTCGACATAGGCGCGGTCCCCATCGGCGAGGAGGTGACGATCGGTGGGACCGTGACCAGTGTCGAGTCGAGGAACCTTCCGAGGAAGGGACCGAGGGGCAAGCCGCGGAAGATGACCACTGCGACCATCGTCGACGCCAACGGTCACGCCCTCACGGCCGTCTGGTTCAACCCCTACCTCAAGGGAGTGGTGGAGGGACGTGCACTCGTCCTGTCCGGCAAAGTCGAGCTGTACCGCGGGGTCCGCCAGATGTCGAGCCCTGACAAGGAGGACTTCGACGAATCCGGGGAGTCCCTGGTGACGGGCAGGGTGGTGCCGGTTCATCCCGAAGTAGCCGGCGTCGCCGCATCCGCGATACGCCGGGCGATAGCCAGCGCGGTACGGCGTTCCTGGCCCGTCGAGGAGGTGGTGCCGGCCTCCATCCGGCAGCGGCTCCGCCTCGTCGATCGGGCCACCGCGATCCGCGACCTGCATTTTCCCGAGACTCTGGCCGACGTGTACCCCGCCCGGCGGCGGCTCATCTTCGACGAGTTGTTCCGCATCGAGATCGGCCTCGCCATCCGCCGCCACAATCAGGTGAGGACCGCAACCGGCATCGCCCACGACCCCGGCGGGGAGCTGGTGGGACGGTTCGTCGCCGCCCTGCCGTACCCACTTACCGCGGCGCAGCGGCGCTCCATCGGGGAGGTTCAGGCGGACATGGCGGCGCCGCACCCCATGCACCGGCTCCTCCAGGGAGAGGTGGGCTCGGGAAAGACGGTCGTCGCATTCGCCACCCTCCTCACCGCGGTGCAGTCCGGGTACCAGGGGGCGGTGATGGCGCCCACCGAGGTGCTCGCCGAGCAGCACTACCGGGGCTTCGCCGCCCTTGTCGGGGAGGCGGGACTGGCACCGGGCCATGTCGACATCGCCGCCGCCGAGGGCCAGGACTCGCTCTTCGCCGGCGGTGGCCCGGAGGAGGCGCCGGTGGTGCGCCTGGCATTGCTGACGGGGAACTCCGCCATCACCAACTTCGCGCCGGGCGCGGGTCGCCGGGATGTGGAGAAGCTGATCGGCTCCGGTGTGGTCGACATCGTCATCGGCACCCATGCGCTGATCCAGGTGGGGCTTCACTTTGCCGCGCTGGGCGTGGCGGTGGTCGACGAGCAGCACCGCTTCGGTGTCGCCCAGCGGGTGAAGCTGCGGGAGAAGGCCACCGACGGTGAGCCCGACCTGCTGGTGATGACCGCTACGCCCATCCCACGCAGCCTGGCGATGACCCTCTACGGGGACCTCGAGGTGTCGCTGCTCGACGAGATGCCGCCAGGCCGCAGCCCGGTACGGACCCACCACGTGACATGGTCGGGCGCCGACATGGATCGGGTCTACGGCCTGATCCGCCGCGAGGTGGCCGAGGGCCGGCAGGCCTTCGTGGTGTGCCCGCTCGTCGACGACAGCGAGAAGCTGGAGGCCACATCGGCGACCGCCGAATACGAGCGTCTGAGCGGAATCCTCGGCGATCTGCGGGTCGGGCTGCTCCACGGCCAGCTCCGTCCCGACGACAAGGAGGCGGTGATGTCCGCCTTCCGCCGGGGTGAGGTCGACGTGCTGGTGGCCACCACCGTCATCGAGGTCGGCGTCGACGTGCCCAACGCCACCGTGATGGTCATCGAGGACGCCGACCGCTTCGGCCTCAGCCAGCTCCACCAGCTGCGCGGCCGGGTGGGCCGGGGTGAGCATCCTGCCACCTGCGTCCTGGTCGCCGAGCCCGCCACCGACGAGGGGCAGGAGCGCATCGCGGCGATGGTGGCCACCACCGACGGGTTCGTCCTCGCCGAGGAGGATCTCAGGATCCGTGGCCAGGGCACCGTGTTCCGGGAGCGCCAGGCGGGAGGCTCCGACCTGCGGCTTGCCGACATCCTGCGAGACGCCGATCTGCTCGCCGAGGCGCGCCGTGAGGCCTTCGCCCTGGTCGACGCCGACCCCGACCTGGAGCGGCACCCGGAGCTGCGCGAGGAGATCATGGAGGTCCTCGGTCCCGACGCCGTCGAATGGCTCTTCGAGAAGTGGGGGTAGCCGTGCGGGGAATGTTGCAGCAACGGTGGCGTAGTACGTAGTGCGTAGTACGCTTCGCTCATGAGAATTGTTGCCGGGACCGCCAAGGGCAGGAAGCTCGTCGCCCCTGCCGGGTCGGGGACGCGCCCTGTGGCCGACCGGGCCAAGGAGGCGCTGTTCTCGGCGCTGGGCGACACCGTCGAGGGGGCGGCGGTCCTCGACCTCTACGCCGGGTCCGGTTCCCTCGGTCTGGAGGCGCTCAGCCGGGGTGCGATCTCGGCGGTCCTGGTGGAGCGGGACCGCTCCGCACTGGGCTCGCTGCGGCGCAACGTGGCCAATGTGGGGCTGGGTGGGGAGGTGATCGCCGCCGAGGTCGACCGCTACCTCGACGCTGAGACGAGGCGTTTCGACATGGCATTCGTTGACCCTCCCTGGGCGGTGGCACTAGCGTCGCTGCTGAGCACGCTCGAAAAAGTCGAGTCGAGACTGACCGCCGAGGGGATAGTCGTGGTTCATCGCAGGCGAGGGGACGCCATGCCGGCGCGCCGGGGATCGCTGGTGCTCGCCGACCGGCGCCGCTACGGCGATGCCGAGCTGTGGCGCTACCGGCGGGAGCCGGCATGACCACGGCCCTCGTCCCGGGTAGCTTCGATCCCCCCACCAAGGGTCACCTCGACGTGGTCGAGCGCTGTGCCGCCATCTTCGACGAGGTGCTGGTGGCGGTCATCGAGAACCCCTCCAAGCAGCCGCTGTTCACCACCGGCGAGCGCATGGATCTCCTCGGGGAGTGCTGTGCCGACTGGGACAACGTCAGTGTCGGATCGTTCCACGGGCTGCTCGTCGACTACGCCGCCGCCCAGGGCGTCGACGTGATCGTCAAGGGGCTGCGGGCCATCACCGATTTCGACTACGAGCTGCAGATGGCGCAGATGAACGGCCACCTGACCGGCATCGTCACCCTGTTCGTCGCCACCAAGCCGGAGTACGGGTACCTGTCGTCGTCGCTCATCAAGCAGGTTGCGCTGCTGGGTGGCTCCGTCGACGCCCTGGTGCCCAAGCCCGTGCTGCGGGCGCTGGAGGAGAGGATCGCCCATGGTTGACCAGTCCCCGCCGCCGCCGCCACCCATCCCGGGTCGCATCGTCGACGACATCGAGGCCCTGATCGTGGCGGTGGAGGAGGCCCGGCCGGTGCCGCTGTCGTCGAACGTGATGATCCCCCGCGACGAGTTCATCGGTCAGCTCCGGGACCTGCAAGAGGCCCTGCCCGAGGAGCTGCGGGCCGCTCGCTGGATGGTGCGCCAGCGCGAGACCTACATCGCCCGCACCAACGAGAAGGCCCGCGAGGTGCTGGCCAAGGCGCAGAGTCGCAGCGAGGAACTGGTGAGCGACAGCTACATCGTCGCCGAGGCCGTCGAGGAGTCGAACCGGCTCGTCCGCAACGCCGAGCGTGACGCCGAGCGCATCCGCATGGAGGCCGAGGACTTCGCCGAAAGCCACCTCGCCGAGGCCGAGACGGTCCTCACCGAACTCCTCCGTTACGTGCGGGAGGCCCGCGCCGAATTGCACCGCTCACTTCCCGCCCAGGAGCCCCCGCAGGAGAACTTCGAGGACTACACCGAGTAGGCGAGGCCTGCCGGGCCTACCTGTATCGTGGCCCGATGCAGCTCACGTTGATGATCGAGGGCCAGGAAGGGGTCGGCTGGGGACAGTGGACCGCATTGGCCGCGGCCTGTGAGCGCAACGGCTTCGACGGCCTCTTCCGTTCCGACCACTACGCCTCGTTCGCCGAGCCGGGCGAGCGCGAGACGCTGGACGCGTGGGCGACCCTGGCGGCGCTGGCGGCGGTGACCAGCCGCATCAGGCTGGGTGCGCTGGTGTCGCCGGCCACCTTCCGGCATCCGTCGGTACTCGCCAAGATGGTCGCCACCGTCGACCACGTCTCGGAAGGCCGGATCGAGCTGGGACTCGGGGCGGGATGGCACGAGGGGGAACACCTCGCCTTCGGATTCCCCTTCCCGCCGGTGGCCGACCGCATCGCCATGCTCGAAGAGCAGGTGGAGATCATGCACCTCCTCTGGGACCGCACCCGGCCCGAGGTGACATTCGCCGGGGAGTACTACCGCCTCCAGGGCGCGACAGCACTCCCCAGGCCGTACCAGGATCCACACCCACCGCTGATCCTGGGTGGGGCGGCCCGGGCGCGCTCGGCGGCGCTCGCCGCCCGCCGGGCCGACGAGTACAACCTGGTGGCTGTGGACGTCGCCACGGCACGGGAGCGGGGGAGCCGCATCGCCGCCGCCTGCGAAGCGGTGGGGCGGGACCCGGCGCAGGTCCGCCTCTCGTTGATGACCACGGTAGTGGTCGGCGAGACCGGGGCCGAGGTGAACGAACGCGCTGCCGAGCTGATGCGGTGGCAGGGTGAGTCCGGGGACCCGGGCGCCTACGTCGAATCGCTGAGATCCGACCGGCTGGTGGGCACACCCGAGCAGATCCTGGAACGGCTCGCCGCCTACGCCGACGTCGGCATCCGGCGCACCCACCTTCAGCACCTCCTCCACCACGACCTGGAGCAGGTCGACCTGCTCGGCGAGGCGGTCGTGGCGGAGGCGTCCCGCCTCTGACGCCGTACAATCCGGGGATGACCGCTGCATCGCCGTACCGGGTGTTCGTGGGGGATCTGCGGCGTTCGCCGGGGGAGTCGCGGCCGCACCGTGTCGAGTCCGAGGAGGATTGGGCCGCGGGCACTTCGAGGGTGTCGGGGCCCGTACGGGCCGAGGTCGACCTGGTGGCCACCTCCGGAGGCGTGGTCGTCACCGGGAAGGTGCACGCCGGTGTCGTCCACCAGTGTGTGCGCTGCCTGCGGGACTTCGACGACGATATTGCGGTGTCCTTCGCCCACCTCGTCGAGGACGCCTCCACCGCCGGGGACGACGGCTACGAGCTCGACGGGGACTTCCTCGACCTGGAGCCCATCCTGCGCGATGAGGTGTTGCTCTCCCTGCCGCTGGTGACCCGCTGCGGCGACGACTGCCCCGGACTTGGACAAGCGCCACAGAGCGGCTTGAATATCGCTGCTGCGGGGCGTCCCGATTCGCCCTTCGCCGCACTCCAGGACCTGTTCGAGCCTGGGTCCGGAGACTGAGAATTCCGAGGCAAGGATCGCCATGGCGGTACCCAAGAAGAAGATGTCGCGTTCACGCACCAGGCGCCGCAAGGCGCAGTGGAAGGTGAGCGCACCCACGGTGACGAGCTGCCCCCAGTGCGGCAAGCCTGTGCTCCCGCACCGGGCATGCAAGAAATGCGGCACCTACAACGGCCGCGCCGTCGTCACACCCACCGACTGACGCAGAGCCGCATTTCATGCCGCGCATCGCCATCGACGCAATGGGTGGCGACAGAGCACCTGAGGAGATCGTCCTCGGCGCCCTCGGCGCGCTCCGGGCCGGTACCCAGGTCATCCTGGTGGGGGACCAGGAGCGGATCAATCCCCTGCTGGAGGAGCACGCCGCCGACCTCGATGTGCCGGTGGTGCACGCCTCGGAGATCATCCACATGGGCGACGACCCCGCCGGCGCGCTGCGGGAGAAGAAGGACTCGTCGATCGCGGTGGCGGCCCGTCTCGTCGCCTCCGGCGAGGCGGAGGGGCTGGTGTCGGCAGGATCGACCGGTGCCGCCATGGCGGCCGCAGCCCTCCTCATCGGCCGGCTGCCCCACGTGTCCCGCCCCGCCATCGCCACCCTGCTCCCCACCCGCAAGGTCCTGCTCGACGCCGGCGCCAACCTGGCGGTGCGGCCCATCCAGATCGGCCAGTTCGCCGTGATGGGCGCTGCCCTGGCGGCTTCCCACTATTCCCTCGACGCCCCCCGCGTCGGCCTGCTCAACATCGGCGAGGAGTCGGGCAAGGGTCGTGACCTGGAGAAGGAGAGCTTCGCCCTCCTCTCCGAGATGCCCGGCATCAACTTCATCGGCAACATCGAGGGTCACGACATCGTCACCCCCAAGGCCGACGTCATCGTCACCGACGGCTACACCGGGAACGTGTTCCTCAAGACGGCGGAGGGGACGGCGGCGTTCATCCAGCAGATCGTGTTCAAGGCGCTCGCCGAGGACGAGGACCCGGCGGTCCTGGCTCCGGCGGTGACCCGCATCGAGTCCGCCCTCGACTTCGAGAGGGTCGGGGGCGCCCACCTCCTCGGCGTCGGCGGAGTGGTCGTCATCGCCCACGGGTCATCGTCGCGGCGGGCGTTCCAGGGAGCCATCGAACTGGCGGCGGAGGGTGCCGTGCACGAGATCCCGTCCCATATCGAGAGAGGGTTGGTAGCCGCCGACCGGGGAGGCTGACGGATGGACGCAGCGGAGAGGGTGGAGGAAAACCTGGGGCACCGCTTCACAGACCGGCCACTGCTGCGCGAGGCGCTGCTGCACCGCTCGTACGCGGGCGAACACCAGGACACCATCTCCTATGAACGGCTCGAGTTTCTCGGGGACGCCGTACTCCAGCTCGCCGTCACCGACTACCTGTTCGACAAGTGGCCCGGGATGACCGAGGGCGAGATGGCCAAGGTGCGGGCCTCGGTCGTCAGCGAGCAGGTCCTCGCCCGCATCGGCCGCCACCTGGAGGTGGGCCCCGCCATCATGCTGGGCCGCGGCGAGGAGCTTGCCGGCGGCGCCGACAAGGATTCGCTGGTCAGTGACGTCGTCGAGGCGCTGGTGGGGGCGGTGTACGTCGAGTTGGGGTTCATCGGCGCCGCCGAGTTGGTCATCCGTCACTGGGGGCGTCTCATCGACCGGCGCGCCGTGGCGCCCGGGGAGAGGGACTTCAAGACCCGCCTGCAGGAGATGCTGGCCCGTGACGGTGTCCGTCCCAGTTACGAGGTGCGCGAGGAGGGGCCGGCGCACGCCAAGCGTTTCTCGGCGCGGGTGTTCGCCGGGGGGCGCCTGCTCGGCGAGGGCACCGGTACCTCGAAGAAGCGGGCGGAGCAGGCGGCGGCGGAGCAGGCGACGGACTCGCTCGATGCCTGAACTGCCGGAGGTCGAGACCACCCGCCGGCACCTGGAGCCGGCGATGGTGGGTCGGCGGATCGTCGCCGTCGAGGTGCGCCGCGACCGTATGGTCCGCTACCAGGAGCAGCCCTCCGACTTCTCCCGCCGGGTCACCGGGAGGATGGTGGAGCGGCTGCGGCGCCACGGCAAGTTCCTCGTCGGAGACCTGGACGGCGGCGTCACCCTGGTGGCGCACCTGGGAATGTCGGGTCGTTTCGGGCTGTCCCGCGTCGGCGACGAGGAGTCGCCACACACCAACGTGGTGTTCCGCCTCGACGACGGCACCGAGGTGCGCTTCGTCGACCCGCGCACCTTCGGCTTCGTGCTGGCGCTCGTCGACGACGAGCTGGCCGCCTCGGCGTTGGGGAGGCTGGGCCGCGACGCTCTGGAGGACCTCCCGCCGAGCCGGGCCCTGGCGGCGGCCTTGGAGGGGCGCACCGCCCCGCTCAAGGCGCTCCTCCTCGACCAGGGCATCGTCGCCGGCCTGGGCAACATCTATGCCGACGAGGCGCTGTACCGGGCCCGGATCGCCCCGCAGCGCCCGGGAGGCAGCCTCGGCGGGGACGAGGTGAAGGCGCTGCGGGCCGCCATCAAGACCACGATGGCGGCCGGGCTGGCCCGCGGCGGCACCACGCTCGACGACCTCGCCTACCTGCTCCCCGACGGCCGGGCGGGCGAGTTCACCTCGCGGTTGCTCGTCTACGGCCGCGAGGATCTCCCCTGCCGTCGCTGCGGAACGCCGATCAGGAGGACCGTGATCAGGCAGAGGTCGTCGCATTGGTGTCCGGTGTGTCAAACGTGATCCAGGGTCTTGGGTCGTCTCTCGGAGCGGGGAGGTACTTGGTACTTGGTACTTGGTAAGTCGCGGATACCAAGTACCAAGTACCAAGTACCTGCCTCTGCGGATAATCCCAGGCTTGTCATTCCACGCCTCTAGAGTCTTCTCGTGCTCTTGAAATCGCTCTCCGTGGTGGGGTTCAAGTCGTTCGCGACTCGGACCCGGCTCGACTTCGACGCGGGGGTCAACGTGGTGGTGGGGCCCAACGGGTCGGGTAAGTCGAACCTGCTCGACGCCATCGCCTGGGTGATGGGCACCCAGGCCGCCAGCACGCTGCGCACCACCAAGATGGACGAGGTCATCTTCGCCGGCACCGCCTCCCGCCCCGCGCTGGGCCGCGCCGAGGTGACGCTCACCTTCGACAACGCCGACCGCTTCTTCCCGCTCGATATCGCCGAACTGTCGATGACCCGGCGGCTCTACCGCGACGGCACCTCCGAGTACGCCATCAACGGGACCGCCTGCCGGCTCCTCGACCTGCAGGAGATGCTCTCCGACGGTGGCGTCGGCCGCCACCAGCACGTCCTGGTTGGTCAGGGCCAGATCGGCGACATCCTCAACGCCCGGCCCGACGAGCACCGCGCCGTCATCGAGGAGGCCGCCGGGGTCACCAAACACCGCAGCCGGCGGGACCGCTCGGTGCGGCGCCTGGAGCAGACCGCCATCGACATCGACCGCCTCAACGACATCCTGGAACAGGAGCGGCGCCGCCTCCGCCCGCTGAAGCGCCAGGCCGACGCTGCCGAGCGTCACGAGTCGGTGCGGGCCGAGATACGCGCCCTGCGCCTCTGGCTGGGGGCCGAGGAGATGCGCTCACTCGACGGGAGGCTCACCGCCGCCACCGCCGCCAAGGCGACCGCGGACGCCGCGGTCGACGCCGCCACCGTGGAGCTCGACGAACTGGTGGCGGGACTCGACCCCCTGCGGGTCGCCGCCGGAGAGGTGGGCCGGGCGCTGGAGCGGGACACTGCGGCCGCGGCCCGCCTCGAGACCGTCGCCGAACGGCTCCGCCGCATCTCCATGGTCTCCCGGGAGCGGCGCACCGCCCTGCAGAGCCGTATCGACGGCGCCGAGGGCCGCCGGCGTGACATGGAGCTGGAGCATGCCGACCTGGCCGCCGAGCGGTCCGCCCTGGCCGCCCGGGAGGCGGAGGCGACGGCGCTGGCGGAACGCCGCGAGATCTCCCTCCAGGCGTTGGAGGACGAAGAGAGGTTGCTCGCAGAGCAGGCGCAGCTACCCGCCGAAGGAGTGGTCGCCAGCCTGCGCGGCGATCTGCGCTCGCTGGAGGTGGCCTCCGAGCGTGACCAGCGTGAGAGCGACGGCATCGGCCGGCGCCGCGAGGTGGTCGAAGCGCGTCTCTCCGAGGAGAAGGAGGAGGCCGCATCGCTCCTGGCAGAGATCCACCAGGTCGACGCGCAGGCCGTGGATGCCCAGGAGACCTACGAGGCATCCACCGCGGTCCGGGCCGCGGCCCATGACAGGCTGGAGGCCGCCGAGGCCGACGACCGCGCCGCCCAGATCGCCAAGGCCGCCGCCGCCGCCCGGGTCGAGGCCATCGAGGGTGCCCTCCACGGGCTGACCGACCCCGAGGCCCGCCGCCGCGCCGCCGACGCGGAGGGCATCGTCGGCACGGTGGTGTCCCGCATCGACGTGCCCGAGAACCTCGCCGCCGCGGTCGACGGCGCACTAGGGCTGTGGGCCGACGCCCTCGTCGCCGGTGGCCCCGAGAGCCTCCACCGCGCCGTGTCCGACCTCAAGTCACAAGGCTTGGGCGGGATCACCGTCGTCGTCGGCCCCAGCGGCGAGGGTGAGGTCCCCGCCGCCGACGTCGCCCCCGCCTGGGGCGGCGATGTGCTGGTGGACCGTCTCGGGCCGGGAGCCGACCGCGCCCTGGCGACCCGGCTCCTCGGCGACGTGGTCGTCGTCGAGGGATGGGACACCGCCTGGCGCCTGGTAGGCAAGCATCCCCATCTGCGGGCCGTCACCCCCGAGGGTGACGTCGTCTCGGTGCGGGGGATGCGTCTCGCCGACAGCGACGGCGCCGGGTACGCCGCGCTCGAAGCCGCCAACGTCGCCCATGAGATCGCGGTCACCGAGGCCGCCCGCGCCGCCAGCCGGCTCAACACCGCCCGCCGCGAGCGCGAGACCGCCCGCCAGGCGGATCGGTCGGCTCTGGAGGCGTTGGAGCGGCTCGAGGCCCGCCTCGGCGGCCACACCGAGGCCCTGGCCATCAACGGCCGCTCCCGGGCCGAGGGAGAGGCCGAGATCGTCCGCCTCGACGAGCGGGGCCGCACCATCGCCCAGGCTGCCGCGGCCCGCCAGGAGCGCATCGCCGAGATCCGTGAGCGGCTCGCCGATTTCGAGGGCGAGGAGCGCCGCCGCCAGGAGGCATGGGAGGCACTCAACCGCAAACGTCAGGAGGTCGCCCGCAGCCGTGACGAGGCTCGCCGCCTCCGCGAGGACGCCACCGCCGCTCTGGCGGGTCTGGTGGAACGGCGCCGGCTGGTCGACTCCCGACTCGCCGCCGTCGCCGCCGAGATGGATGTGATGGACGGAGCCCCGGTCTCGCCGGGCACCGTCGACCGCCTGCAGCACATCGAGGAGGCCGCCCGCGACGCCGAGACCCTGGTGCGGCGCCACATCGAGGCCCTCCGCGAGCGTCAGCGCGACCTGCGATCCCGGGTCGGTGAGGCCGACGGGCGCCTCGACGCCGCCCAGCGTCGCCGCGGCGAGCTGGAGCGGGGCATCGCAACCGGCAAGGACACTGTGGCGACGCTGTCCATAGAGATCGCCGAGTCGACGGTGCGCCGCCAGTCCGTAGCCGAAGGGCTGCGCCGCGACGCCGACACCTCCGAGGAGGAGGCGCTGGCCGCTTCCCGTCCCCAGGTCGAGGACGGTGACCTCACCGGCCTGCTGGCCACCCGTGAGGCCGAACTGCGCCGTATGGGCCCCATCAACCCGCTGGCCGCCTCCGAGTACGCCGAGCTGAGCACCCATGTCGAGCTGCTGGAGGGCCAGCTCGCCGACCTGGAGCAGTCCGCCCGGGAGCTGCGCAAGGTGATCTCCGCCCTCGACGACGAGATGGCGGCGATGTTCCGCACCGCCTTCGACGAGATCGACGCCTACTTCCAGGAGAGCTTCTCCCTGGTGTTCCCCGGCGGGCGGGGTCGCCTCCGCCTCACCGACCCCGGCGACCCGCTCACGTCCGGCGTCGAGATCGAGGCGCAGCCGATGGGCAAGAAGGTGGGCCGCCTCTCGCTGCTGTCGGGCGGGGAGCGCTCTCTGGCCGCGCTGGCGTTCCTCTTCGCCGTGTTCCGGGCCAGGCCCAGCCCCTTCTACGTCCTCGACGAGGTGGAGGCAGCCCTCGACGACTCCAACTTGCGCCGCTTCCTCCGGCTGGTGGCAACCCTGCGTGAGTCGGCCCAACTCGTCATCATCACCCACCAACAGCAGACCATGGAAGCCGCCGACATCCTCTACGGCGTCACCATGGAACCTGGCGAGTCCTCCAAGGTCGTCTCCAAGCGCCTGGAGCGCCGGTCTGCGATTCAGGGCTAGGAGAACCGTCTCGGGCGGATCGCCGCGCTGAGTTGGTAGGGTCGCCGACGCGGACCCGGGTTCATGACTTACCGAAGAGCCGGCATTCGAGGGCGTGAGCCGGTCGCCCAGGTTGGCACGACAGTTGCCTTCGTGTGGTTCCCTCCTTGTCTGTGCCCGGGTCCGCGCTCTCTTTCGCGGGAGTGGGCCGAATGGAGGCTTTGCGGAGGGCGGGTCGAGGGCCGGCTTTGTCTCCCCCCGGCTTTGCGGGGGGAGTACCGCTGGCGGAGGCTTTGCGGAGGCAGGGGGGAGGGGGGTCTTCTTGGCGCGCCCTCCACAGCCTCGGGGCAAGCTCAACACGGACCTCGGACGAAGACCCCCTCCGTCCGATCGGCCCACAGCAAGACTGCGCCGCGCGATCAGGTCTGACTGCGCCAGGCGAGCCGATCGGACACCTCCCCCGCCGAAGCGGCGGGGGAGGAT
>CAZOGW010000020.1:24576-35290 GCA_964579415.1 uncultured Acidimicrobiaceae bacterium | reverse complement strand
AATGGGATCAACCTGGTGGTCGACGGCGGCATATTGGCGATGTAGCTGACTACGTGCTACGTATCACGTATCACGTATCACGTCAGCGCCCGGAATCGCGAGTTCTTGCGTAGTACGTAGTACGTACTACGTAGTACGTAGTACGTTGTACTGTCATCTGTCCAACAGGATCTTCATATCGCGAGCTAGATCATCCGCGCTGAAGCCGAAAGGCCAGGTGACCTGGAGGCGGCCCTGGTCGTCTATCCCGAAGAGGGATCCGGTATGGACGACCTCGATTTCCCCCTCGGGGTTGGTGGTGACGTCATAGGTGACTCCGAAGGCGTCGGCGACCTCTTGCAGGGCGTCGCCGTCTTCGGTGCGTAGGGCGTGGCCGCCGGGGACGAAGGCGTGGACGTAGCCGGTGAGAACATCATCTCTGTCCCGCTCCGGATCGATGGTGGCCATCGCCAGGGACACCCGCTCGCCGTCGTCGCCCAGCTTGCCGATGGCCGAGCGCACGTCCGCCATGGTGGTGGGGCACACGTCGGGGCACGACGTGTAGCCGAAGTAGAAGAGAAGGAGCCCGTCCTCGCCGGCCTGTAGGGCGAATGCCTGCCCCCCGTCGGAGGCGTCTGGAAGCGAGAGCGCCCCCACCTCGGGTAGCGGCGTCCGCACGAATCCGGCCAACTCGCCGGAGTCTCCCGCGGCCTCCGCCGCCGTGGTGGCGGCGACGTCAGGTGGAGATCCGCACGCAGTCAATCCCAGCGCGACCCCGACCAGCACCGCCGCAGTTCTCACGCCAAGCCTGGAGCACACGCACCACGATATCTCGCGACGCCACCGGGGAGGGCGAGACCCGGCAACACCGTGCCGGGCCACGCCCTCCCTTGCCTCGATACGTACCGGACACCGGGGTACCGGATGTGGCCGTCGCCAGGCGACGACGCCGCCTAGCAACCCAGTGCATCCTGGTAGCTCTCCTCAACGGTGAGCGTGCGACCGCCGATGACGGTTCCGTCCCCGCCGATTGCGTCGGCGTACTCCCACACCGCTCCGGACCAGCCTCCCTGGGGATCCATCTCGAGGAGGATCGGCCAGGTGTGGGACGTGGCCATGGCGTCGACGGCTTCCTGAGCGGCTGTCTCATCGCCGGCGGCGGTGGCATCCAGCCACTGTGCGATCCAGGCGCAGGCAACGGCGCCGCTGACCCGGGCACCGACCTGATAGCGGTCCGTAACCTTCCCGTCCAGCCCGGCGACGGCGATGTCGAAGCCGTCAGGCAAGGGCACCCCTTCCAACATGGCGGCGGCGGTGGCGCTCATCTCGTCGGGCTTCACCACGCTGGCAGGCATCGCCGACAGCCAGGCGTCGATGTCGACCGGCTCCAAAGATTCCAGCACGGCGAGGTAGTCGTCGACGCTGGGGAACTCGCCACGGAGTTGCAGCGTGTGGTCTTCGTAGAGCCAGCTCGTGGTGTAGTCGTCGGTGCCGGCATAGCGAGCCAGCGTGGCCGGGTTTCCCAGCACATCGATCTCCCGCACCAGGTCGGCGGTGGAAGTGCGGTCGGCGATGTGCCCGGCGAAATCGTCAGGTTCCCACCAGTGCAGGTCGGCTGTCCGCTCCCCGTCGGTGAAGGTGATCTCCCCGTAGGCGGCGTCGAAGGCGTCGACCCGTTGCACGGTCCACGCGCCGTCGGCGACGAGCAGGCGGGGCGCCGCCTCGGCAACGGCGACGAGCTCGGCCGCCCACGCCGCGCCCTCGTCACGGAAGGGCTGGACGACCACCACGGCTGCGGTGATCGCCACGGCCGCCACCAGCGCCAGCAGGCGGGTGCGACGGCGACGGCCGGACGGCACCGGCAAAGGCGTGACATCGGCTGTCTTCTCCAAAGGTGGTGCGGACATGATCTCCTCCATCAGCTCGAGCTTCTGGGCGGAGAGGTGGAGCGCGGCGACCTGGGTGTCGTCGATGGTGGCGGATGCGCCCACCAGTGCGTCGATCTCGTGGTCGTTCACGTCGGTTCCTCCTCGTACCCGGCGGGCGGGTGCCCGCTGGCCGCTACATGTCCGTTCGAGTCGTTGCGTTCGCCGCCCAGCCCGGATTCCTCGAGGATCGCCGCCAGCCGGCGGCGGGCGCGGTGCAGCCGGGTGCGCACGGTGGCGGCGGGGATGGCGAGCACCGTCGCCAGTTCGGTGGGGGTGAGCCCTTCCCAGGAAGTGAGGTGGAGCAACTCGCGGTCTTCTTCGGGAAGGCGATCCATGGCGTCGCCGACCACCAGCGAGGTCTCCACGCGGTCCGACGGCACATGGGGAAGCAACTCGTCCGCCAGGGCAGCCGACAGCCGCTCGCCGAGCCGGCGCCGCCTGCCGGACCCGCGACGGTGGTTGGCGAGAACGCGGCGCGCCACCCCGTACAGCCACAGCCTGCCCTCGTCTCCCGGCGGAACGTCGGGGATGCGCCGCCAGGCGACGAGAAAGGTCTCGGCCAGTATGTCGCCGGCGTCCTCGGGATGTTCCACCCTGCGCAAGGCGTAGCCGAGCACCGCGTCCGATTCGGCTACGAACAGCTCCTCGAACCTCCGTCGCGCCTTGGCTTCGGTACCCAGTCCGGGTGGCAGCTCCACGACCGCGGTCACTCCTGGCTCCTTGTTACGGCAGTATCCAGTATTCAGTACTTGGCTTGACATCCACTCATGTCCGCCACTGCGAGCGGCGTTTCACCGGACGCGCCCGAACTGCCTTGCTGCATCTACCAAGTACCAAGTACCAAGTACCAAGTACCTCCCTGCGCTAGCTGGATAGACGTCCTGCGCTAGCCCAACACACCCCTCAAGTATTCCCAATCCCGGGCGAACCGGTAGGTGTGGCGGGGCGGCGGGCCCGGGGCCTGGGTCTCCAGCCAGCGAACCAGGGCGTCGTCGTTGTGGTTGCGGAAGCTGTGGACGCACCCCACGCCGGCGAAGCCGAAGTCGCCCTCCTCCAGGAGGTACTCGGCGTCGTCGAACGTGGCGTCGGCGGCGCCGGACACGAACAGGTATGCCTCCTCCAGCGGGTGGTCGTGCTTGCCGGCGAAGCCGCCGGGCACGTACTGCACCATGAACATCGTGTGCAGCTGCGATCCCAGGTCGGTGTCCACCATCATCTTCACGGTGATCCCGCTGTAGACCAGCAGGGCGGTGCGCATGCTGGCCGACACCGCCAGGCGGTCCTGGGTCTGCTTGTCCACTTCCATGTTGTCTGCGGAGATGTGGCCTGCCGACCTGGTGCGGGGATCGCGCACGTCGACGGGTCGTGGCTCCTGGTCGGGCACGGCGGGGACGAAGAAGGTGTCCCAGTCGTGGTCGGGTCGCGGCTGGGGAGTCAGCATCTCGGCCCACCGCGCCGGGGCGCCGGAGACGTTGCGCAGCGAGTGCGGCAGCCCGATGGGGACGAAGGCGTAGTCGCCGGGCACCAGGGTGTAGGCGCCGTCGGGGGTGTCGATCACCACCTCGCCCTCGAGGACGTAGACGCTCTCCTCGTACGACTGCACGTGGCGGTCGATGCGGCCACCGTCCTCGAGCTTGTGGGCGGTGAACGTGGTGTGGACTGCTCCGGGCACGGTGTGGTCGACACAGATCCACGCCGAGTGGCCGGTGGCATGGCCGGCGAGGATCGGTGAGGGCCTGTATACGGCGTCGGCGCCCTTACGGACTATGTGCCTGCTGGCTGCGGCTGCACCCATCGTCGACCTACCTCCCGACTATCAACGCATCGCGGCCGACGGTAGTGAGCACGGTCACCACCGGCAAACAGTGACACGGCACGGGCGTGGGTAGTGACACTTGACACAGGTTCAACAGCACTTCTAGGTTTGCCCGGCGGCGCCGTGGCCCGTTCGGCGCGGTATCTTCCGGTAAGTGGGGGTCCAAGAGGAACGGGTGTCATCGCCTGGAGGGAAGGAGCGGCCATGCCAGCAGGAGAGTTTCCGGTAGCGACCAGCCCGGCGCCGGGCGTGATGGCGGTCGACTGGGAGGAGCGTGTCGACTTCCGGCGGCTTCGTGAGTACCGGCTGGCGCGGGTTCAGGAGCAACTCGCCAACTCGGATCTGGGCGCCATCCTCCTCTTCGAGACGTCCAACATCCGCTACGCCACCGCTACCCAGATCGGTTACTGGGCGTTCAACAAGGGCGAGAGATACGCCCTGATCACCCGCACCGGGCGGCCCCGTATCTGGGACTTCGGCTCGGCCGCCAAGGCTCACCGCCTCCAGCTCCCCTCGATGTACGACGCCGGCAACTCCATCGGCGGCAACACCGGGCTGCAGGGCGCCATCGCCCCCACCGCCGGCCTGCAGACACGCGCCGCCGAGGAGCTCGCCTCCATCCTCAGGGAGGAGGGCGTCGCCGACATGCCGCTCGGCGTCGACATGTCGGAGACTTCGGTGTTCCTTGCCCTCCATGCCGCCGGCATCAACGTCGCCGACGGCCAGCAGCTCATGATGCGGGCTCGGGAGATCAAGAACCCCGACGAGATCATCCTGCTCACCCAGGCGTGCGCCATGGTCGACGCCGTGTACCAGGACATCTACGAGTATCTCAAGCCCGGCGTCCGCGAGTCCGACGTCGTCGGCCTGGCTCACGCCCGGCTCTTCGAGATGGGTTCCGAGTTCGTCGAGGCTGTCAACTCCATCGCCGGCGAGCGGTGCAGCCCGCACCCGCACGTCTTCTCCGACCGCCTCATCCGTCCCGGCGATCAGGCCTACTTCGACATCATCCACGCCTTCAACGGCTACCGCACCTGTTACTACCGCACGCTCGGCGTCGGCCGCGCCACCCAGGCCCAGCGCGACGCCTTCAAGCAGGCCCGGGAATGGATGGACGCCGGCATCGAGCTGGTGAAGCCGGGAGCCTCCACCGACGACATCGCCCGGGTGTGGCCGGAGGCGACCGAGTTCGGCTTCGAGAGCGAGATGGACGCCTTCGGGCTTCAGTTCGGCCACGGTGTCGGCGTCGGGCTGCACGAGCGGCCCATCATCAGCCGCCTCAACTCGCTCGACGATCCGGTGGAGATCGAGGTCGGTATGGTGTTCGCGCTGGAGACCTACGCTCCTGCATCGGACGGCCGCTCCGCGGCCCGCATCGAAGAGGAGCTGGTGGTGACCGATGACGGCTGCAAGGTGATCACGCTCTTCCCCTGTGAGGAGCTCATGGTTGCCAACGAGTACTGAGCCGAAGATGAGCGCCGAGACCTTTCCCACCGAGCTGGTCGATTATTCCAGCCGTCCGCCGCGCCTGCCCGGCGAGGTGGACGACTCCAACGCCGACAACGGCCTCGAGCTCGACGAGCGCAAGGAGCTGTACCGCACCCAGCAGCTCCTCCGCCAGTTCGAGAAGCGGGCATACGACCTGTTCATGCAGAACCTGGTGAAGGGGACGTCACACCTGTCGCTGGGCATGGAGGCCATCGCCGCCGGGTTCGCCGCGGCGATGCGGCCCGACGACTACGTGTTCGCCACCTACCGCGGCCACGCCCACACCCTGGCCAAGGGTGTCCCGCCGGGTGCGGTGATGGCCGAGCTGCTGGGCCGGAGCAACGGCCTCCTCGGCGGCAAGGGTGGCTCGATGCACCTCACCTCGGTGGAGCATTCGATGATGGGCTCTTACGCCATCATCGGCGCCCACCTGTGCATCGCCAACGGCGCCGCCTGGGCGGCACAGCTACGTGGCACCGACCAGGTGGCGGTGGCGTTCTTCGGTGACGGCACCACCAACATCGGAGCCTTCCACGAGGCGGTCAACTTCGCCGCGGTGTGGAACCTGCCCACCGTGTTCGTGTGCGAGAACAATCTCTACATGGAGTACACCCCGATCGACCTGGTGACCGCGGTTCCCAGCCCCGCCGCCGACCGGGCTCCCGCCTACGGGTTGGAACCGGTGAAGCTGGACGGCAACGACGCCGACGCGGTGTACACCGCGGCTCGTGCCGCCATCGCCAGGGCGCGTGAGGGCGGCGGTCCTTCCCTGGTCGAGGCGGTGACCTACCGCCATGGAGGCCACAGCCGCGCCGATCCGGGCAAATACCGCCCCGCCGAGGAGGTGGAGGCTTGGAAGGCGCACGATCCCATCGTGATCTACCACGACCGCCTCTTGAAGCTGGGCGTGCCCGAGGACGCTCTGGCGGCCATCGACAAGGAGATCGCCGACGTGGTGACGGAGGCCACCGAGTTCGCCAAGGCCGGGCCCCTTCCCGACCTGGCGTCCGCCTTCACCGACGTCTGGGCCGACGGGAGTGCCACATGGCGGAACTGACCTATCGCGACGCGGTGGCGGTGGGCATCGCCCAGGAGATGCGCCGCGACCCGATGCTGGTGATGCTGGGTGAGGACATCGCCGCCGCCGGCGGCGTGTTCAAGACGACGGTGGGCCTCATCGACGAGTTCGGTCCCTCCCGCATCCGCGACACCCCCATCTCGGAGCAGGCCATCCTCGGGGCTGCCATGGGCGCCGCCATGACCGGCATCCCGGTGATCGCCGAGATCATGTTCTCCGACTTCATCGCGGTGTGCTTCGACCTGCTCGCCAACGAGATGGCCAAGACCCGCTACATGACCGACGGCCAGGTCACCATTCCGGTCGTGGTCCGTACCGCCAACGGCGGCGGGTCCCGGTTCGGCGCCCAGCACTCCCAGTCGGTGGAGAACTGGTGCATGATGATCCCCGGCCTCAAGGTGGTGGCCCCGTCGAACCCCCGCGACGTCGTCGGCCTCCTGGCGGCCTCGGTGCGGGACCCCGACCCGGTCCTGTTCTGCGAGCACAAGAGCCTCATGTCCACCAAGGGCGAGGTGCCCGACGGCGAGATCCTCGAGCCGCTCGGTGTCGCCACCACGCTGCGGGAGGGGAGCGACGCCACCGTCGTCGCCCTGGCGGCCATGGTGCCGGTGGCCACCGCCGCCGCCGAACTGCTCGCCGCCGAGGGGATCTCGGTGGACGTCATCGACCTGCGCTCCCTCATACCGCTCGATGCGGCCTCGGTGCTCGATTCGGTGGCGCGCACCGGGAGGCTCTTCACCGTCGAGGAGAACCCGCGGGTGCTGGGATGGGGCGCCGAGATCGCCTCCATCGTGAGCGACGAGGCGTTCTGGGACCTCGACGGCCCGGTGGTGCGCATCACCACCCCCCACATCCCGCTCCCGTCGGCGGAGGTTCTCGAGGACAGTGTGATCCCCAACGCCGAGCGTACCGCGGAGACGATCAGGAAGTCGCTGGGATGACCTCGACGACGCTCACGGTCGCCTTCGCCGGCCTGGGCCGCATGGGAAGCCTGATGGCGGCCAACCTGGCCCGCAAGGGCTTCGATGTCGTCGTCCACAACCGCACCCTGGCCACCGCGGAGGCCTGGGTGGAGACGAACGGGGGCCGCATCGGGGTCACGCCGGCCGCCGCCGTTGCCGAAGCCGACGTCGTCGTCACCATGCTCGCCGACGGCGACGCCCTGCTCGGTGTCGTCGGCGACGCCGTGACGGCGCTACGGCCCGGTTCGCTGTTCATCGACATGGGAACGTCGGGACCGACCGCGGTGGCACAGGCACGCCAGGTCCTGGCCGCGGGTGGCGTCGACCTGGTGGACGCCCCGGTGTCGGGGAGCACCCCCGGCGCCGAGGCCGGCACCCTCCTCATCATGGCCGGTGCCACCGACGAGGCGTACGCCCGGGCCGAGCCGGTGCTGCAGGCCCTCGGTGAGCCGATCCACGTAGGGCCCCCCGGCGCCGGCGCCGTGCTCAAGCTTGCGGTCAACTCGGTGATCTTCGCCATCAACCAGGCGGTGGGGGAGTCGGTGGTGCTCGCCGAGACGGCCGGGGTGGATCCCGCCGTCACCGTCGACGTCATCGGTCGCGGCGCCGCCGGGGCGCCCCTGGTCAAATACCGGGCCCCCAACTACGTCGATCCGCTGGAGGCCCCGGTGACGTTCACCCTCGACCTGGCGATCAAGGACCAGGAGTTGGTGGCCGACGCAGCCGACGCCGCCGGCGTCGACATGCCCCAGGCCGAGCGCACCCGCCAGGTCACCGCCGGCCTCATCGCCACCGGCGAAGGCTCCCGTGACCTGGGGTTCGTCGTGGAAGCGGTTCGTCGGAGCAGCAGCAAGAGTGAGTGAGTTGAGGCAACTGGATACTCTCCTAAGGAGTCCTCATGACCGCGGTTGACGATCTCGTCCGCTCCGGCGGCACCAAGCTGTGGATCGGTGGGGAGTGGCGCGAGGCCAGCGACGGTGCCGAGATCGACGTCCTCGACCCGGCGACCGCCCGGCCGCTCACCGCGGTTGCCGCCGGATCGGTGGAGGACGGTCTTGCCGCGGTGTCCGCCGCCGCCGAGGCGGCGGAGTCGTTCGCCGCCACCGCTCCCCGGGTACGAGCCGAGATCCTGCGTCGCGCCTACGAGATCATGATCGAGCGCCTCGACGGTCTCGCCGAGCTGATCGTGCGGGAGATGGGGAAGGCGCTGCCGGAGGCCAAGGGCGAGGTGCGCTACGCGGCCGAGTTCTTCCGCTGGTACTCCGAGGAGGCGGTCCGCAACATCGGTGAGATCAGCACCGCCCCCGCCGGCGACAAGCGCATCATCATCCTTCATCAACCCATCGGCGTGTCGCTGCTGGTGACGCCGTGGAACTTCCCCGCCGCCATGGCCACCCGCAAGATCGGGCCTGCCGTCGCCGCCGGCTGCACCATGGTGCTCAAGCCGGCGTCGGCGACCCCCCTCACCGCCCTCGCGCTGGCCGCCGTGATGGAGGAGGCGGGACTACCCCGCGGCGTGCTCAACATCGTGACGGCACGGCGCTCCGGTGAGCTCATCGAGGCGTTGATGGCCGACTCCCGGGTGCGCAAGCTGTCGTTCACCGGATCGACCGAGGTGGGCTCCAAGCTGCTCGCCCTGGCGTCGCGGCGGGTGGTGAACTGCTCGATGGAGTTGGGTGGGAACGCTCCCTTCCTCGTCCTCGACGACGCCGACATCGACGCCGCCGTCGAGGGAGCCATGGTCGCCAAGATCCGCAACGGGGGGCAATCCTGCATCGCCGCCAACCGGTTCCTGGTCCACGCCGCCGTCGCCGACGAGTTCACCGCGTCCTTCTCGCGGGCGATGGCCTCGCTGCGCGTCGGTCCCGGCCTGGAGGACGGCGTCGAGTTGGGTCCGCTCATCGACCGGGGTGCCCAGGACGACATGGCCGAGGCCGTGGGCATCTCCACCAGGGCCGGTTCGTCGGTGGTCACGGGAGGCAGCGCACTGGAGCGTCCCGGGTTCTTCTTCGAGCCGACCGTGCTCGCCGGAGTCAGCGCCGACAACCCGGTGCTCGATCGGGAGGTGTTCGGGCCCGTCGCCCCCATCGTCACCTTCGATTCGGACGACGAGGCGGTGGCGCTGGCCAACGCCACCCCTTTCGGGCTGGCGTCGTACCTGTACGGCGGCGACCTGGCACGGAACCTGCGCCTCGCCGAGCGGATCGAGGCGGGGATGGTCGGCATCAACCGCGGCCTCATCTCCGACCCCGCAGCCCAGTTCGGGGGCGTCAAGCAGTCCGGTGTAGGCCGCGAAGGCGCCCATGAGGGAATGCTCGAGTTCCTCGAGCCCAAGTACATCGCCGCCGGCTGGTAGGGCTCGAGACCGCCGGTCGGAGGGTCTACGGGTAGGCTCCTGACGATCATGGCGGGCCCCCCGGACTCGGACGAGACGACAGAATCGAAGAAGACGTCGCGCTCGCAGCTCGTCATCCGCATTCTCGGTCCGGTCATCGTCGTGGTGTTGCTGTGGCTCCTGCTCACGCAGGTGGCCGATTGGCACGAGGTGTGGGCGGCGATCGGGGGCCTCACCCTCAAGGAATGGACGCTGTTGCTGGCGGCGGCGATGGGGCGCTTCCTCGTGGAGGCGGCGTTGGTGCTGGCGGTGACGCCGGGCTTGCCGGTCAGGTACGCCCTCCCCGCCTACCTGGCCCCGGCGGCCATCGCCAGCGTGGTTCCGGGCCCTTCGGACCTGGCCGCACGCTACGCCATGTTCCGCAGCTGGGGCCTCGACGGAACCCAGACCAGCTCCTCGGTGGTCCTCTGGCTCTTCTACTCGACCATGGCCAAGGTGGCGCTGCCCCTCCTCGCCGCACTGCTGCTCGTCATGGTTGGCCGGGAGGACGACCGGGTCGAGGGCGTTGCCTACATCGCCGTCGCCGTGCTGGTGATCACCGGCGTAGGCCTGTGGCTGCTGATGCGTTCCGAGGCCACCGCCCGGAGATTGGGGAAGTGGGCGGGCACGGCGGCGCACAGCATCGCCCGCAGGTTCCGCATCCACACCCCCGACTCGCTCGCCGACGACCTGGAGCGGCGCGCTGTGGAGTTCCGCAGGCACACCGGCCGGGTCATGCGGAACCGCTCACCGCTGGCCATCCCCGCCGCCCTGGCCCAGCAGGCGGCCCTCTTCTTCATCCTGCTGGCTTCGCTGAGGGTGGTCGGCGTTACACCACTGCAGGCGGATTGGGTGACCGTGTTCGCGGCGTTCGCGCTGGTCCAGGTGATCACGGTGATCCCCATCACACCCGGCGGCCTGGGCGTGGCCGAGGCGGCATACGTAGCCATCCTCGGCGTGGGGGCGCCGGCGGGAATGGTGAACCAGGTGGTGGCGGCGACCCTGATCTACCGTATCTTCGCTTGGCTGATCATCCTGCCCTTCGGAGCCGTTTCCTGGGCGTGGTGGACGAGGCATGCCGTGCCGAGC
>CAZOGW010000020.1:0-24476 GCA_964579415.1 uncultured Acidimicrobiaceae bacterium | reverse complement strand
CTGCAATCGATTGACGGCGCCGGAAGGCTCCCGTTACAGTGCCGCCTACTTGGGCGGCGCCTGTTGGGGGCGCGTGCCAACTAGGGAGGCAACCTATGACCGATACGAGTGGGGGCAACGCCGTGCCAGGAGCGGCAAGGCGCCGGCGGTTCGCCGGCAGGCTGACTTTGTTGATCATGGTGCTGGCGATGCTCGGCATCACGCCGGCGGCACAGGCACAGCCGCCGGCCGGGGACATCGACAACTTCGAGTACATCCGCAGCATCCCCGGGACCCCGAGCATCACTTCGATGAACGTGCTGTTCCACGATCAGGGCGACGTGCTGGTCGCCGTCGGCCGGTTCGGGGTGCGCACCTTCGATCTCTCCGATCCGGAGAACCCCACTCCCCTCGGTCAGCTCACCAGCGATGAGCTGAGGCTGGAAGGCGACACGGCGGGGACGTTCTGGCAGAGCGAGTCGACCAACGTCGACCATCGCCGCAGCCTGATCTTCCTGTCCCGGGACCCGCGTGCGTACAGCAAGCCGCAGAACACCGGCACCAGCGGTGTCTACATCATCGACGCCAGCAACCCGAGCGACCTCAAGCTCGTCATCTACCATCCCATCCCGGCAGGCCACACCAGCACCTGCATCGAGGATTGCCGCTTCCTGTGGACCGGTGGCCCCGCCCCGGCCGTGGGCCAGCCCGCCGACTGGGTGGGACGGCCCATCTTCGTCACCGACATCCGCGATCCCCGCCGCCCGTACACCTTCCCCGATCCCATCGACCTGGGCCGCCGCAACGGCATCACCGACTACTCCCACGACGTGGAGGTCGACAATGCCGGCATCGCCTGGGTGAGCGGCCGCGGCGGTGTGCGCGGCTACCGCACCAGCGGGACCCACTGGGACCCGGTGCGCGAGGAGGTGCGGCTGGCGACGGCGTGGGATCCGATCCCCTACGCCGGCGGCGGCGGGCCGGTTGCCTGGGACAACATGAGCGGCGCGATCCACAACTCCGAGCGGCCCATCGACGCCGCCCACCGTCCCGGCCCCCGCGGGCAGCGAGACAACGATCGCAGCGAGCGGCCCTTCGCCAAGGACGGCTCTGACCTCGCCGCCCACGGCTTCGCTCCCGGCGAGCTCGTATTCGCCACCCACGAGGACTTCCAGTCGACCTGTGCCGCCACCGGGAAGCTCTACATCGCCTCGTTGCGGGGTAGCCACAACGGTGAGGCCTGGAAGTCGACGCCGGAGAACCCGTTCGCGCTGGAGATCGTCTCGACATGGCATCCCTGGCAGCAGGAGGGGTCCAACCCCAGCACCAGTAGCTGCTCCGGCCACTACTTCCGCATGAAGGACGGGGTCGTGTTCATGTCCTGGTACGGGCAGGGTCTGCGAGCCATCGACGTCCGCGACCCGTACAACCCGGTGCAGGTGGCCTACTTCCGGCCCAACGGCACCAGCAGCTACACCCCGATGCTGTACAAGGACCTGGTGTACAACGCCGACAGCGGCCGTGGCGTCATCGACGTCCTCCGCCTCGAGGACGCGGCCTTCGACGTGGCCGCCACCGGCGAGGTCGTGGCGGCGCCGGCGATGTCGGCCGCCGAGATCGACGCCGTCATGGAGGGCCTGGCCCCCGATCCGCTCCTCGGCTGGATGTGCCCCATCCCCGAGGAGGCGGCCGAGTAGGAGGGCGTTCGACGGCACGTGACTCGATGACTTGGGCGCCCCGATCGAAGGGGCGCCCAAGTCGCGTCCGCTTGTTGACCCGCTCGACGGCGTCTCGATAAAGTGCGGTCACCATTGGTGGGGCGTGCCGCGATGGGTTGCCTCATGATCCGAGGGAGACGGAGATGCGTACGACCATCAGGAACGCGCGTGATCGGGCCTTGCCCGGGCCTGGACGGCGGGCCCGTATGACCGGCCGACTGCTCATGTTGTCATTGGTGGTGGCGTTGCTCGGCGTATCGCCGGCAGCACAGGCCCAGCAGCCACCAGGCCCGATCCACAACCTGGAGTTCATCCGGTCGCTCACCGGGCTCACCAGCATCACTTCCAACAACGTGCTCTATCACGACCAGGGCGACGTGCTGGTGGCCGTCGGCAGGTTCGGCGTGCGCACCTTCGACCTGTCCGACCCGCTGAACCCGACGCCGCTCGACTTTCTCACCAGCGAGGAGCTGAGGCTCCCGGGTGACACCGCAGGGACCTTCTGGCAGAGCGAGTCGACCAACATCGACCAGCGCCGCAACCTCATCTTCCTGTCCCGGGACCCGCGGGCCTACAACCACCCGCAGAACTCCGGCCTGAGCGGCTTTTACATCATCGACGCCAGCAATCCCTCCAACCTGGAGATGCTGCTGTTCCATGAGGTCCCTGCCGGTCACACGTCGACGTGCATCGAGGACTGCCGTTACCTGTGGACCGGCGGCCCGGCGACGGCGTCCAACCAGCCGCCGGAGTGGCGCGGGCGTCCCATCTTCGTCACCGACATCCGTGACGCCCGCCGGCCCTACACCTTCCCCGACCCCATCGATCTGGGCCGCCGCAACGGCATCACCGACTACGCCCACGACGTGCAGGTGGACAACGCCGGCATCGCCTGGGTGAGCGGCCGCGGCGGTGTTCGCGGCTACCGCACCAGCGGGACTCACTGGGACCCGGTGCGCGAGGAGGTGCGGCTGGCGACGGCGTGGGACCCGATCCCCTACGCCGGCGGCGGCGGGCCCGTCATCTGGGACATCGAGGGCCCGGCGGTGGTGCACAACGCCGAGCGGCCCATCGACGCCGCGCACCGCCCGGGCAACCGGGGCCAGCGTGACCCGGAGCGCCCGGTGCGCCCGTTCGCCAAGGACGGCTCCGACTACGCCGCCCACGGCTTCCAGCCCGGCGAGATCATCTACACCACCCACGAGGACTTCAACGGCAACTGCGCGGCGCGAGGTCGCTTCTACATCGCCTCGCTGAAGGGCAGCTACAACGGTGAAGCCTGGAAGTCCACCCAGGAGAACCCGTTCTCGCTGGAGATCCTGTCGTCGTGGCATCCATGGCAGCAGGAGGGCTACGACCCCAACACCTCCAACTGCTCCGGTCACTACTTCCGTATGAAGGACGGTCTGGTGTACATGTCGTGGTACGGGCAGGGGCTCCGGGTGCTTGACGTCCGCAACCCGTACCAGCCGGTGCAGGTGGCCTACCACCGTCCCCAGGGCACCAGTAGCTACACCCCGCTGCTGTACAAGGACCTGATCTACGTGGCCGACTCCGGTCGAAACACCATCGACATCCTCCGCCTCGACCCGGCGGCCTTGACCGTGGCCGCCCGTGGTGAGGAGGTGGTGGCGCCGCCCATCTCGGCTGCCGAGATCGATGCTGCCATGACTGGGTTCAAGCCCGACCCGATCCTGGGCTGGGTCTGCCCCATCCCCGACGACGCCTGAAGCTCGCAGCGAGGGGGCCGCGGGAGACCGCGGCCCCCTCGGCGCGTCTTGGTATTCCAGTATCCAGTACCGGCCGGGAACTGCTGCGGGGCTCTTGCGTAGTACGCGATACGCGATACGTAATACGGTTTTGCACCACCGCTGTAGTGGAAATAAGGTATGCCTGACTGAACCAGTTAGGGGAGTTCCACACATGGTGCGTAAGCAGTTCCTCGGCGTCGGGTTGGTGGCGATGTTCGTTGTCGCCGCTTGCGGGGGGGACGACGGCGCCTCCCGCGAGGAGGTGGTCGAGACGTACGCCGAGGGGGTCCACGCCCTCTACGGCGCCAGCCTGGAATCGGCACGGGAGATGGACGGCGCCGTCGACGCCTTCCTCGCCTCGCCGGACGAGACCACCCTCGCCGCCGCCAGGGAGGCATGGCTCGCCGCCCGTGACGACTACGGGCTCACCGAGGCCTTCCGCTTCTACGGCGGGCCCATCGACAACGAGGAGGACGGGCCCGAGGGCCTCATCAACGCCTGGCCCCTCGACGAGGCCTACATCGACTACGTCGAGGGAGCCCCCGAGGCGGGCATCGTCAACGACACCGCCGGCTACCCGGACATCACCGCCGATGTGCTCCTCGAAGCCAACGAGCAGGGCGGCGAGGCGAACGTATCCACCGGCTGGCACGCCATCGAGTTCCTGCTGTGGGGCCAGGATCTCGATCCGAACGGCTCCGGCCACCGGCCGGCCACCGACTACGCGACCGCTCCCAACGCCGACCGGCGCGCCATCTACCTGGCCACCGCCTCGGACCTCCTCCTGGAGCACCTGGAGGGGCTGGTGGCCGCCTGGGCGCCGGACCAGGAGAACTACCGCGCCGACTTCGTCGCTCTCGACACCGACGAGGCGCTGGCGATGATCATCACCGGCATCGGCGAGATGAGCAGCGGTGAGCTGGCCGGAGAGCGGATGTCGGTCGCCTATGAGGAGCGCAGCCAGGAGGACGAGCACTCCTGCTTCTCCGACAACACGCACAACGACATCATCGCCAACGCCGCCGGCATCGCCGCCGTGGTCAACGGTGAGTACGGCGACGTCACCGGTCCCGGCATCGCCGACCTTCTCGACGACGACGCCGCCACCGAACTGGTCACCACCGTCGAGGGGAGCGTCTCACTGGCTGAGGACATCCCGGCGCCCTTCGACCAGCATCTCACCATCGACGCCTCCGACGACGATCCCGGCCGGCAGGCGATCCTGGCCACGATCAACAACCTCCAGTCGCAGGGCGATCTGATCGCCGGTGCCGCCACCACGCTCGGGATCGAACTCGGAGCGGGGTGAGGCGCCGCCGCCGACGGATGGCGAGGGCGGTCCTGGTCCTGTCCGCCCTCGCCATCGTCGCCTCCTGTAGCGACCCCGGCTCCGGTCTGCTGGAGCCGGCGGGCGGCGGTGACGCCACGGTACGGTTCGCCACCATCAACGCCTTCGGCCAGCCCATGCCCGGGCTCAGCGCCGCCGAGCGCAGGTCGTTCGAGGTGGGCGACAGCTTCTTCACACAGAACTGGGTGACCGCCCCGTCCTCGACCGAGGCCCGGGATGGCCTCGGGCCCCTCTTCAACGCCCAGGCGTGCGCCTCCTGCCACGTACGCGACGGCAGGGGCCGCCCCCCGGCGACGCCCGACGACCCCGAGCGGGGGACGCTGGTGCGGCTCTCCGTGCCCGGCGAGACCGCATGGGGCGGCCCCCTCCCGGACTCCGGCTACGGGGACCAGTTCCAGGACCGGGCCATCTCCGGGGTCGAGCCGGAAGGGACTGTGGCGACCACCTACCGGGAGATCCGGGGCGCCTACGCCGACGGCACGGCCTACACGCTGAGCGAGCCGCTGTACGACTTCACCGACCTGGCCTACGGCCCGATGGACCCCGATGTGCTCACCTCGACCCGGGTGGCGCCGCAACTCGTCGGGATGGGCCTCCTCGAAGCCGTCCCCGAGGCGGACATCCTGGAGCTGGCCGACCCCGACGACGAGGACGGCGACGGAATCTCGGGCCGACCCAACTACGTGACACCGGGGCCGGGAGAGCCTCGCCGGCTGGGTCGCTTCGGTTGGAAGGCCAACACCCCCACGGTGCGGCTCCAGGTCGTCGACGCCTTCCTCGGCGACCTGGGCATCACCAGCGACGAGCATCCTGAGAACAACTGCCCTCCCACCGCGGCCGCCTGCCGTGAGGCTCCAGACGGCGGCTCCCCGGAGGTCCCAGCCGACCGCATCGACGACATCGAGTTCTACATGCAGACCTTGGGTGTGCCGGAGCGCCGCAACCTCGACGACCCTGCAGTGGAGCAGGGCGCCGAGCTGTTCGCCTCCCTGGGCTGCACCGCCTGCCACAACCCGACCTTCACCACCGCCGACCATCCCGTCCCCCAGCTCGGCGGGCAGGTGATCCACCCCTATACCGATCTTCTCCTGCACGACATGGGCTCCGGACTGGCCGACGGGAGGCCCGACTTCCTGGCGACCGGGTCGGAGTGGCGCACCCCGCCGCTGTGGGGGATCGGGTTGGTGGAGAAGGTCAACGGGCACACCATGTTCCTCCACGACGGCCGTGCCCGTAGCCTGGAGGAGGCGGTGCTGTGGCACGGCGGCGAGGCCGCCACGGCGCAGGACCGCTTCACTGCTCTCTCCGCCGACGAGCGGGAGTCCCTCATCGCCTTCCTGGAGTCGCTGTGACCAGTTCGCACCCACCCATCCCCGGTCGTGCCCGATTCGGGCTCGTTCTCCTCGTGGCGCTGGTGGCGGGGGCCTGCTCCGCCAGCGGTTCCGGACGGGCCGACACCGTCGCCGCCGTCGTCGACGGGGTGCTCGTTCCCGGGTTCGTCGATGCCGCCGCCGCCGCCACCGCCCTCGACGAGGCGGCCGGCGACCTTTGCCGGTCGCCCGGGACCGAAACCCTCGACGCCGCCCGGGACTCCTGGCGTGAGGCGGTGACTGCGTGGCGCCGTACCGAGGTCGCCTGGGAGGGCCCGGTGAAGATGGATCGCCTGGAGAGCCTGGTCCACTACCCATCGATCGCTCCGGACTCCATCGAGGAGTGGCTGGCGGGCCACACCGCCGGCGACCCGGTTGACGCCGGCTCCCTCGCCTCGGTGATCCGCGGGCTGGGTACCGCCGAGTACCTGCTGTTCGGCTCCGACGACCCTGCTCAGGTCGCCGACCCGGCCCGCTGCGACCTGCTGCTTGCCGTCACCGCCGGCGCCGCCGACGGCACGGCTCGCGCCGAGGAGGCGTGGACCACGGGATGGGACGGCGGTCCTCCCTACGCCGACATCCTGGCAGGGCGCGGTGAGGGCGCCATGGAGGCCAACGCCGCGGTGGCGGAGTTGGTGCGCTCCAGTCACGCCATCCTCTCCGCCGTCACCATCCAGGGGCTGGGCCTGGCCCTCGGCATCACCCGCCAGGACCCGCTCCCCGAGGCCCTCGACGAAGGCTCGGCCGGCGTTGGAGGCGACATCCTGGCTGCCCGCATCGGAGGTATCGGCGCCGTCTACGACCCGACAGGTGACCTTCCCGGTATCGGTGACCTGGTGGCGGAGCAGTCCGAGGAGGTGGACGCCAATGTGCGCGCCGAACTCGACGCCGCCATGGGAGGGATCGTCGGTCTGGGCAACCCGCTGGTGGAGGCCGTTGCCGCATCACCCGAAGAGGCCACCGCCGTGTACGACGCCCTCGTCGAGCTGCGTCGCTCCTTCGAGGCCGACGTCGCTTCACTGCTCGACGTCACCATCGGCTTCGGCGACACCGACGGGGACAGCGGGTGACGGCGCCTGCCGACCGGGCCACGGTGGAGACGGAACTTCGGGCTGTGGAGGTCGCTGAGCGTCGTCACGAACCCAGGGTTCCCCGTCGGTCGCCGACAGGTGCGGAACTTCGGGCTGTGGACGTCGCTGAGCGTCGTCACGAACCCAGGGTTCCCCGTCGGTCGCCGACAGGTGCGGAACTTCGGGCTGTGGACGTCGCTGAGCGTCGTCACGAACCCAGGGTTCCCGGTACTCCGGCTCGGCGCCGGAACTTCGGGCTGTGGAGGTCGCTGAGCGTCGTCACGAACCCAGGGTTCGGAGCCCGAAAGCGGGAACACACCAGGGCGCCGGTGAGCGGCGCATCGGCGGCGGCATTCCGCATCGCCTTCGGGGCTGTCGCCCTGGTGGGAACCCTTCGCTACGTCTCCAGGGGCTGGGTGGCCGACCTCCTCCTCGACCCACCACTGCACTTCACCTACCCCGGGCTGGACTGGGTGCGCCCCTGGCCCGGCGGGTGGATGTACCTGCACTTCGCCCTGATGGGCCTCGCCGCCCTCGGCATCGTCCTCGGCTGGCGCTACCGCGCCAGCGTCGCCGCCTACGCCGTCCTGTTCACCTGGGTCGAGCTCATCGACCGCACCCTCTACCTCAACCACTACTACTGGGTGTCGCTGACAGCGGCGCTGATGACGTTCCTGCCGCTGCACCACATGTGGTCGCTCGACGCCCGCGCTGGACGCACCGGCGGGAGGGACACCGTTCCCGCCATGGTGGTGTGGGTGTTGCGGGGCCAGCTCGCCATGGTCTACCTGTTCGCCGGACTGGCCAAGCTGGGAACCGACTGGGTCCTGCACGCCCAGCCGCTGGCGACCTGGCTCCCTGCCCGCCAGTCGTTGCCGGTGATCGGTCCCCTGCTGACGTTCCCCGCCACCGCCCACGCCATGAGCTGGGCCGGGGCCCTCTTCGACCTCACCATCGTGGGTTGGCTGCTGTGGCGCCGATCCCGACCCTGGGCCTACGCCGCCGTGATCGCCTTCCACACCCTCACCTGGCTCCTCTTCCCCTCCATCGGCCTCTTCCCCCTGCTCATGATCGGCGGGACGCTCATCTTCTTCTCCCCCGACTGGCCCGTCCGCCTCTGGAGAAGGTGGCAACCGTCTGCCTGGGGCCGGCAGGCGGATGGGGAGGTCGGATCGCACCGCGACGACGTCCAGTTACCTCGTCACACCGCGGCAGGCGTCTCCCTCGCAACCTTCGGGGGGGTGGAGACCGGTACGGCGAGTCACCCAGAGGCGCCACGACACGCCCCGGCCGCGGGAGACGGGACTGGCCGTCGTGTGCCTCGTGCTGCTGCCGTGTGCCTCGCCGCCTACTTGGCGTTGATGGCCGTGGTACCGCTGCGGCACCTGACCGGATCGGGAGAGGTGCTGTGGTCGGGGGAGGGGTACCAGTTCGGGTGGCGGGTCATGCTCACCGAGAAGGCCGGCACTGTGCAGTTCCGCGTCACGGACCCGGCGACCGACGCCACCTGGGTGGAGCCTCTCCCGACCGCTCTCACCCCGAGGCAGGCGGCGGTGGCCGCCACCGACCCGGCGATGATCCGCCAGGTGGCCCACTGGATCGCCGCCTCCCATGAAGAGGCCGTCGAGGTGAGGGCCGACGCCTTCCTCAGCCTCAACGGCCGGCCCCGGGCCCGGCTGCTCGATCCCGGCGTCGACCTGACCTCAGACTCCCTGCCCGACGGGTGGGTCCTGCCACCCCCCGCCTGAGCCGCCGGTGTCATAGGGACGCCGTCAGGGATAGGGTGCCGCTGCCGCCAGCAAGGAGGCGCGGTATGGACAACGGGGGGACGGGCGCCATCGGAACCGCCGATCGGTTCCTGTCGACCGCGGCCGTGGTGGCGCTGGCGTTGTCGCAGCCACTCCTCGATCTGCTGGGGCGGACCCCGACGTTCTTCGTGGCGCGAGGTGCGCCTGTCTCGGATGCCGTCCTCGTCGGGCTCCTCGTAGGGATTGCCGTCCCGCTCTGGTTCGCCGCCGTTGTCGCCCTGGTAGGCAGGGTGAACGACCGGGCCGGCAACTGGCTCCACTCCCTGGTCCTCGCCGTTTCCGGGGCCTTGCTGGCCGTGGCGGTGTCGAAGGCCATCCCAACCCTCACCCTGCCCGGGTGGCTCCTGGTGGTGGTGGCGGCCGTCGCCGGGTTCTCCACGGTGGTCGCCTACCACCGGTGGACCGGCCTCCGGGCGGCGTTGCGGTTCGCCGGCGCCGCGCCTCTCGTCGTCGCTGGGTGGTTCCTGCTGGCGACCCCGGTGGCGCGCCTGATCGCGGGCCCCGGGCTGGAGGCGACGCCGGTCGATCCGGTGGCGGGAGGCGTCCCCGTGGTGATGGTCGTCTTCGACGAGTTCCCCTTGGCGACTCTCATCGACAGTGACGGGAACATCAGCAGCGAACTCTTCCCCGGGTTCGCCCGCCTTGCCGCCGATGGGACGTGGTTTCGCAACGCGGTCGGTGTCCACGACAACACCGCACAGGCCCTCCCCGCCATCCTCTCCGGGGTGACCGAGGCTCCCCCCGGAGCTGTCCCCACCTCCGCCGACCACCCCGACACCCTGTTCACGCTCCTTGCCGACGGGTACCAGGTGCAGGCTGTGGAGTCGGTGACGGCGCTGTGTCCCCCCGGGGTGTGCGTGGGAGGGACCCGTCCCCACCTGCCGGCGCGTCAACGGTGGCAGTCCCTCGTCTCCGACCTGTCCGTCATCGCCGGGCATGTCCTCCTCCCCACGGACCTGACCGGCTGGCTCCCCGGCGTCGACCGCGGGTGGGGAGACTTCGCCTCAGCGGGCGACACAGGCAACTTCGGCCTGGCACGCAACTTCGGACGGGAGTTGGCCACCGACCGGGGACGGATCCTCGACGAGTTCCTCGGTCGGCTCGACCACCCCCCGACCATCGCCGAGTTCCACTTCGCCCACGTCCTGCTTCCTCACAGCCCGTGGGAATACCTGCCCGACGGACGCCGTCATGGGGCGCCGCCGATCCCGCCCGGTGAGGCGGCGGTGCTGTCCGACGACGCCTGGCTGGTGGCGCAGTCCTACCAGCGGCATCTCCTCCAGGCGCGCCATGTCGACGGCTTCCTGGCCGACCTGGTGGGGACCCTGGAATCACACGGCAGCTACCACGACACCCTGATCGTGGTGGTCGCCGACCACGGCGTCGCGATCCGACCAGGTATGGAGCGGCGCAGCGTGAACGGGAGCAACGTCGGCGACATGGCTGCCATCCCCCTCTTCGTGAAGCCGCCCGGCCCGCCCCGCGGCGGGGTATCCGACTATCGCGCCGAGACCGTCGACGTCCTCCCCACCGTTGCCGGCGTTCTCGGTGTGGAGGTGCCCTGGGCCACCGACGGCGTCGACCTGTTCGCACCCGTCTTGCCGCCCCGCACTTCGAGCACGATGCTGGGGGACGGCGGGCCGGTCACCTTCGGCGTAAGTGGGGAGGAGAAGCTGGAAGTGGCGCGCTACCACGAGCAGTGGTTCGGCGGTGGCGGCCCATTCGACCTGGCGCTCCCCGGCTACAGGGACCTGCTCGGCACCGAGGTGCGTGCCTTCCCCTCAGCACCTGCTACCGGCGCCGAGGTGATCGTGGATCAGGACTACCCGCCGGCCGATCCGGACACCGACCTGATCCCCGCCTACATGTCGGGCACGCTCGAGGGCGCTCCGGTGGCCGACCACGTACTGGCGATCGCCCTCGACGGCGTCATCGTCGCCGTCACCCGCACCTGGGACGACTCCGGCGCCACCCGCTTCCAGGCGATGCTCCCCCCCGATGCCCTCGACAGCACCTCGACACCGACCCTGTACCTGGTGGGAGGCACAGGGACCGATCGCGCCCTGGAGCATCTCGGGGAGTGACGTATCGGTACCGGGTTCCGATCCCCTCACCTCGGACACGGCCCGCGAGGAGCGGGGCCGGTTGTCTATATTCGGCCCAGGACCAACAGAGGGAGGGCCGGCGTGACGACCGACGTCAACCTCGAACTGCAGTTCGCCGAGGAATGGCGCAACAACGCCTACGGCTGCTTCAGCTCAGGTCACAAGTTCTGCCGGGAGGTGTGCCCGGTGATGCAGGTGACCCGGAACGAGCAGCACACCCCGACCTCGTTCCACGCCAACATCGTCGCCATGGGCCAGGGGGAGCTCACCGTCGAGGACGTCATCGACGACTACGTCCACTGCACCATGTGCGGCGCCTGCGAGCTGCGCTGCCCCAACACGCTGTTCACCGGCGACTTCTACCGCAACCGCACCGAGACCGTGAAGGTGGTCAAGGCGATGCGGACCCTGGCGGTGGACATGGGAATCCACCAGCCGCAGTGGCAGCGCTGGAACCAACTCACCGACGAGCGCAGCAACGAGCCCGTCATCGGCGACACCCCGGTGAGCCAGGAAACCGTCGCCGACTGGGCCGCCGGGCTCGACCTGCCGGTGGGCGGTGAGACCATCCTCTTCTGCGACTGCGAGGCGGCCTTCTACCGCACATCGGTGTCGCGGGCGACGGCGATGATCCTGCAGGCCGCCGGCGTCGAGTTCGGACTGATGCGCGAGCAGTGGTGCTGCGGAGGCCCTGCCGCCGAGATGGGCTACGCCGACCAGGCCCGCCGCTTCGCCGAGCACAACGTCGCCGATTGGCGTGCTGTCGGGGCCAAGCGCATCATCGTGATGGACCCCCACGACTACATCGCCTTCACCGAGGACTACCCGGCGTACTTCGGGGACGACCTCGATTTCGAGTTCCTCTACATAACCGAACTGGTCGCCGACCTCCTCGACGAAGGGAAGCTGCAGCTCACCGAGCCCGTCGAGAGGGTGGTCACGTACCACGACCCGTGCCGGCTCAACAAGCGCAAGGGCATCTGGGAGTCGCCCCGCAAGATCCTCTCGGCAATCCCCGGGATCGAGTTCAGGGACGTCGACCGGGTGACGCAATGGTCCTACTGCTCGGGTGGTGGCGCCGGCCTGCCCATCGAGAAGCCGGAACTCACCGAGGAGATCAGCCGCCGGCGCATGGACAAGGCCGCCGAGTTGGGCGTCGACACCCTGGTGAGCGCCTGCGTGTGGTCGGAGCGTCCCCTCAGCGCCCGGGGCCGGGAGCGCGACGCGAAGATCGACGTGGCCGACCTCATGGAACTGGTTGCGATGTCCGCCGGGCTCGACTTCGGGGGGGTGCCGGTATGACCAGTGCGGTCGCGCTCACCGATCCCGTCCTCGACGAGCTACGGGGCATTGTCGGGGACGCCGGATTGCTCACGTCCCGGTCGGCGCGATTCAACCGCACCCGGGTGCCGTCGCCGTTCCCCGTCCACAGGTGGGGCCAGATGATCCCCGACGCGGTGGTGTTGCCCACCTCGGCGGAGCAGATCTCCGAGGTGGTGAAGCTGGCCAACCGCACCGGCATCCCCATCGTCTCGCGGGCCGGCGGCACCGGCCTCGCCGACGGGGCGGTACCGACACGGGGCGGGATCATCGTCGACGTCAAGCTGATGAACAAGATCCTCGAGATCGACATGGAGGACCGCACCGTCACCGTTCAGCCCGGGATCAACATGCTCAAGCTGAACGAGGAGCTGCGCAAGTACGGGGTCATCTATCCCGACAACCCGGCGTCGTACCCGTGCTCCATCGTCGGCGGCCGCATCGGCACCAGCGGATGGTCCCTGATCGGTGGCCGCTACGGGCACACCCGTGACCTGGTGATCAGCTTCGAGATGGTGCTCCCCACCGGCGAGATCATCGAGGTGGGCGACGGCGGCGGGCGCAAGCTGCGCAAGTCGTCCACCGGCTACCAGCTCAAGCACCTGTTCATGGGTCACCAGGGCACGCTGGGCATCGTCACCGAGGCCACCCTGGAGCTGGTGCCCCGGCCCGAGGCGGAGTTCTCCGCCTTCTTCGGCTACCCCGACTACGAAACCGCGTGGCGCAGCACCGGCGCCATGGCGAAGTCCGGCCTGGCGACGCTGGCCGGGGTGGTGCTCTTCGACGAGCGCAAGGTGGCCTACCTGCGCCGCGACGACGAGGCCTACATTCCCCAGCCCGAGGAGTTGCGCTGCGTCGTGGCCACCGCCATGTACGGCACCACCACCGAGGTGGAGCCGGCAGCCAGGCGGCTGATGAGGATCGCCAAGGACTCCGGCGCCGACTTCCTCGGGGACGAGGTGTCGCAGGGCGACTGGGCCGCCCGCCACGACCGCTACGCCACGCCGCTGCACGGGCGGCTCCGCGACGGCAGGGTGGTGCCGATGAGCTGGCACTGCGAGGACTCCGCCATCAACTACAGCGCCCTCCCGGCGGTGCGGGAGGAGTGGCACGCCATCGCCGACCGCTACATCGACCAGTACGGCGTATTCGACGACTGGGGGATGTTCGCCTACACCAACGGGGCCTACAAGCCGTGGGGCGACTACCTGGTGGAGATCGACGTCGGCATCTGGGAGCAGGAACTCGACGAGGAGAAGTGGGATGCGTGGGTGCGGTTCAAGCGGGAGATCACCGAGGTAGCCCTCCGCCACGGCGGCTCCATCACCGCCTGCCACGGCTCCACCCGAGAAGGTGATGCCGAGTTCGTCCCCATCGAGATGGGCGGCGGTTTCGACGTGATGAAGAAGATCAAGCGGGTGCTCGACCCCAACAACATCATGAATCCAGGTAAGAACATGTTGGACATGGCTTACGCCGACCCTGAGACATAGCGCCGAGCGGCGGGTACTTGGTACTTGGTATCCGCGACTACCAAGTACCAAGTACCAAGTACCTCCCCGCACCGGATCCCATAGGAGCTCTCATGTACATCGGCTTCAGTCTTAAGGCGCAGAAACCACCGGAGGCGGTGGTGGTGGCGCCGGGAGTCGTGCAGCGGTTCGAGCATGTCTACGAGGTCGACCCGACGCTGATGGAGCTCTTCCCCCAGCAGGACATGCCGGCTTGGGACACGGCGCGGATAGTGGCGGCGCGGTGGGACCACCTGGCGTGGATGCACGACCACTTCGCCGACTCCGTGGTCGACGGGGACGACATCTGGGCGGAGCTGGAATAGCCGTGGACGCCATCGACCGGGCGATGGACGTGGTGGCACGCCACTTCGCCGCCGAGAACGCCCACGACGTCCCCGGCACGCTGGAGACCTACGCCGACGACATCATCTGGGACGACATCACCCACCCCCTCAGTCCGGTGCACGGCAAGGAGGCGGTGGGGGCGGTGTACGGCGACATCATGGACATGATCCCCGACATCCGGCTCGACTCGGTGCGGCGGTTCTGCTCCGGCGACGGCACGTGGGTGGCCGACGAGTCGATCGCCGCAGGCCACGTAAACGGCGTGTGGGCCGGTGTGCCCGGTGACGGCGCCTATGTGGAGATCCGGATGCTCCACCTCTTCCAGATCCGGGACGGGCTCATCGTGTACGAGAACACCTGGTTCGACTCCGCCGCCGTCGCCCGCCAGGTCGAAGCCTGGAAGGCGGGACTGCCAGGGGCCTGACGGGTCCATGTCCCGTCTCCCCCGGGCTTTGACGGGGGGAGTGGGCCCGGCGGAGCGCTAGCGGAGTCGGGGTCGAGAGCACCTCCGTCTCCCCCCGGGCTTTGACGGGGGGAGTGGGCCGCCCGCAGACCTTGCTGAGGGCGGGTTTTTCTTCTCCCCCCGGGCTTTGACGGGGGGAGTGGGCCCGGCGGAGCGCTAGCGGAGTCGGGGTCGAGAGCACCTCCGTCTCCCCCCGGGCTTTGACGGGGGGAGTACCCTGCCGGAGGCTTTGCGGAGGCAGGGGGAGGGGGGTCTTCATCGCGCGCCCTCCGCCGGCTCGCGAGCAAGCTCAACACGGACCTGGGACGAAGACCCCCTCCGGCCGATCGGCCCACCAAAAGACTGTGCACGCGATCAGGTCGTGTGTGGTCAGGCGTGCCGATCGTCCACCTCCCCCGCCGAAGCGGCGGGGGAGGATGAAAACCGGCCCGCCGAAGCGGCGGGGGAGGATGAAAACCGGCCCGACGAAGCGGCGGGGGAGGACGAAAACAGCCCGACGAAGCGGCGGGGGAGGATGAGAAGCTACCCCGAAGCGGCGGGGCGGCGGTCAGGCCAGCGCGGGCATTACACGGTCGGCGATTAGTTGGAGTTGGCCGGCGGCGTCGGGGCAGTTGTCGATCTGGCGGCCGGTGAAGGCGTTCACCAGGTAGGGGTCGGTGATGGCCGCCACGATGTGGTTGATGCCGGTGGGCAGGATGTTCTCCTGCAGCTTGGCCACACACTCCTCGGGGGTACCCGAGATGGAGAGCAGGTCGCCCAGCTCCGGGCTGGTGAGGTTCACCGCCGCCTCCACGTCGCCCTCGCCGAAGGCGGCGAAGATCGGCGCCAGGTCTTCGGGGCTGATCCCGTGGCGGGCGAGCTGGCTCTCCGGCATGGAAGACAGGTAGAAGGCCACCATGATGCGGGCCACCTCCTTGGCGGCGGCGGAGTCCTCGCCACACACCCAGACCACCCAGGCGGCCAGGTCCAGCTCCCGCCAATCGCGGCCGGCCCGCTCGGCGCCCAGCTTGACGTTGTCCATCACGTAGTCGTAGTTCTCCCGTGTGTAGCCGAGGGCGTGGTGCATCCCGTCGAACATCTCGCCGGCCACCTGGAACGACTTAGGTCCGCCCATGGCGCCCAGCTTGATCGGGACCCGATCCTGCACCGGGCGGGCCAGGGTCCACAATCCCTGGTAGTTGAAGAACTCCCCGTCGAGGGTGACGGCGCCGGTGTCGAGGAAGGAGCGCATCACCCCGTGGGCTTCTTTCACCCGTGACAGCGGGCGGGTCCCCTCCCAGGGCTGCTTGTACTGCTGGAGCAGCGAGACGTTGCCGAAGCTGACCACCATGTCGGCACGGCCTCCGGACAGCTCGTCGAGCGTGGCCAACTGCTGGACGATGAGGGTCGGGTCGCGCAGGATGACGTGGGTGACACTGGGGCCCATCCTGATCTGCTCGGTATCGGCGGCGGCTGCGGCGAAGAGCAGCCACATATCCTTCCACCATGTCTCGTCCACGGCGTAGGCGCCATAGAACCCGAGCTGGTCGGCTTTCTTGATGAGAGCGATCGACTCCCCGATCGGATATGCCGGTAGGTGCATGTAGCTGAACTTGACCATTGTTCCTCCCCGTTACAGTCGTCTCGGCAGCCTGAACGGCTACCCGCTACCAGTTACCTAGTACCAAGTACCAAGTACCTCCCCGCCAGACCGAACGTCCGCGGTTCTCACTCACCGATATACGACATCACATGCTTGATGCGGGTGTAGTCCTCCAGTGCGTAGATGGACAGGTCCTTCCCGTAGCCGGACTGCTTGAAGCCGCCGTGGGGCATCTCGGCAACGAGGGGAATGTGGCAGTTGATCCAGACGCAGCCGTAGTCGAGGGAGCGGGCGAAGCGCATGGCACGGCCGTGGTCCTTCGTCCATACGCTCGACGCCAGGCCGTAGCGGACCCCGTTGGCCCACGCCAGGGCGGTGTCCTCGTCCTCGAACCGCTGCACCGTGATCACCGGCCCGAAGATCTCGTCCTGGCTCATCTCGTCGCCCTGGAGCAGCCCGCCGACGACGGTGGGCTCGAAGAAGTAGCCGTCCCGGGAGACGCGCCGGCCGCCGGTGGCGACGGCGGCGTGATCGGGTGCCCGCTCCAGGAAGCCGTTCACCCTGGCGAGCTGGTCGGCGTTGTTGAGAGGCCCGTAGTAGGTGGCCTCGTCATAGGGGTCTCCCGTCTTCAGGTCCTGCGCCTGCTCGGCGAGTGCCGCCACCAGGTCGTCGCTGACCCGGGGCCCGGCGAGGACCCGGGTGGCCGCGGTGCAGTCCTGGCCGGCGTTGAAGAGCCCGGCGCCGGCGATACCCGCTGCAGCCGAGGCGATATCGGCGTCGTCGAAAACCACCACAGGCGCCTTGCCGCCCAGCTCGAGGTGGACACGTTTCAGATCGGCCGACGCCGCCTCCGCCACCTGCTTCCCGGCTCGGATGCTGCCGGTGACGGAGACGAGCTGCGGGATCTCATGGGCCACCAGTGCCCGGCCGGTGTCGCGGTCGCCGCAGATCACGTTGAAGACGCCGGGCGGGAGGAACTCGGCGGCCAGCTCGGCCAGGGCCACCGCGGTCACCGGGGTGGTGTCGGACGGCTTGAGGACGACGGTGTTGCCGGCGGCCAGCGCCGGTCCGATCTTCCACACCGCCATCAGCAGCGGGTAGTTCCATGGTGCCACCTGGGCGCACACGCCGATCGGCTCGCGGCGGATGAATGAGGTGTGGTCCGCCAGGTACTCACCGGTGGAAAGGCCTTCCAGGTGCCGGGCGGCGCCGGCGAAGAACCGGATCTGGTCGGCGGCGGGGGGAAGCTCGTCGGAGAGGGTCAGCCCGTACGGCTTCCCGGTGTTCTCAACCTCGAGCCGGGTGAACTCCTCGGCCCGGGATTCCAGGGCGTCGGCGATACGCAGCAGGGCCAGGCTGCGCTCGGAGGGTGTGGCCCGGCGCCATCCCTCGAACGCCTTCAGCGCGGATCGGCAGGCGGCGTCGACGTCGGCGGTGCCCGAGAGGGCCGCTCGGGCGTACTCCCGTCCCGTTACCGGGCTCACCACCGCCGAGGTGCGCCCGTCGGCGGCGTCCCGCAGGCTCCCGTCGATGAAGTTCTGCACGACACCGGTTGCCAACGTCACGGCGGCCTCCCTGCTCACTCGACCTGATCGGCCTTCCGGGATCCGGCCGGTCCCGGCATCGGCGGTCCCAAAGTTAGCTTCGTGGACGGTTCGCTGCCCGGCCGGCGATTCGGGCGCCACCGCGAGGGCTCGTCCGGGAGCCGTTCGATCAGGGAATCCCGGTGCGCACCTCGCAGGAGGATGCGGTGTCGGTGCCGCTGCCTCCGCGGCAGATGTCCCTCCCGCCGCCGCCTTTGAGGCTGTCGTTGCCGCTGCCGCCATTGAGGGTGTCGGCGCCGGCCCCGCCGGAGAGTGCGTCGCTGCCGGCGCCGCCCCACAGTTTGTCGTTTCCGGTGCCGCCGGAAAGCGTGTCCTTGGCGGCCTCGCCGCGCAGCTCGTCGTTACCGGCGCCGCCTTTGAGGGTGTCGGTGCCGTCCCCTCCGTAGAGCTTGTCGTTCCCGATACCGCCGACGAGTGTGTCGTTCCCTCCTCCTCCGTGGAGGGTGTCGTTCCCGCCGCCGCCGCAGATGACGTCGTTGCCGCCGCGGCCCTTGACCACGTCGTTCCCGGCGCCGGCATGGATCACGTCCTTCTTTGTGGTGCCGGTGATGGTGTCGGCGCCGTTGGTGCCGACGATGGTCGGCACCAGGCCTTCGCAGCGGAGGGCCTTGCGGGAGATGTGGAGGTTGACGCGGCCGTTGGCGCCTTTGACACCGTCGACCCGGATCCGGTAGGTGGTTCCCTTCTTGACGATGATCTCGACGAGGGACCGGTTCCCGGAGCCGCTGTCGTTGTCGTACGCCACCAGATTGAGCGACCCGAGCGAACTGCCGGTGAACACGCTGAGCTCGGTGTCGAAGGTGGTCTTGTTGCCGCCGCCGTTGTCGGTCGAGATGGTGGCGATACCGCCGGCGGGGGCCGTCCACGACCACCAGATCGTGTTCTGCGGGTCACCGATGCTCGGTTCGGCGGCCTGGGAGTTGGCGCACACGTTGAAGGCGGCGTTGTTCACCAGGTTGCCCGAAACCTTGCGGGCGCTGGTGAAGTGGTTGTTGGGGACGTTGCGGATGGCTGCCTGCAGCACGTTGATGCGCTTGCGGGTGACGCCCTCGAGGGTGAGCTGCCGGCCGGTGGCGGACAGGTCGGCCGCCACCTTGGCGGGAGTGTTGTTGCCGATGCACTCCCGCAGCAGGGCGAAGGCCCCGGCGACGTGCGGCGACGCCATCGAGGTGCCCGACATCTCGGTGCGGGCGGTGTTGCCGGTGGACACCGGGGCCATGATGTCGACTCCGGGGGCGAACCAGTCGGTGATGCCGCTGACGTTGCTGAAGAAGGCCAGGTCGTCGCCGTCGTCGGTGGCCGACACCGCGTACACCGCGGGCAGGCAGGCCGGGTAGGTGACCCTGCCGGTGGTGAAGTTGTTGCCGGCAGCCGCCACGACGGCGACTCCGGCCGCGGTCAGGTTGGCGGTGAGGTTCCGGGTGACGGGGAAGCTGTTCCCGCACGCCGACTCCCCGGAGAACTCGTCGCCGCCGAGGCTGAGGTTGACCGAGGCGATCCTGCGCCCATCGTTCCTCAGCTTGAGCACCCGCTCCAGGGCTCGATCGAGGTCGGAGTACCAGTACAACCAGCACCGGTCGCCGGAGGGCAACCCGCAGTAGTCGCGATGGAAGCTGGAACCCACCTGGATGGAGACGATACGGGCGCCGCGGGCCACGCCTTCATGGCCGCTGCTGCCGAACGTGCCGCCGGCGGCGATCCCGGCGACGTGGGTACCGTGGTTGCACTGCGACGACCAGGTGCAGTGCTTTCCGGCGTTGACGCCGGTCTGGGATTCTTTGCCGTTGGGGCAGTCGCCGGCGCCACCAGGGCCGTTCTCGCCCCAGGAATAACAGGCACCGGCGACGACGCGGCTACCGAAGGCCTTGTGGGTGTTGCGCACCCCGCTGTCGATGATGGCGATCTCGTAGGCGCCGGAGGCGCCTTCCCAGTTGTTGCCGCGCACTCCGGCGGAGTTCAGCTTGTCGGAGCCGATGAGCGACGTGGACTTGTTTAGGGCGAGCGGGAAGGCGCGGTCCAGCCTCACCGAAGCCACCGACGGGTCGGCAAGGAGTGCGTCGAGCCCGGCAGCGTCGACCAGGGCGACGGCACCCGGCACGGACTCGAAGCGGTGGACGATCCGCGAACGCGTCCCTTGCAGCGAGGCGGACACGGTGTCCAGGCTCCCCGAGATGGCGGACTGCTGAGCCGCCGCGGCCGACGGGGAGAGGGAACCCTCGGGGGTGAAGGTGACGTTGCTCGCCACCACCACGCGGATCAGGCCGTCGGCAGAATCCGCCAGCGCCCCGCGCAGTTCCGCACCGGCGGCGGCGCCTCCGGTGGGCTGTTCCTGGGCGGTGACGGCGCCGGAGGCCGGCACCGTTCCGACCACCATCAGGAGCGCAGTGGCGAAGATGACGAGGCCGGGCAAAGGGCGGATGCGGTGTGGGTGCTGGGACACGAGGTTTCCTCTCCTGCCGCGGTCGAGGCGCCTCTCACGGGGGGCGTTCAGAGGCCTTGATCCTAAGCCCCGCTCCGCTGTAGGCAACAGCCGCGGTGGGGGGCGTCGCTCAGGTCACGATCACCCGGCGGCCGCCCGACCCGAAGCGCGCCATCTCCTCCATGACTCGGTTGACCTCGCCGGCACCCAGCGACACCTCCTCGGTGACCACGCGGTCGAGGCGCAGCGCGCCCGAGGCCGCCAGCGCCAGCACCTGGTGGACTTCCTCCAGGGTGTGGTCGTTGGAGCCGAGGACCGACACCTCGTTGCGTATCAGGTCGCGCTGAGGGTGGACTCCCAGCGTTTCCGCGGTCAGCCCCACCGACACCACCCGCCCACCGGGCGCGGCGGAGGCGACGGCGTCCCGGAGTACCGCTGCCGAGCCCACCAGGTCCAGCGCCACATCGGCTCCGCCGGCGGCGCCTATGGCCCGGATCGCCTCCCCCGCCGGGACGGGCACCGCCCCCAGATCTGCGGCGAGGGCGAGGCGGGCCTCGTCGATGTCGACCGCCACCACCGTGCCCGCTCCCAGGGCGGTGGCGATCTGCACCGCCGACAGGCCGAGCCCGCCGGCGCCGAAGACCGCCACTGTCTGGCCGGGTCGCATGGTGGCGCGGTGCAAACTGTGGAGCGCCGTCACCGACGAGCACATCATCACCGCGCCGTGGCGCATGTCGACTGCTCCGGGTAGCTCGATCGCGTTGCGCTCGGGTACCACGATGGCCTCGGCATACCCTCCGTCCCGATCCTTGCCCACCATCTCGTAGGTGGTGCAGAACTGCTCCCCACGCCGCAGGCATCCGTCGCAGCGGGTGCAGCTCACCACGTAGTGGATGCCCACCCGGGAGCCCACCCTGTTGGGATCCACCCCCTCCCCGGCGGCGGCGACAGTGCCGGAGATCTCGTGGCCCAGGGTTTGCGGGAGCGTCCCGACCGTCCCCAGCCCGTCGCGGTAGTGAACGTCGGAGTGGCAGATCCCGGCGGCGGCCACGTCGACGAGGACCTCCCCCGGTCCCGGCTCGGGGCGAGGCACGGTGCGGTCCTCCACGGGCGCGCCGATGGCGACGAGTTGCACGGCTCTCATCCGGTCCCTCCCTCGGCTGGGTGTGTCGGAGGCAGTATCCGGCATCGGCGTCCCGGTATCCACTGGGCGCGGCGGCTGGTTGCTACCGTTCCCGCCGGACACCAGGGAGGTCGTCACAGTGACTGGAAACTCGTCGAGCGGGACCGTCGACATCGGTGCCGCCATCGGCTACGGGTGGCGCAAACTGCAGGAGAACCTAGGCCCGATGCTGATCGCCGGGCTCATCGTCATCGGTGTCAGCATCGTCGTGGGCCTGGTCCTGGCGCCGCTGGGTACGGGCCGGTTCGCCCTGCTCTTGAGGCAGATCGTCAGTTTCGTCGTGTCGGCGGTGATCACCATGGGCTGGGTCCGCATGGCTCTGAGCATCACCCGGGGCGGGAAGCCTGAAGGTTCCGACATCATCAAGGTGGGGCCCAACTTCGGCGCCTACATCGTGGCCGCCATCATCTTCGGGTTGATGAACTTCGCCGCCGGCCTCCTCGGCTACGTGCCGCTCATCGGATGGTTGCTGGCGGCGGTGGCCAACTTCTGGCTGCTGCTCACTTTCGGCTTCTGGCCCTGGGCCATCGTGGACCGCAACGCCGATCCCGCGGCCGCGCTGCAGTACAGCTCGGGGATCACCGCCGGTCACAAGTTGCAGCTCCTCTTGTTCGGTGTGGCGCTCATCCTGCTCAACATCGTCGGGTTGCTCCTGCTCGTGGTCGGCGTCATCTTCACGCTGGGCATCAGCCTGCTGGCCGTGGCCTACGTGTACCGCAGCCTCAGCGGCGATCCGGTGGCCGATACGCCGTGAGCCGGGCCGCGGCCGGCATCCCGGGCAGCGGCCGACGGAGGAGAGAACCGATGGTGAACCTGGTCGACGAAGCCGATATCGAGGCCTACCGGCGCGACGGTGCCGTGCGTATACGCGGCATCGCCACAGCCGCCGAACTGGCCCTCGTCGAGGAGGCCATCGAGGCGGTGCTGGCCGATCCCGGTGAGCTGGCGCTGGTGGCCAGTCAGGAGGCGGACGGCCTCTTCTTCGAAGACTTCTGCAACTGGCGGCGTGTCGCCGCCATCGAGCGGTTCGTCCGCTCCTCGCCGGCCGCCGAGGTGGTGGGGCGCCTCACCGGGTCGGCGCAGGTCAGGCTCTACCACGACCACGTGCTGGTCAAGGAGGCGTTCACCGGCCAGCGCACCCCGTGGCATCAGGACCAGCCCTACTACAACGTCGACGGCACGCAGAACGCCAGCATGTGGCTCCCCGTTGACGCCGTCGATCGGGAATCCACTCTGGAGTTCGTCGCCGGGTCACACCGAGGGCCGTGGCTGATGCCGCGGACCTTCATGGACGGCGAGGCGAAGTGGTTCCCCGAGGGCTCCCTGGCCGACCTCCCCGACATCGAGGCCGATCGGGACGCCTTCGAGATTCTCGCCTGGGAGCTGGAGCCCGGCGATGCGGTGATCTTCAACATGCTCACCCTTCATGCCGCCGGGGGCGTGTCACGGGCCGCCCGCCGCCGGGTTCTTTCGGTCCGCTACCTGGGAGACGACATGGTGCACGCCCCTCGCCCGTGGCGTACCTCGCCACCGTTCCCCGGTCTCGACGTGGAGCTCCCCGCCGGCGCCGAGATGGACCATCCCCTCTTCCCCGTCCTGTGGACCGCCGACTGAAGGGTGTCTATTCCAGAGCCCCGGGACGGGTGATCGCCCAGATCACGTAGACGCTCAGGGCGATGAGCACGATCGACCAGAACGGGTAGTAGGGGATGAAGAGGAAGTTAGAGATGGCCGACAGCACCGCCAGGACGATGGCGATGGCGCCCGCCGTCGGGCTCCCCGCGAAGAGGTAGAAGCCGGCGAGGGCGAGGAGGATTCCGAGGATCAGGTGGATCCATCCCCAGGCGGTGACGTCGAGGTTGAAGGCGTAGTCCCCGACCCGCACGAAGAACTCGTCACTGATGATCGCCGCCAGGCCCTGAAAGGCCTGGAGGATTCCAGTCATCGTCATCAGCGTGGCAGCCAACACGACACCGCCGGTAGCCCAACCTGATACCCGATTGCCGGTCATGACACTCTCCTCCTTGCCGGACCGTGCGCGCGACGCCAGAATTCGGCGCCGGGGGAGTCACTGTAACGCGACAGCCGCCGTGGACGCGGTATCCATGGTCAGGCGCGTACTACGTACTACGTACTACGTACTACAGTCACCGCGATACTCAACGACCCCCGCAGGTTCGTGCCGCCGTCACCTATTTGCCGGAGCCCGCGGAGCGCGCCGCTCGGCGAGCGCGGTAGGCGGCGACATGGGCGCGGTTGCCGCAGCCCGACTCGCAGTACATGCGGGAGCGGTTGCGGGACAGGTCGAGGACGACATCGTTGCAGTCGCCTGATGAGCACACCCGGAGCCGGTCACGCTCACCGGCCCGGATCACGTCGACGAAGGCCATCGCCGCCTCTACGGACATCCGGGTGGCCAGCGGCTGATCGGGGGCGGTGGCGTGCAGGTGCCAGTCCCAGTCGTCGTGGCGGACGAGTTGGGGGAGTGCCCCGGCGCCGGAGAGGAGGGAGTTGACACGACCGACGACGTCCTCCTCGTTCGTGGAGGTCCAGATGAGACGAAGCTGCGGTCGCAGCGCCCGCACCGCCGCCAACTCGTCGCCGTCGTGGGTGCGCGCTCCCGAGTACCGCCAGCGGGCGACGAAGGCGTCGAGTTCCTCGCCGGTGGTCAGCTTGTCCCCGTCGGAACCGGCGCTGTTCACCAGATCGGCGACCGCCGCCAGCGCCGTTTCCGTGTCATGAGCAAAAACCATATTGACTGCTTACGCCTGGCGAACTAGTGTCCAGGAGCGTACAACGTTTGACTCCTGACATCTAGTCCGGAAACTCTGAAGCGAGGAACTGTGGAAGACCTGAAGGCGACACCGGTCGGCACCGACCGGCCGGCGGAGCGCTCC
>CAZOGW010000019.1:14775-35521 GCA_964579415.1 uncultured Acidimicrobiaceae bacterium | reverse complement strand
CTAGGTCTGACGAGAGTCCGCATTGCTGGTGGGTCGAAAGCGCCGGCACGAAGCACCTTGAAAGGCGGCACACATGTTGCCGGCTTCTTCACCTAGTACCTAGTACTTAGTACCTAGTACCTCCCCCGCGAGCAAAGGCGCCTCACTCCCTCCTCCATCTGTTCGCCAACCCATCCGCATATTCGTTCCAGCGGTGGCCGGCGTGGGCTTTGATCCAGCGCAGGGTGAGCTCGGGGCGGCTCCGGTAGATGCGGTATGCCTGCTGCACCAGGTCGAGGTTCTCCACCGGGCCCGACTTGCGCTTCCAGCCCTGCTTCTCCCACCCCGCCGCCCACTCGTTGAGGGTGCGCACCGCCAGGTTCGAATCGGACCACACCGTCACCGCAGTGCCCTCGGGGACGAGGGAGGCGCCCTCGATGAGGGCGGTGAGCTCCATGCGGTTGTTGGTGGTGTCGGGATGATGCCCGTGGCGCTCGGCGACGATCTCGCCGCCCACCACGTACACCGCTCCCCACCCTCCCGGGCCCGGGTTGGGGCTGGCGCCGCCGTCGGTGAAGACCCCGTCGCCGGCGACCGGGGGCGACGTCGGCTTGGCACGGCTGCCGCCCCGGGGCCGGGCGGTGGAGCCGCCGTTCCGGCATTTCATGCACTGCTGCGGCGTCCATCCCGGGTAGCGCTCCAAGACCCGATCGGAGAGCGTGAAGGTGTCGCCGCAGTCGCGGCAGGTGAACTCGGGCATGGCGTCAGATGTCCCAGCGGCGCCGCACCGCGTCGAGGACGGCCGCCGCCATGTCCCCGGCGGGCCTGCCCGCCTCGGGCATGGCCTCGGCGTGCGGGTCGCCGCCGGCGTCGCCGCTCCCGGCGAACCCGGTGACCGTCGCCGCCGCCGACTCGCGCAGGGCACCCAGGTCATAGCCACCCTCGAGGAAGAAGATGGTGCGGGCGTCGGCGACGCTACCGCGCAGCATGCCGGCCATTGCTCCGTAGTCGGGCCCCACCAGGCGGATCCCCGCCAGCGGGTCGGCGACGTGGGCATCGAAGCCGCTGGAAACCAGCACCCAGTCGGGGGCGAAGCGCTCCAGCACGGGGCGGACGATGCGTCGCATCGCCCAGCGGTAGGCGGTTCCATCGGTGCCGGCCGGCCACGGGAAGTTGATGTTGGTGCCGGCCCCCTCCCCGACTCCGGTCTCGTAGGCGGCGCCGGTGCCGGGGTAGGCCGGCGACTCGTGGAGCGACACGTAGAGCACCTCGGAGCTGTCGTAGAAGACGTCCTGGGTACCGTTGCCGTGGTGGACATCCCAATCGACGATGGCCACCCGCTCACCCTGCTCCACCAGGCGGGCCGCCGTGATGGCGACGTTGTTGAACAGGCAGAAGCCCATCGCCCTCGCCCGCAGGGCATGGTGGCCCGGTGGGCGCATCACCACCCAGCCGACGTCCTCCCCGCCCTGGCGGAGGCGGTCGGCCGCAGCGGGGCCGGCGCCGGCGGCACGGACCGCCGCTTCCCAGGAGCGGCCCCGCGCCACCGTGTCGGCGTCGAGGGAGCCGCCGCCCTGGGCACAGAAGCGCTCAATGGCAGCCATGTACATCTCGTCGTGGATGCGGGCGATGTCGCCGGGATCGGCCTCGGGCGCATCCAACTCGACGATGTCGCCCTCGGCGGAGCGGATCCCCTCCAGCACCGCCGGCACCCGTGCCGGACGCTCCGGGTGGCCCCAGCCGGTGTCGTGCTCGAGGGAAACCTCGTGGGTGAAGAGGGCGAGACGCATGACGCCATGATGACACCAAGTACCGGGCCACGTGAACCGGCCGGCTCCCGACGCAACGGGGCGGGGCGCGGCGGGTGGCGTTCCGAGGTGCGGTAGCCTGACCCCCGGACGACTGTTCGACGCCGTCTAGGGGAAGGTAATTCATGGCACTGGCCGAAGGCCCGTTCCGTGTGACACGCAAGGGAGACTGGCCAGGCCCCATGTCGTTCCGGCGCGGTTGGTCCCGCGCCGACGCCAGGCCCTGGAACGGGGATTCCTGCGAGGCCAGCCTCCGGCTGGTGCGGGGCGGGCCCGCATTCCTCGCCGCCTGCACCGACGACCTCATCGACCTGGGCGCCGAGGCGGTGCTCTCGCCGCCGCTCCCCAGCGGGGCCCGCAAGACGTGGGCCGAGGCCGGGTTCGACTCTTTCATCGACCTGGCCCTGATGCGCAAGCAGCTCGACCACCAGCCGCCGGCCCCGGACCATCTGGTCGTCGAGGCCAACGACACCCCGGTCGAGGACCTGCTCCCCATCGACAGCGCCGCCTTCTCTACGTTCTGGCGCTTCGACGTCCACGGCATCGACGAGGCCATCGCCGCCACCGGCAACTCCTCGATCCTGGTGATCCGCGACGGCGACGGGAAGCCCATCGCCTTCGCCGTCGTCGGCTACGGCAACGCCATCAGCTACCTGCAGCGACTGGCGGTCTCACCGCAATGGCAGGGACAGGGCATGGGCCGCTCCCTCACCCGGGTCGCCGCCCGCAGAGCACGCGCCAAGGGTGCCCAGGTGATGCTCCTCAACACCCAGTTCGACAACAAGAAAGCCATCGCCCTCTACGAAGCAGAGGGCTTTGTGTTGCTGTCGGAGACGCTCGGGGTGTTGAGGGCCTGCCGGTAGCAGGGAGGTACTTGGTACCTGGCGACCACTGCAGGGTCGGCGACGGTGGCAGGTCCGGATCGGCCGGCTCCGCATACCAAGTACCAAGTACTCGGTGCCGGGCCGATACGCTGCTGCCGTGGCTCCGAGACTTCCCGACCGCTATCAAACCCAGGTCCGCTTGGGGCGGGACGGGGACGTCGACGAGTGGCTGGCGACCGACTCTGCCCTGGACCGGCCGGTGCTGGTGCGGGCGCTCGACCCCTCCGCCGGGGAGGAGCGGCGCGCCGAGTTCATCGCCGACATCCGGGCGGCAGCCGCGGTGAGTCACATCCATCTCGCCAAGGTCTACGAAGTCGGCATCGAGGGCGCCCCCTACGCCATGATGGAGTGGAACGGAGGAGTGTCGGTGGCGGACCGCCTCCGCTCCGGGGACACGTTGCCGGTCCACGAGTTCCTCCCCAACGCCGCCGGGCTCGCCGACGGGCTGGCGGCGCTCCACCAGGCCGGTGTGGTCCACGGCGCCATCGACCCGGGGGCCATCCAGTTCTCGGCGGCCCACCCGGCCAAGCTGGGCGCCTTCGGTCGGGCCGCCGCCGATCCCTCGCCACGGTCCGACACCATGGCGATGGCGAGCACACTGCGCCATGCCCTCACCGGCACCATCACCGCCGGCGTCCGCCCCTCACAGGTGGTCGAGGGCCTCCCCCGCTCCGTCGACGACGCCATCTCCGCCGCCGAGTCCGGCACGCTCGACGCCGCCGGCCTCGCCGCCGCCCTCCGGGCCGCCCCGTACCACCCACCCGATCAGGCCAGGTCGGGCTGGTCGTGGCAGTGGGTCTACCCGGCGGCGGGGCTGCTGGTAGTCGCCATGACCGTCGTAGTCGCCGGTCTCGCCATCGACGTCGACCCCGACTCTCCGTTCCTCTTCCCCGCCACGCCGCAGGAGCCGGGGACCGACCCCCAACCGGCGGAGGACGAGACCGTCACCCCGCCACCTGCCGCCGGCGAGGGAACGGTCATCCCCACCGCGGCGACCTCGTTCGACCCCTTCGGGGACAACCTGGCCGAGCGGGAAGACGTGGTCCCGCTGGTCCACGACGGCGACCTGGGCACCGAGTGGCGGACCGAGCGCTACTTCGTGCCCATCGACTCGGTGAAGCCCGGCGTCGGCATCCGCTTCACCCCGGAGGACTCACCGGGCCGGGTGGACATCGTCGGCGACTCGGGCACCTCGTTCGAGCTGCGCTGGGCCGACGGGGCACCGGACGACATCGACTCGTGGGAAACCCTCGCCACCGGAACGCTGGTGCCGGGGACCGCCACGCTCCAACTCCCCCGCCGTCCCGGGGGCGAATGGCTGCTGTGGCTGGTGTCCCTCCCCGAGAACACCGACGGTGAGTTCGTCGCCGCCATCAGCGAGGTCAGCTTCCGCCCTTGATCAATCCCCATCACGAATCGACCGTGCCCGGTGCCGGGCGCGATGGGATCCCGGGCAGTCAGCGCCGGACCGCGCCAGACCGGCGCATCCCCGTATCATCCGGTCTGACAATGACCGACCGAGAACGCGACATCGCCCTGGTCGAGCGATACGTCCAGGGCGACCTGGTCGCATTCGACGACATCGTGCGCATCCATCAGGACCGGGTGTTCGGTATCTGCATGCGGATGATGCGCGATCGTGACGCCGCCTACGACGCCACCCAGGACACCTTCCTCACCTTGTTCCGCAAGGCGGACCGCTACAAGGCGGAGGCGGCCTTTTCAACCTGGCTGTACCGGGTCACGGTCAACGTCTGTTATGACCACCTACGCCGTGCCCAGCGGCGCCACACCGAACCGCTCCCGGATCACGTCGATCCCGAGGACCGCCAGGCGGGCGACGCCTACGGCGCCGTCGAGCTGCGCCCGTCCATCGAAGGGGCACTCGACGGCCTTCCCCCCGAGTTCCGCAGCGCCATAGTCCTCGTCGATCTCAACGGCCTGGCGCTGGAGACGGCGGCCGAGGTTCTCGAAGTCCCGGTGGGAACGGTCAAGTCCCGGGTCTTCCGTGGCCGGCGGCTCCTCGCCGAAGCCCTCGGGAACCTTCGACCGGCCGGAGACCATCCAAACCCATGACGATGCACACACATGACGAAGATCTCATCATGGCCCTGGCAGAGGGCTCCCTTTCCGGCGCCGCCGCCACCTCCGCCGCCGAGTCGATCGCCGGCTGCACCCGATGCACCGAAGACCTGACGCTCCAGCGGGAGGCCCTCGCAGCCCTGTCGGCGCTGGAGACGCCCCGGATCACCGAGTTGGAGACCGCCCGCCTGCGCCGCGACCTCGACACCGCCCTCGGCCACAGCCGTACCGCCGCCGCGCCCACACCCACCCGGCGCCGCGTCTCGCTCAAGCCGCTCGTCGGCGTCGCCGCCGCCCTGCTCGCCATCGTGGTGGCCGTCCCCGCTCTGGAGTCCATCTCCGGCGGCGGCGACGACTCCAGCGGGGACGACATCAGCGCCATGTCCGAGGCCGACAGCCCGGATGAGGAAAGCCGCGACGACATGTCCGGCGGCGCCCAGGCCTTCACCGCCGCCCCCGAGCTCTTGGATGCGCCGACCGGTGGCGAGGACGCCACCGCGATGGTCGTCGAGCCGGACGCACCGGTCGAGACCACGGCTTCCGCCGCCGACGGTGAGTTCCTGGCGATGGACGATGTCGCCGCCGACCTCGACGCCTTCCAGGAAGAGCTGGCCGCCGTCGCCGTCGACCCTGCCGCTCCCGAGCCGGCGATCGCCATCGGGCTCCTCGGTGACCGCTACGCGCTGGTAGACGAGGAGGTGGCACCGGACTGCACCTCAGGACTCGAGTTCGCCGACGCCACCGGCGAAGTGGTGACCGTCGGCGTGGTGGAGCGCACCGGCACCGGGCAACACATCGTCCTCGAGATCCACCCCACCGAGGCCGGGCCCGTGGTCGTCGCCGTCGACCCCGCCACCTGCAGGGTCATCGCCACCAGCGTTCCCTAGTCCGGGTAGGTCCGGGTGGCGGATACCCGATACCCGCCCCTGCCACCGCCCGCGCCTCTACAATCCCCTCCCATGGACAACTTCCCGGCGCGGATCGCCGACTTCCTCGAGCTGGTGGCCACCCGGGTGCGCGCCATGACCGTCGACCGTCTCCGCAACGCGACCACCTGGGCTGCGGTCGGCATCGTTGCCGGGATGATCGCCCTGGTCCTCGCCATCTACCTGATGATCGGCCTCTTCCGCCTCCTCGCCGAGCTGGTCGGCGTGGAGCCCGCCTATCTCATCCTGGGCGGAATCTTCATCATCGCCGGATGGTTGCTCTGGTCGCGACGCATCCCGCGCTCCCCCACCACGGAGGAACCCCGTGCCTGACGACGGCGCCACCACGGTCGAGAAGCTCATCATCATCGGCTCCGGGCCGGCCGGACTGACTGCGGCCGTATACGCCGCCCGCGCCGACCTCTCCCCGCTGATGATCGAGGGGTTCGAGCGGGGCGGCCAGCTCATGCTGACCACCGACGTGGAGAACTACCCCGGTTTCCCCGACGGGATCATGGGGCCCGACCTCATCGAGCAGCTCCGCAAGCAGGCGGAGCGCTTCGGGACCCGCATCCTCTCCTCGGACGTGAGCCGGGTCGACTTCTCCGAGCGCCCCTTCAAGGTGTGGGTCGACGAGGACCTGCACCTGGCCGAGACGGTGGTCATCAGCACCGGGGCCTCGGCTCGCTGGCTGGGCGTCCCCGGCGAGGAGAAGCTGCGCGGCTACGGCGTCTCCTCGTGTGCCACCTGTGACGGGTTCTTCTTCCGCGACAAGAAGATCGTGGTGATAGGCGGCGGCGACAGCGCCATGGAGGAGGCTCTCTTCCTCACCAAGTTCGGGTCGAGCGTCACCGTCATCCACCGCCGTGACGAGTTCCGAGCTTCGAAGATCATGGCCAACCGTGCGCTGGCACACGACAAGATCGACGTGCTGTGGAACACCGAGGTCGACGAGATCCTGGGCGACCCGGTCGTAACCGGACTCGTAGTGCGGGATGCCGGGACCGGTGAGACCCGCCAGATCGAGGCCGACGGCGTCTTCGTCGCCATCGGCCACACGCCGAACACCTCGGTGTTCGCCGGCCATATCGACCTCGATGCCCAGGGGTACATCCTCACCACCGGTGGCACCATGACATCGGTGCCGGGTGTCTTCGCCGCCGGAGACGTCACCGACAAGGTCTATCGTCAGGCGATCACAGCGGCAGGCGCCGGGTGCGCCGCCGCCATCGACGCCGAGCGCTGGCTGGAAGCGCAGCACGACCAACCGTAGGCACCGAGGAGGAATGGCCAGGGGCCGCTAACCATGGGTGAGCACACGCAGATCGCAACCGACGACAACTTCAACGAGCTGATCAGCTCCGACACGCCATCCCTGGTGGACTTCTGGGCCGACTGGTGTGGTCCGTGCAAGGTCCTGGAAGGTCCGCTGGAGCAGCTCGCCGGCGAGAACGCCGGGAAACTCTCCGTCCTCAAGCTCAACGCCGACGAGAACACTGCCACCACCATCCAGTACAACGTGATGGGTCTCCCCACCATGATCCTTTTCCAGGGCGGCGAGGAGAAGCGGCGCATCGTGGGCCCCCGCACCAAGGCCCAGCTGGAGTCGGAACTGGCAGGGTTCATCGGCTGACGCCGTGCGCCTCTACCGGGTCGGAGACGAGGGAGAGGCCGTAAGGGACATCCAGGAGCGGCTGGTCGCGCTGGGGATCGCCTGCGACCCGGACCCGGTGGGCGCCTTCGCGGAGGGGACGTACCGCGCCGTCTCGCAGTTCCAGGAGCGGCGCGGTATCCCCGTCGACGGCATCCTCGGCAACGAGACGTGGCACGCGCTGGTCGACGCCGGGTACGCCCTCGGCGACCGCATGCTCTATCACCGGGTGCCGGCAATGCGCGGCGACGACGTCGCCGAACTGCAGCGGCGGCTCAACTCACTGGGCTTCGACGCCGGCAAGGTTGACGGCATCTTCGGACCGGATTCGTTGCGGTCCCTGCTCGACTTCCAGTCCAACCGCCGGATGCCGGAGGACGGCATCGTTGGCCGGGAGGTGGTCGCCGAGTTGGACCTGATGGCCCGGGCCACTCAGAAGCAAGGGCGGGAGTCGGTGCGGGAGCGTCAGTGGCTGGCGGCGCTCCCGCACCATCTGGTGGGCCAGCGCGTCTACGTCGATCCCTATTGCCGCGACGAATCCGAGGCCGCCGCCAGCTGGGACGCCGCAGTGGAGTTCGCCACCGCCATCCAATATCTGGGAGGTCATCCACTCCTGTCGCGCAGCGTCGACACGGCGCCGCCCGAAGAGACCCGGGCACGGCGAGCCAACCGGCTCGGTGCCGACTTCGTGGTGGCGTTCGCCCTTCCCGACGGGGACGCGGGACCGGCCGTGCTCTACTTCTCGTCCCAGCACAGCCACTCGGCCGCAGGAGAGAAGGTGGCCGCGGCCGTAGCCGGAAGCCTCGGCGTGGGCTCCGTGGGCCGGTCGACGGCGATGCTGCGCCTTACACGCCCCCCTGCCATCGTGGTGGCCATCAGTCCCATGGACGCCCAGTTGGGCCGGGCCGTGGCCGAAGCGGTCCGCCATCTCTTCGCCACCGGGACGCAGGACGCCGGGGATTGACCGCAGCCCTATAGGGGAGACAGTATTTGGGTTCCGGGAGGCTATGAGACCGCTTGTCCCAACCACAGTCCTTGCAGGCCGCGCCGTGCTACTGGCTACTGAACACTCTCGACGTAGAAGCTCCGGTAGATGCGTTCCAGGTCGTCGAGAGACGAGAAGCTGACAACCAGCTTGCCCCCCGTCCCCCTGTAGTCGATGGCCACCCGGGTTCCGAGGCGCTCGGCGAGACGGGACTCCAGTTCGATGATGGCTGCGGGCCGCACCGAGGGAACGGCTTCGGGTTGCGGAACGGCTGCCGGCTGTCGGTTGCGAAGCCGAACCGCCTCCTCGACCTGGCGCACCGACCACCCTTCGGTCGCCGCCCTGCCTGCCAGGTGTGCAGCGTAGGCGGCGTCCTCCAGGCCGAGCAGGGCACGGGCGTGGCCGGCGGCGATCTCTCCCCGCTCCACCAATGCCTGGACCTCGGGGGGGAGCTGTAAGAGGCGGAGGGAATTGGTCACGGCGCTGCGACTGCGGCCCACCGCGGCGGCGACACCATCATGGGTGAGGTTGAAGTCCTCGATGAGCTGACGGTAGGCAGCGGCTTCCTCCAGCGGTCCCAGGTCCTCCCGCTGGATGTTCTCGATGAGGGCCTCGGTGAGGTTGCGCATCTGGTCGGCGTCGCCACGGACGATGGCGGGAATCTCGGTGAGGCCGGCGAGGCGGGCGGCACGGCAGCGCCGCTCCCCCGCCACCAGCTCGTACCCGGTGGCCGTCTCCCGCACCACCACCGGCTGCAGCACGCCCACCTCCCGGATGGACGCCGCCAGCGACTCCAGCGCCTCATCGTCGAAGCGGCTGCGCGGCTGGTAGGAATTGGCTGCTATCCGATCGAGAGAGATGGTGGCGAACCCGGTGGCGGTGGCGCCACCCGGAATGAGGGCGTCCAGTCCCCTGCCCAGCCCCGACTTACGTACGGCCATGTCGCCTCCTGAACTCCCGGGCCAACTCCCTGTAGGCGATGGCGCCCCGTGACATCGGGTCGAAGGCTTCGATCGGCTCACCGTACGACGGAGCCTCGCTGAGGCGCACCGTCCGTGGCACCACGGTTCGATACGTGGTAGGCCCGAAGTGCTCCCGCACCTGGCGGACCACGTCCGAGCTCAGCGTCGTGCGCCCATCGAACATGGTGAGGACGACGCCTTCGACCTCAAGCTGAGGGTTCAGCTTCTGTTGGACGAGCGCCACGTTGCGCATGAGTTGGGTCACGCCTTCCAGTGCGTAGTACTCACATTGGATGGGGATGATCACCTCGTCGGCACCGGCGAGCCCGTTGATGGTGAGCAGGCCCAGTGAAGGCGGACAGTCGATGAGGACGAACCCGTACTGGTCCCGAACCTTCTCCAAGGCGGTGCCGAGCCGGGTCTCCCTGGAGAACATGCTCACCAGCTCGATCTCGGCGCCGGCGAGCTGGATGTTGGCCGGCAGCAGGAAGAGATCCCGCACCGACGTGGCCTCGACGACGTCTTCAATGGGTACATCGTCGACAAGGACGTCATAGGTGGTGGCGCTGAGGGCCCCGCGGTCGATACCGAGGCCGGATGTCGTGTTCCCCTGGGGGTCGAGGTCAACCACCAGGACGCGCTCCCCCTGTAGCGCCAACCCGGCTCCCAGGTTGATGGCCGTCGTCGATTTCCCGACGCCACCCTTCTGGTTGGCGATGGCGACGATGGTGGCGCGGCGGACTGGTGTGTCCTCGTGCGAGGACTCGGTGATGGTGGCGTCGATCACGGCACCTGCATCCTAAGCATCCACGAGGTCGAGTCAAGGATCGCGGGCGGTGTCCGTAACAATGCCGTCTCGGCACCCGGGGGCGAGGGGACAGGCGACTCGAGCCAACGGGTCACCGCGTCGGGTCGGTCACCACGACCGAGTCCGAACCACATTTCGCCGCCGGGCTTGAGCAGGGGGGGAACGATGCCCAGGGCAGCATCGACTGTGAGTGACGCCCTGAGGACGGCGCGGTCATATTCGGAACGTGCCGCGGCCACGTCGCCGTGTACGAGTGTCACGTCCAGGGAGAACACCGCCGCCACCCGTCTCAGAGCGTCGATCCGGCGCCCGGCACGGTCGAGGAGGGTCACCTCGGCATGGGGGAGAGCCACGGCCAGCGGGATTCCGGGAAGTCCCACACCACTGCCGATGTCGAGAATCGTCGCCGTCGATGCTGCGTCGTAGCCGAACACCAGGGAGTCGATGACATGGCGGTCCCACACCCGTTCCGCCTCGTTGGGTCCAAGCCCTCCGAGCTTGATGCCCTCATCGACCAACCACCCTGCATATCCTGTCAAGGCCTCGGTCAGCTCGCTGGTGCGCTCGACCTCGATCCAGTCGAGCACCGCGGCGAGTCGATCGAGATCCCGTCCGGAAAGTTTCACGTGAAACATGAGGGTTCCAGGTTAGGTCGTCGTTGGCCCGCCAACAGCCCGCGGGTCCTGAGACGCCTCACGGCCGCCCTTCGGCGGCCGTGAGCTGACCCCCGGCGGGGGATATGGTCAACCGGGAGTGTCAGTCGGTGGGAGCGAGCACCACGGCACGATGCGGCTCTTCGCCCTCGGAGAAGGAGCGAACACCCTCCACATCGGTGACCGCGTCGTGGACGACCTTACGATCGGCGGAGTTCATCGGCTCCAGCATCACTTCGGTACCCTCGTCGATGACCTTGTCGGCCAACTTGCGCGCGTAGATGGTGAGCGCCTGACGGCGGCGCTCGGCGTAACCGGCGATGTCGAGGCGCAGCCGGGGAGCGCCAAACGTCTTGCGCTGGATCACGGTGCGGGTGATCTCGTGCACCGATTGCATGACGACACCTTTGGTTCCGACCAGTGCCTCCGTCTGCTCGCCGTCGACGTTCACGAACAGCGTTTCATCTTCGATCCTTGTCGAGATGTCACCCTCGAGCCCGAAGGCATCGAGCAGCCCCTGGAGGAACTCGACGGCCACCTCGGCCTGCTCCTCGATGGGAGCCTCTTCGGGACGATCCGCTCTCTTGGGCTCTGTTGCCTCAGGGGCACCGTTGCGACCGTTGGACACCTTCTTCTCCTCTGCCTTTGATTCCCCGGCGTCCCCACGGGGACCCTGCTGCCGATCCCGGCCACGTCCCCGCCTGTCGGTACCACGTCCCCGCTGGCCGTCCGGCGTCGCCTGCTTGGTGCCGGGGGGCTTGTCGCCCTCACGGCTGTGGCCTTCCTGGCGCGCAGGCTCCTGGCCCGTGCCGCTGCGGCCGCTCTTACGATTCCGCTCCCGCCGGCGCCGAGGCTTCTTCTCGGCCGGCTTTGCCATCACCTTGACGATGGCTTCCTGACCACCGAACCCGAGGAAACCCGCCTTCGGCTCTTGGAGCACCTCGATGACTGCGCTTTCGCGCGAGGTGATGCCCAATTCGGCCAGAGCCGCGTCGACCGCCTGGTCGACCGTCTTACCTATGGCTTCGACCCACTCCATGCCTTACTTCCTCCTGCGCTTGTTGCGCTTCTTGCTGGCGTTGGGCGACGGCCCGGGCTTCGGCTGTGACTGCTCGGGGTCGTCGCTGCCTTCCACGGCCTCCCCGGTGAAGGGGGACCGCCCGGTCTCGCCTCCGTCCTGGGTGATGCTCGCTGCCTTCGCCGCCTTGTCCCTGTCGTCCAGAGCGAAGATCACGCTCTGCTGACCGACCCGGAACAGGTTCGAGGTGGCGAAGTAGAGGACCAGGCCGGCGGGAAAGCTCCATGAGATGAACCCGAAGAAAACGGGCATGATCTTGAGCACCGTCTGCATGCCGGCCGGCTGCTGCACCGCCTGACCGTTCGCCTTGGTCCGCCGCGTGGTCTGGGCCTGCTGGTAGTAGCCGGCACCCATGACGATGAGTACCAGGATCAGGTAGGGGATGGCGCTGACCAGTCCCTGCGTGGAGAAGGCCTCGCTGGGGGAGATGAGCAGGTCCATGCCGAGAAAGTTGGCGACGCCATGAGCGGCGATGTCGGTCTGGAGTGCTGACCCGTCGGGTAGGTTCGACGGCGACTGCAACACTCGGAAGAGCGCAAACCAGATGGGCATCTGCACGATGAGGGGGAGGCAGCCGGCGGCTGGGTTCACCCCGCGCTCCTGGTACAGCTTCATGAGCTGCTTCTGCATCTCGTCCCGGTCGTCCTTGTACTGCTTCTGCAGTTCCTTGACCTGAGGCTGGATGTCCTGCATCGCCCGCATCGACCGGGTCTGCTTCAAGGTGAGCGGGAACATGATGAAGCTCACCAGCAGGGTCAGCAGGATGATCGATATCCCGTAACTCGGCACCAAATCGTAAAAGAATGCCAGGATCTGCCCGAGACCCTGTTGTAACCATGTGAACGGATTCACGATCTTCCTGTCGGTCGGGAGAGGCTGTCGGGGACCGGGTCGAGGCCGCCGTCATGGAACGGGTGGCAGCGGCCGATGCGCCGCAACGCCAGCCAGCCGCCACGCGCCAGGCCGAAACGCTCCAGGCTGGTGCGGGCGTAGGCCGAACAGGTGGGGTGGTACCGGCAGTTGCGGCCCAGTAGGGGAGAGAGGAAGCGGCTGTAGGCGGAGATGAGGCCGACGGCGATCGCGACGAGCGGGCCCCTGCGTGGGGCCTCCCGGTCGGTCATCGTCTTCATCGTCACATCTTCTCCTCTACGCTCCCGACGCCCGGTGCGTCGAGGGCTCCCGTCAGCCACTCGCCGAGCCGGTCGAAGGGCACGTCCGGCACCGCCGGCCCGGCCACGACCACGTACGCCGTGGCGGACGGCAGGGCCTGCCCGGCCAGAGCGGCACGGAGCCGTCGCTTGGCTCGGTTGCGCCGCACCGCAGTGCCGACGCGCCTGCCGGCGACGACGCCAACTCTCGCCGGGCCCTCGCTGGAGGGCGCGGCGAACACGGTGACATCACCGCAACGGCGGCGTACGCCGGTGCGGTAGACGTCGGCAAAGCCGCGGCGCCCCCGAAGTGAGGGATGAGGGCCGCTGCCGCTTGTCACGGTAGACGAAGAGGCGCCGTAACAAGCGGTCTCCGCCGGATCGGCGCGGTGTGGTGCGCCCACCGGCTAAGCGCTGATCTGGTCGCGTCCCTTGTCGCGCCGGCGCTTGAGGATGGCCCGGCCCGAGCGCGTGCGCATCCGGACGCGGAAACCGTGCTTGCGCTTGCGACGGCGCACGTTGGGCTGATAGGTACGTTTCATCAGGAATGGGAACCCATGAGAGGAGGTTGCGGTGGTCCCGGCGGGAGCCGCTGCGGACATGCAAGGTTATGAGAGGTGCCGCGAGTTTGTCAAAGTCGGCCGCCCGGTGCCCTGCGCAGGGGCTCTGCAGCGAGAGTCCCCCATGCCGCCCTCATGTATCACGCGGCGCGAAAACTGGTCATGAGCCGCGAAACAATCCACAGGCGCCTCTGGACCGGTTCTCAGGTCCAGTCCCGGACTCGGGTTTCGCGTCCTGTCCCCGGGAACCGTTGTCACACACCGATTCACGGCCGGGCGTGACGACCCCGGCGCAGACCGTAGCGACGGTTTTGCCGATGTTGATGGCACCCGAAGGCCTTCGTACACTCGCCCGTCGCCGGAGGGCTTGAACGACCCTCCGTACTTCCCCGGTAGTGGACGGGTCGGCACATAGGGAACCCGTACAACCGCTTCTCCACACGATGTGGATATTTGTGTGGACATTGGCATTCTCAGATCGTGGCGAGCAGGGACAGGACAGTGAACGGCACCTCATCTTCGAACGGCCATACCCCTACGGACGACTTCCGCCGGGTTCTTCGAGGCAGCGTGACCCCCGTAACCTGGCAAACGTGGCTGCAGCCGCTGCATACGGCCGTCAGCGCGGGTGTCCTCAGCCTGGGGGCACCCAACGAGTTCCACCGGCGCTGGGTTGCCGAGCGGCACCTCGACACCATCACGGTGGCGGCACACACCGTCTTCGGCGACTCCATCGGCGTCGTCCTCGACGTCGATGGCCATATGGCTCCGCAACCCGCTGACGAAGGCCCCTCTCACGACTACGACGTGGTGATCACCGCCGACTCCGCCGTGCCCATCCCGGTTCAGGACCTCGAGTCGCGCCTCATCGCCAAGTACACCTTCGAGAACTTCGTCGTCGGCCAGTCGAACCGCTTCGCCCATGCCGCCGCCATGGCGGTGGGGGAGCAGGCGGGCACCCACTACAACCCTCTGTTCATCTACGGCCAGGCCGGCCTGGGCAAGACCCACCTGCTGCACGCCGTCGGCCATCACCGCCGCGAGCTCGTCCCCGGGTCGGTGGTGCGCTATGTGTCCTCCGAGCAGTTCTTCAACGAGTTCATCAACGGAATCCGCCGTAAGCAGATGGCCGAGTTCAAGGCCCGCTACCGGACGATCGACGTCCTCCTCCTCGACGACGTTCAGTTCTTCGAGGGCAAGGACCAGATCCTCGAAGAGTTCTTCCACACCTTCAACAGCCTCTACGAGGCGGGCAAGCAGCTTGTCATCAGCTCGGACCGCCCACCGAAGAGCCTGGCGTCGCTGGAGGACCGCCTGCGCAGCCGCTTCCAGTCCGGCCTCACCACCGACGTCCACCCGCCGGATATGGAGACGCGGCTCGCCATCTTGCGCAAGAACGCCGAGTTCGCCCCACTCACCGTCCCCGAGGACGTTCTCGAGTTCATCGGCTACAACGTCCTCAATAACATCCGCGAGTTGGAGGGCGCCCTCACCAGGGTCACCGCCTACGCCGCCCTTACCCACGAGCGCATCACCCTCGAGATGGCCGAAGATGTGCTCCAGGACATCCTCCCCGGCAACCGCGCCCACGTCATCACCGCGGCGCTGGTGAAAGACAGGGTGGCCGCCATCTACAACCTCACCATCGAAGATCTCGACGGGCCGAGCCGCAAGCAGCCGCTGGCCCGGTCCCGCCAGATCGCCATGTACCTGTGCCGCGAGCTGACCGACATGTCGCTGCCCCGCATCGGCGCCGCCTTCGGCGGCCGGGACCACACCACCGTGATCCACGCCGTGGAGCGGGTCAAACAGCTGATGGCCAACGACAAGGCGACCTTCGACGAAGTCACCAGCCTCTGTCAGCAACTCAAGGCGAGCTGAGGACAACCAGGGACCATGCCCACACCCATCAACATGCCTTCGCCCGCCCCTGGGAGTGACCACACTTCGCTCCCCATCGGCTGTGGAAGCCAGGACCGTGCCGGCGCAACGGGTTCGGCCGCTTCTCCACAATCCACAGGGCCTACTACCACTACTGTTCTAATTATTCATTGAAGAGTCGAAGAAGAGGGGAATACTCACTGTGCGTATCCGAGCCGAGAGGGACGACCTCGCCGACGTCCTCGCCCGGGCAGGCCGGGCCGTTGGCACGCGATCTCCGCTTCCCATTCTCCAGGGACTGCTCTGCGAGGTGCAGGGCGGCAAACTGCGCGTGACGGGCACCGACACCGAGGTGACCATCCGCACCGCTCTCGAGGTCGAAGCGCTGGAGGACGGGCGTACCCTCATCCCAGCCAAGCTCGCCGCCGAAGCGGTGCGCAAGCTGCCCTCGGGGGCGGTCACGATGGCGGCCTCCGACGGGGAGGTGGAGATCACCGGCAACGGTCCCCGCTTCCGGTTGCGGGAGCTCAACGTCGACGACTTCCCCAACGTGCCCACGTCGGGCAACGGTGGCACCACCGTGGGCGGCGAGGCCCTGACCCGGGCGCTGTCGCAGGTCGGTACCGCGGCTTCCACCGACGATGCCCGCCCCACCCTCACCGGAGTCCTCTTCGACACCGAGGGTGACACGCTGCGACTGGTCGCCACCGACTCGTACCGGTTGGCAGTGAAAGATCTCCCCGGTGTGGCCGGCACGACAACCACCATCGTCCCCAACCGGGGGCTGCGGGAGATCGGCCGGGCCATCGGTAGCGACGAGATCACCATCGCCCTCGGCGACCGCGATGCCTCGTTCTCATCCGACCGGGGATCGTTGACGGTACGGGTCATCGAGGCGACGTTCCCGCCGTACCGCACGCTGCTGCCCGACAGCTACCCGAACCGCCTGGTGGTCTCCCGCGAGAGCCTCATCGACGCGGTGGCCCGAGCGGCGCTGGTTGCCGAGGACCACATCCCGGTGCGGCTCTCCATGCACCAGGGTGGCGTCGAGTTGAGCGTGTCGCGCCAGGAGGTCGGCGAGGAGACCGAACACATCGAAGGTGAGTTCTCCGGCGAGGATCTCACCATCGCCTTCAACACCAAGTACCTCACCGAGGGAGTCAACGCCATCAACGCCGACGAGGTGGCGATCGACACCACCGATCCTCTCAAGCCGGGCATGCTGCGCGGTGTCGACGACGACAGCTTCCGCTACCTGTTGATGCCAGTCCGGCTTTGAAACGGTGCACCTCTCCTGGCTCGAGCTGACCGATCTGCGCCTCTACGGCGCGGCGGCGTTGCGGCCCGATCCTGGGATGAACGTCCTGGTCGGGCCCAACGGCGCCGGCAAGACCACCGTCCTCGAGGCGATCGCCTACCTGTCGACTCTGTCCTCGTTCCGCGGGGTGCCCGACGGGGCGCTGGTTCGCACCGGAGCGGACGGGGCCATCGTCCGGGGCGGGTTCGCCAAGGAGGCTGGTGAGTCCCGGGTCGAGGTGGAGATCCCCGCTACCGGTCGGCGTCGGGTGCTGGTCAACGGCAAACGCCCCACCCGGCTCTCGGACGTGGCGTCGCTGGTGCCGGTGGTGGCCTTCCTACCCGACGACCTCGACCTGGTGAAGGAGAGTGCGGGGATCCGCCGTCGCTACCTCGACGACCTGGGGGGAGCACTGACCCCCGGCTACGGAGCCGTCCGCGACGACTACGAGAGGGTGCTGCGTCAGCGTAACGCTCTGCTGCGCAACGACGGCCCCTACACGGACGCGGCGACGCTGGCGGCCATCGACGAGCGTCTCGTCGCCGCCGCGGTGATGTTCTGGTCCGCCCGCCGGCAACTGGTCACGCGGCTGGGGCCGATCCTCGACAATGCCCACCAAGGGGTCGCCGGCAACGACGAGTCGTTGCGGGTGACGTTCGATCCGGCATGGGGGGATTCCGCCGTCGCCGCCTTCGATCAGAACGCGGCAGGGGAGAAGCTGGTCGCCGAGCTGGAACGCCGCCGCCGCCGGGAGCTGGAACAGCGCACCACCACGGTAGGCCCTCACCGCGACGACATCGGTCTGTGGCTGGGGGAGCGGGACGCCCGTACCCGCGCCAGCCAGGGCGAGCAACGGTCAGTGGCGCTGGCTTTGCGGGTGGCGGCGTACCGGATGCTGCACGACCGGCACGGGTTCCCACCGGTGCTGCTGCTCGACGACGTGTTCTCCGAGCTGGACCTCACCCGGACCCGGGCCGTCGCCGAGATGCTTCCGGTGGGTCAGGTTTTTGTCACTACCACGAGAGATGATGAGGTCCCGGTGGAGGGACGCCGCTGGGATGTCAGCGGCGGTGTGCTCGCCGGAGATCTGCGATGAGGAGGACGAAGTGACGGGCCGCGGTGACCTCACGTCTATCGGTGACCTGGTGGACCAGGTGCTGGGGAAACTGGCCCGCGCCGATATCGCCCCCATCGTCGACCTGCGCCGCAACTGGGCGGCCGTGGCGGGGGAGTGGGCTGCCCGCTGCCGGCCGGTGGGGCTGTCCGGGGGTGTCCTCACGGTGGAGGTGGCCTCGGGCGTCGACGCTTCCAAGCTCCGCTTCGGTGCCAACGATCTGGTCGCCGGCGTCCGCCGCCACCTGGGCGAGGACCACCAGGTCAACCGGCTCCACATTCGGGTGGCGAGGACCGGGGGGCCCCGGTGAGGACGCCGGCTGACCGGCCGCTACCGGCCATGGGACACCGTGGATGCGGCAGGTGGACCACCGTCCCACGGGGGCCCGGCGATGCCCGGAAAGAGGCCGGTGTCGCCTATAATGACAAGGTTGTCAGTATCTATTACCGCCCCTTGTCCGGGGTGTCCGAGGTTCGTCCGTGACTGATTCCAAGACCCGTTCCGGCGCGTCCTATGACGCCAAGGACATCACCGTCCTCGAAGGCCTCGAGGCGGTGCGCAAGCGGCCCGCCATGTACATCGGGTCCACCGGGCCGAGGGGCCTCCACCACCTCATCTGGGAGGTCGTCGACAACTCCGTCGACGAGGCCATGGCCGGCTTCGCCTCCAGGATCGACGTGACCATCCTCGCCGACGGGGGGGTGCGGGTGGTCGACAACGGCCGCGGCATTCCCGTCGCCCGGCACGCCAAGACCAGACAGTCGGCGCTGACCACCGTGCTCACCACGCTGCACGCCGGTGGCAAGTTCGAGTCGGGCGCCTACACGGTGTCCGGGGGACTTCACGGCGTCGGCGTGTCGGTGGTGAATGCCCTGTCGGAACGCATGGACGTGGTGGTGACCCGCGACGGTCACCAGTGGACGCAGTCGTTCGCCTACGGCAAGGCGACGACCGGGGTGGAGCGGGGCAAGCCGGCCAAGAGGACCGGCACCGACATCACCTTCTGGGCCGATCCGGAGATCTTTGAAGAGACCACCGACTACGTCACCGCCACGGTCACCTCCCGCCTCCGTGAGATGGCGTTCCTCAACAAGGGCCTCGAGATCCACTTCGTCGACCAGCGTCCCGAGGAGCCCGTCGAGGAGACCTTCCGCTACAAGGGGGGCCTGGTCGACTTCGTCACCTACCTCAACGCCTCCCGTGACCCCATCCACGCCCGGGTCGCCTACTTCGAGGACATCAGCGACCAGGCGGAGCTGGCGGTGGCCATGCAGTGGACCGGGGGCTACACCGAAACGGTCCTCAGCTTCGCCAACAACATCAACACCCACGAGGGCGGCACCCACGAGGAAGGCTTCCGCAAGGCCCTCACCCGTGCCGTCAACGACTTCGCCCGGTCCCGCAACCTTCTCAAGGAGAAGGACGACAACCTGCTGGGAGAGGACATCCGCGAGGGCGTCACCGCGGTGGTGTCGGTCAAGGTGCGCCAACCGCAGTTCGAGGGCCAGACCAAGACCAAGTTGGGCAACACCGAGATCCGCAGCTTCGTCGAGAAGGCGATGAACCAGTCGTTCCCCGAGTGGCTGGACCGCAACCCGGGCGACGGTCGCCGCATCGCCGACAAGGCGACCAACGCCGCCAAGGCGCGCCTCGCCGCTCGCCAGGCCCGGGACCTCACCCGCCGCAAGAGCCTGCTGGAGTCGAGCACCCTGCCCGGCAAGCTGTCGGACTGCTCGTCGAAGGACCCGGCTCTCAGCGAGCTGTTCATCGTCGAGGGCGACTCGGCAGGCGGGTCGGCCAAGCAGGCCCGCAACTCCGAGTACCAGGCGATCCTCCCCATCCGCGGCAAGATCATCAACGTCGAGAAGAACCGGCTTGCCCGGGTGTTGCAGAACACCGAGGTGCAGTCGCTGATCACCGCCATCGGCACCGGGATCGGCGACGAGTTCGACATCACCAAGGCCCGCTACCACAAGGTGGTCATCCTCACCGACGCCGACGTGGACGGGGCGCACATCCGCACCCTGCTGCTCACGTTCTTCTTCCGCCACATGTCCCCTCTCATCGAGGCCGGCTACGTCTACATCGCCCAGCCTCCGCTCTACTCGATCAAGTCGGGCACCAAGCGGATGTGGGCGCTCACCGACGCCGACCTGGAGCGGGTGCGCCGGGAGATGAACGGCAGGAAGCTGGACATCCAGCGTTTCAAGGGCCTCGGAGAGATGAACGCCGACCAACTCTGGGACACCACGATGGATCCCACCGCAAGGATGCTGCTCCGGGTCGAGCTCGACGATCTCGTCATCGCCGAGGAGATGTTCGTCACCCTGATGGGCGACAACGTCGAGTCCCGCCGCAAGTTCATCCAGACCAACGCCAAGGACGTCCGGTTCCTCGACCTCTGAGCCTCAAGGACGCTGACTGATGACCACACCACCACCCGAACGCGTCGAAACCGTCGAGATCCAGCAGGAGATGGCGGATTCGTTCCTCGAGTACGCCATGTCCGTCATCGTCTCCCGGGCCCTGCCCGACGTACGGGACGGGCTCAAGCCGGTACACCGTCGCATCCTCTTCGCCATGTTCGACGGGGGGATGCGCCCCGGTACGCCGTTCCGTAAGTGCTCCCGCGTCGTCGGCGACGTGGTCGGCTGGTTCCACCCTCACGACGGCAACGCCGTCTACGACGCCCTGGCCCGCCTTGCCCAGGACTTCTCCACCCGCTACCCCCTCGTCGACCCCCAGGGCAACTTCGGCACCGTGGACGACCGCCCGGCCGCGATGAGGTACACCGAAGCGCGTTTGGCGCCGCTGGCGATGCACCTGCTCGAGGGCATCAACGAGGACACCGTCGACTGGATGGACAACTACTCGGGGGAGCGCGAGGAGCCCACCGTGCTGCCGGCGCGGTTCCCCAACCTGCTGGTCAA
>CAZOGW010000019.1:0-14765 GCA_964579415.1 uncultured Acidimicrobiaceae bacterium | reverse complement strand
ACGGCTCCACCGGCATCGCGGTGGGTATGGCCACCAACATGGCACCGCACAACCTGGGTGAGGTCACCGACGCCGTCATCCACGCCATCGACAACCCCGGGGCCACCTCCGAGGACCTGATGCAGTTCGTCAAGGGCCCCGACTTCCCCACCGGGGCCTACATCGTCGGCACCAAGGGCATCCGTGACGCCCTGCTCACCGGACGCGGCTCGATCCGCCAGCGGGCCGTCGCCGACGTGGTGGAGATCAACAAGCGCACCGCCATCATCTTCACCGAGATCCCCTACCAGGTGTCCCGGGACCGCATCACTGCCCGTATCGCCGAGCTGGTGCACGCCAAGACCATTACCGGAATCGCCGACATCCGTGACGAATCCGACCGCGCCGGGACCCGCCTCGTCGTCGAGCTGCGCCGCGACGCGGTGCCCCAGGTGGTGCTCAACCAGCTCTACAAGAACACCCAGCTCGAGGAGAGCTTCTCGGTCAACAACGTGGCGCTGGTCGACGGCGTGCCCCGCACCCTGAGCCTGGGCGACCTGGTGCACCACTACATCGCCCACCAGCTCGAGGTCATCGAGCGGCGTACCCGGTTCCGCCTGGGCAAGGCCTACGACCGGGCCCACATCGTCGAGGGGCTCCTCATCGCCCTCGACAACATCGACGAGGTGGTGGCGATCATCCGTGGCTCCGCCGACGTCGACGAGGCCCGCGCCACCCTGATGAGCCGTTTCGAGCTCTCCGACATCCAGGCCAACCACATCCTCGACATGCCGCTGCGCCGGCTCACCGCCCTGGAGACCGACAAGCTGCGCGAGGAGTACGAGGAGCTGCAACGCACCATCGAGGAGCTGGAAGCGATCCTGGCCAGCGAGGCCCGCCGCCGGGCGCTGGTCGCCGCCGAGTTGAGCGAGGTGGCGGGCAAGTTTGCCGATCCCCGCCGCAGCCGCATCGTCCCCGACGAGGGGGATCTCTCGCTGGAGGACCTCATCGCCGACGAGGAACTGGTGGTCTCGGTGACCACCGGCGGCTACATCAAGTCGGTGCTGGCCGGGTCGTACCGCACCCAGGGCCGGGGCGGCCGGGGTGTCAAGGGCGCCGCACTCCGCGAGGACGACGTCATCTCCCACGTCCTCCACACCACCGCCCATGCGTACCTGCTGTTCTTCACCAACCTGGGCAAGGTCTACCGCCTCAAGGCCCACGAGCTGCCCCGCAAGGACCGCACCGCCAAGGGGGTGCTGGTGCAGTCTGTGCTGCCGCTCGGTCCCGACGAGCGGGTCGAGGCCATCATCGACACCCGGGACTACGAGACGTTCCGCTACCTGGTGGCGTTCACCAGGTTGGGCCAGGTGAAGAAGACCCGCTTCTCCGAATACGAGTCACGGGTGCAGGTGCTCAACGCCATCCGCCTGGCAGAAGGAGACGAGGTGGTGGCGGTGCAGGCGACCACCGGCGACAACGAGGTGGTCATGTTCACCCGTGACGGCATGGGCATCCGCTTCAAGGAGTCCGACGTGCGGTCGATGGGCCGGGACACCCAGGGTGTGCGCGGCATCAAGCTCCGCTCCGGGGATGTCGTGGTGGCCGCCGCCTCGATGGCCGAAGGTGACGAGATCCTGCTGCTCACCACCGGCGGTTACGGCAAGCGCACCGCCGTCAGCGAGTTCCGCCCGCAGACGCGGGGCGGCATCGGAGTCAAGGCGATGAAGCTCACCCGGGTGCGTGGCACGCTGGTCGCCGCCAAGGCGGTGTCGCGCGGTGACGAGATCGTGGCCATGTCGTCCGACGGCATCGTCATCCGCCAGTCCGTCGACTCCATCAGCCGCCAGAAGCGGGACTCGACCGGCGTCAAGGTAATGGACCTCGCCCACGGAGCCGAGCTGTCCGCGGTCGCTCTCGTCCCCCGCGACGAGAGTGGCGGCGGCGAGGAGAGCTGACCGGGGGAGGAACCGAGCGCTGCCCCCGAGCGTTGTAATCCCCGGGCGCCGCCACCGCCGAGCGGTGACATACCGGGAACAGTGGCGGGGAACCGTTACACTCCATGGCATCCCCAGGAGCGATATATGCAGGTTCGCCGTGTGCGGCGCATCGTACGGAAGATCGACCCTTGGACCGTCCTCAAGACGTCCATCGTGTTCAACACCATCGCCGGCCTCGTCTTTGTGCTCGGCACGTGGGTGGCGTGGTCGATCGCGGTGCAGCGTGGCATTCCTGAGGGCATTGCCGACATCTTCGAGAGCCTGACGCTCACCTTCACTCCCAACGGCGAGCTCTACTTCCGTGCCCTGCTGCTGCTGACGATCTCCGGGGTGATCATCTCCACCGGGTCGATGACGTTGGGGGCGGTGATCTACAACCTCATCTCCGACATGGTGGGCGGGGTCGAGTTCAGCGTGCTCGAAGAGACGCACCAGCCGCCGCAGTCGCAGAGCCAACTGCGCCAGGGCGGTGTTCCCGGCTACCGCCGACCGGCAGGTGCGGTGGCCCCGCCATCCCGGCCCACCGTCTCGTCCTCGTCGAAGTCCTGACGCCGCTGCCGTTGTGCGAGGCGGGTTAGCTCGCCGCTTCGTGGACGGCCACGCCGAGCCCGACCCTCAGTGCCGCCGCCATGTAATCCGAGGCGCGCTCGGATGGCGAAACCGGGCCGTACCCGTAGCCGCCATAGGCGAGCGCACCTGCGGTGAGGGCAATGGCCTCCAGGTGGGCATCGAGGTCGGCGACTCCCACGGTCCGCGTCACCACCCCGTCGGCGGTGCCGGTGGTGACCCTGGCGATGGCCCCGGCCCAGGGAGGCTCGGTCCGGGCCACGTAGCGCCGGACGGGTCCCGCCGGGGGCTCCTCACGGCCCCAGCTCGGTCCCACCGGATCGGGAAATGTGAGAGGTACGCCACGGCGGAAGGGCCGACCCGGCTCGGTCCACGCCCACACCGTGTCGAGTACCTCGCCGGCACCGACGGTCTCGTGCGCGGCGAGACAAGGGGCGATGCCGGCGGCCAGGTTGGCGCCGATCATCAGGGTGGCTCCGGCGGAGCGAAAGGCGTCGCCGTAGGTGGTGGCGAGGTCGTCGCTGTCCTCCCACACCACGCAGGAGATCCCGGCGTCGAGAGCGGACTCGACGTCTTCGGTGAGGTCGGGCCCGGCGTCGGTGACCAGCACGTCGTAGGCGTCCAGGTCGTCGACGGTGACAACGCGCCGGTCGCCCCGCTCGATACGGTCGCTGTCGAGAAGTCCCAAGCTGTCGAGAGACGCCTCGCCGAGGAGGATGCGCCCACAGCGCTGCCCTGCATCGCCGGTGTGGCGGAGGGCGATACGCATCTCAGCGGCGGGTCGCCTGCGGCACCGCCGGCTTCCACGCCCCGGTCGCTGCGGGTTGCCGTACCGGCCTGTGCCACCAAGCCACCGCGGTGACGACCAGGGTGACGGTGGCGACGGTGCGCATCCGCGGGCTCATCGCCGCGATGCTAGTGGCGTCCCGCCCGTCTACGAGACGACTGTGTCGAAGAGTTGCCCCACCATGTAGGCGACGGCACCGCCGACGGCGGCGATGCCCAGGTTGAACGCCCCGGAGCGCAGCAGCGACCCTCCGGTGACGGCCGTCTTGAGAGCGCCGACGGCGAACAGGGCCACCGCGGCCAGCACCGCGGCGTAGGTGAGGGCGAGGTAGGGGGACGTGGTGAAGGCGAAGGGCAGTGTGGAGGGGAGTGCTCCGGCGATGAACAACAGCCCGGAGGTGGCCATGGCGAGCAGCGGGCTGCGCCGCTCCGATTCGACCAACCCGAACTCGAACACCTTCATGGTGCCCAGCAGCACCCGGTCGTCGCGGGAGAAGATGTCCATGGCGGCCTCGACGTCGTCGTCGTGGACCCCGACATCCTCGAAGAAGTCGCGGAGTTGCTCCACCTCCTTGTCCCGGTGGTACCGGATGTGCTCCTTTTCCAGCGTGATCTCCCGGTCGAAGACCTCTTCCTGGGAGCGGGTGGCCAGGTATTCACCGGCGGCCATCGACACCGCTCCGGCGACGGCGGCGGCGATGGCGGTGAGTAGCACCTGGCGGGAGGTGAGCCCGCCGCCGACGACACCGGCTACGAGGAGGAAGGTGGAGACCAGGCCGTCGTTGACGCCGAGGATGATGTCGCGCACGTATTGCCGGCTGTCGCCGATGTGGGGGCGGTAGGGAATCTCCGCCTCGTCCTCGGGCGTCACAGCGTCGTCCTGCATTCCCGTCCGATGATATCGCCCGGGTTGGAGATCGTCTGTGGGTAGATTCAAGGCAGAGGACCGAGGAGACATGTATGACCGCCGAGACCATGTACACCCCCGACCAGGACCCTGCCCGCATCCGTCAGCAACTCGCCGGCCACCCCTTCGTGCGGGGTCTGGAGCCGGGGGACGTCGAGGTGTTCGTCCAGTACGGCGAGCTGGTCGAGTTCGAGCCGCTCGACATCATCTTCCGCACCGGCGAGGCCGCCAACTCGTTCTACCTGGTGCGCGCCGGGGTGGTGGCGCTCCAGGTCGACGCCGGCGGCGCCTTCCCCCGCACCATCCAGACGATGGCGGAGGGCACCGCGCTGGGGTGGTCGTGGCTGTTCGCCCCCTACGAGTGGCAGTTCGACGCGGTGGCGCTCACCCCGGTCCGTGGGCTGCGCTTCGACGCCGTCGAATTGCGGGAGCGCTTCCGGGAGAGCCCCGAGATCGGGTTCCGCGTCATGGAGCGGGTCGCCCTGCTCATGTCCAAGCGCCTCCACGCCACCCGCCGCCAACTCCTCGACCACGGGCTCTGACCTTCACTCCCACCACTCCTCAAGGGCATGTCATACCCGAGAGATATGTTGCCTGCTACGGGGACGGGCGGGGGGAGGCCGGAGAGGAGGAGGGGAGTAGGGTGAATGTGGCCATGGAAGCGATGCGCCCGGGCGACCGGGTACCGATGTCGTGGGAGGACTACGTCGCTCTCCCCGAGCATCCTCGCGGCGAGTACGTCGACGGAGAGTTCGTCGTGAGCCCGTCACCGACGCGGCCTCACCAGAAGTTGGCGTCGCGCCTCGAAGCTGTGATCGAGGCTGTCCTCCCGGAGGGAGTCGGAGTCGTCTAGGCTTGGGCGTGGAAGCCGGGTGATGACGAGTTCATTCCCGATCTCATGGTGCATGCCCTCACCCCGGAGTACCTTCGCTACACGGGCACACCGCATCTCGTCGTTGAGATACTGTCGACAGATCGCGGAGCCGACCTGGTGCGAAAGTCACACAGGTATGCAGCGGCAGGGGTGCCTCGCTACTGGGTGGTCGACCCGGACCGCGGTGAGGTCATCGAGCAGGCCCTCGACCCGGTGGCGGCAGCCTTCACGTTGGTCGCCTCGCATCGTGGTGACCAGCCAGTGAGCCTCGATGCCGGCGTCGCGACGGTGACGCTGGTGCTCTCCGAACTGCTGCGCTGAGGGTCAGCCGGCCTGGAACGCCTCCAGAGCGGGGATGAACACCTGGTCGTAGAGGCTGTCGGCTTCCTCGGCTGAAGCGATGAGGAGCACGATGCCGGTAGTTCCGTCGAGAGAGGCGACACCCAGTACCAGGGGGTAGCCGTCGAAGTCGGCCTCGTAGAGGTCCCAGCTCGCCTCTCCGGCCACAACGGTGCCGGAGCTGGCCGGATCCTGATCCAGGCCGAGCTGGGCGCCGATCAGCCCTGCGAGCCGGTCGGCGCCCATGCCCGGCGCGACTCCCTGCTGCAAGATGGTCTGGTCGGCGGCGTTGTTCTGGCGGGCCCAGGTACCGGCAGCGACCCGGCCCCACGCTTCGGGGCGCACCCCGGAGAAGTCCGTGCCGAACACCGATTCCTCGAACGGCACCAGCTCGATCGGCCCGGTGTCGCCCTCGACGGCACCGGCCCAGGCCGGCGGCGTCATGGTGGCGATACAGGAGGTGTCGACGGGGGCGGTCGGGTCGTCGAGGAACGCTATCGCCACCTCCGCCGGGCAGTCGGCGGAGAGGGCGGCTGCGTGGCCCACACCGGGGAACTCCACAAAGGTGGCGTTGGGAAGTGACTCGACGGCCCGCTCTCCCCATCGGGGTGGGGTGATGGGGTCGTACTCGCCGGCCATCACCAGCGTGGGGATGTCGCTCGTCACCGGCTGGTTCTCGACGGCCTGGGCAGCGGTGACGTCCCACAGGGCGCACAGGTCGAACGCCGGTGGCCCCACCGTGCTCGCCTCCTGGAAGTACTCCTCGAGTGCCGGAATTGCCGCCATCGCCGCCTCCAGATCGGCGGGATCGGTGAAGGGGATCTCCTCGTTGCACTGCACCGACAGGTGCATGCCGTAGCTCACGAACCTGGCGTTGATGAGTTGGTTGGCGAGCAGCAGCGACATCGTCGTAGCGTCGCCCTGTTCCAGCTCGGCGATCATCTGTGGCAGCACCGGGATGACCGCCTCCGAGTACAGGCCCTGGAAGACGGTGGCGAGCAGGGTCATGCCGTCCACCGGCACCTCGTACTGTTCACCACTGATCACGTCCCGCACCGGGGCCACCACCGGGTCGGCGTCGAGTTGGTCCATCAGGGAGAAGAGGCGCTCCTCCAGGTCGGGGTAGACGGCGGCGCAGTCGGCGTCGGCGGCGCACCCCTCGAAGAGCACACCCAGCGCCCGGTCGAAGTTCTCCGCGGCCTCGGTGAGCAGGCTCACATCCGGCGTATAGGTGGAGTCGAGGATGACCGAGCGCACCCCCTCGGGGTGGTCCCGCATCACCGTGGTCGCCAGCCGGGTGCCGTAGGAGACGCCGAGCAGGTTCCACTCGTCGTAACCCAGCGCCACCCGCAGGTCGGCCACATCGGCGGCGTTGGCGGCGCTGTTGTACTGCGACAGGTCGATACCTTCGGCGGCGAGGCGTTCCCGGCACTCGGCCAGGGCCGCCATCTCGCCATCGAGGTAGTCGTCGCCGTCGACGACCTCCTCGATGATCGACATCTCGTACTCGAGGACCTCGGGGCAATCCAGCGACGGTTCCGAGAAGCCAACGCCGCGCTGGTCGAAGAAGACGACCTCCCGATTGGCGAGGAAGGGGCTCCACACGTTCTCGATGGTGAACTGCAGCGTCTCCAGAGACTCACCGCCGGGGCCTCCGTCGAGGTAGATGATGGGGTCCTCGGGAGGATCGGGGGCGGTGCTGTCGAAGATGGCGACATGGAGCCGAACCGTGCGTCCGTTGCCAGGGTTGGCACGATCCTCAGGCACCTCGACCCACCCGCAGCGGTGTTCCAGTTCCGTGATCAGGTCGAAGGCGCAGTCATCCTCCTCGAACACGGGGGCACCGCTCTCGGGGGCCCCGCTGGTGGAGCCGGGAGCATCACTGCCGGTAGGGGACGTGGTGTCGGGAACTGCGGTGGTGGTCGTGGTGGGGGTGGCGGTTTCTTCCCCGTCGTCGGAGCGCAGGAAGTAGAGAGCGGCCACGCCGGCCACGGCGAGGGCGACGACGATCAGGACGACGATTCCGGTGGAGCGGCGCATCGTTGGAGCCTAGAGAAGGTGGGGTTCCTACTCGGTCACCCCGGGACACGGGGACCATGGGCGGGTGACCGGGAGGCATTTGGTCACTCGCCCATGGTCCGTCGTTCCACGGGGGCTGTCCGAACCGCCAGGCACCCGGGAAAGGGGAGCCGGGTGCCTGGCAGCTCCGGTCAGATCCCCGAAGCCGTTCCGTTGTTGCGGCGCCGCCACCACACCACGCCGGCGGCGATGCCCCCGACCGCAATGGCGCCGATGAGGATGGGGACGGCGGCCGAACCGCCTTCGTCCTCGGCAGGCGCAGAGGTAGTAGGCGCTGCGGTGGGTGCCACCGTCGTGGGCGGAGCCGTGGTCTCGGCGACGGTGGTCGGCGTCGCCGTGGTCGTCGGCTCCGGCGCGGAAGTGGTGGTCTCCACTGGCTCGCCGTCGGTGACCGTGACCAGGGGCGCCGGTTCGTCGAGATCGTCGTGGCTCTGGCCCTCGGCGGGCACCTGGATCCAGTCGTAGCGACCCTCGACGCACTCCTGGATGAGGGGCACCGGAACCACGGTCCCGGCGGGGGCGATCACCCGGGCAACGAAGCCGAAGTCGCCCTGGCCGTGACCCTCCTCCTCGTCCTCCTCATGACCTCCTTCGGGAACCTCATCGGCCTCCCATGTGATCACGTCATCGTCAAGCGTCAGTGTCCATCCCTCGACGGCGAGGGCCGCCACCTGGTCGAAGGCGTCCGGTGAGACGTGGACCGAAAGCTTGATGGTGGGGGAGTCGTCGCAGCCGTGACCCACTCCGAGGATGAACTCCTGGGTGGAACCTTCCGGTGCCGAGTCGGGCGTGATGGAGACGTGGGCGAAGGCGGGTGCGGTAACCGCCCACATCAGGGCCGCCACCACGGCGGTGACGGCGAAGCTCCGGCGAGCTGTCGACATTGCTGGTCCTCCCTTGGACTTCCGTTGACCGGTCGGTATCGGTGGGATTAGTCGCCGGTCCGTGCCGATGAGTTCCCGGCACCCGCTAATCACATCGATGTAGTTCTGCACAGGTGTGGATAGGGATGTGGGCAACGCCGGATCATCCTGTGCCGCCCCCGTCGAAAGGGCTCCAACCGGTCGGCGGATCGCTCCGCCCCGGTTGCAGATCCCATGAGTCCCACTGCTCGGCGACCAGGCCGCCGGTGTCGAAGCGCAGAACCGACGTGCCCGCCAGCGTGACCTCCTCACCGTCCTCCACCAGCGCAGCCCACCACGACACCGCGGCTCGGTCCCCGTCGACGATGGGCTCGGAGAACCACGCCCGCACCGCTGACTCTCCGGCGAAGGCCTGGCTCACATAGTCGCGTGCCCCACCGACCCCCCGGTAGGGCTCACGGAACGGCGCCGACGAGTACCGGGTGTCGGGGGAGTACAACGCCACGACGGCCTCGACGTCGCGCGCCTCCCAACTCCGCTGCCACGTCTCCGCCCACCGCCGGGCAGCTCGATGCGTCGTCATACGGCCCATTGTGCCGCCTCCGGTGGCGAAGCCGAGTCGCGCCTCGCTACGGATCCAGCAGTTGACGCATCTGGCGCTGGATCAGTTGAGTGGACCGGCGCGGGGCGAGACGGTTGAAGCGGTACATGATGTGGGCGTCGCGGCCCACCGGGATGTAGAGGCGGTTCTTCTCGATGCCGTCGACGATGATGGCGGCTGCGTCCTCCGGTGAGGTGGTGGGGAAGCGGGACGACTGCTCCGAGGCGTCGCCACCGCCGGGGATGTCGACCCCGGAGTTGGCGGTGATCTCGGTGCGGATGGCTCCCGGCATGACCACCGAGACGCCCACCTGGGTGTCGAGCAACTCGGCGTAGAGCCCTTCGGTGAGCAGCTTCACCGCCGCCTTGGACGCCCCGTAGACGGTCTGCCCGGGGACGGGGAGGAAGCCGCCCATGCTGGAGACGTTGGCGATGTGGGCCTCGGGCCGTGCCAGCAGGTGGGGGAGGAACGCCTTGACGATGTGGATGGTGCCGTACAGGTTGACGTTGACGACCTTTTCGATGGCGTCGTAGTCGAGGTCCTTGAGTGGCACGAACGGCTGGATGATCCCGGCGACGTTGACCACGCCGTCGACCTTCCCGAGGGTTTCACTCACCTGCTCCGCCAGCGCCTCGACGGCGGAACGATCGGTGATGTCGACGACGAATGTGCTCAAGGCATCGCCGGCCCCGGCCAATGACGCCGTCTCGTCGAGGCTCTCCTTCCGGATGTCGACGGCGGCGACGCTGGCGCCCCGCCGCAGCAGTTCGAGGACGACCTGCCGCCCGATCCCGTTGCCGCCGCCGGTGACGACGATCACCTTGCCCGAAACGTCCATGACGAGGTCCTTTCCTGGCGCCAGGCAACCGTACCCCCGTGACGCCTCCGGCGTCAGGTGCGAAGGGTCCGTTGTCGATGGACCTTGGTCACCCGTTGTGTCGAAGACTGAAGGTTCCCGAGCCGGACTAGTGCTTCGGCGATGGCAACGGCCACAATCGCACCGACGAATGCGGCAGCTGCCACGGTGATGTCGACGGCATCCATGGTTGCTACGGCAAGCGATAGCGACGGAGGCGACTTGTTGCAGAAGCGGTCGGCACGATGTCGCGCTGCGAGATCAAGACGCGCAGTCGGGCACGGGCGTAGTGCACTGAAACACTGGCTCGCGCGGCTAGCTCGTGAATGCTGAGGGCCTCATCGCCGTCAAATGCCGCCAGGATGGCGCGGTCCGACTGCGATCGCCTTGGAGGCTCTATCGACGTCTCGTCCTGGAAGAGGTGCCGCGCTCGGAGGCGTTCGCCCGCCGCATATTCACCAGATGGATGGGCCGGGTTGATCAGCCAGCCGTCGTTGGCGAGCCTTGAGAGGAGACGCTGAGCGTCCCGGGTGTCGATCGCGAGCTGATGCCGCACCGTTTGGTCGTCGATCTGGGTGTTGCGATCGACCATGACGAGCACGCACTGGGACTGCTGATCCAAATGCGACGCGCCTATCGCGTCGAGCCAGCGTTGGGTCTCGGGATCGAGGAGACCGTGCCTGTCGAGCTGGACCCGGAATGATGTAGTGCGGTCCTTGAAGATGGGGACTGCAAGGCCGCTCTGTCGCATGAGACCGATCATTCGTGGAATCCCGGTCCCGCGATTCTCGCAGACAACACCATCGCGGTCCGGGAGCGGAACATCCTGGAGGAGGGCGAGGTGATCCTTGCGGGAGCGTGATGCGCCGTCTAGGAGGTCCGCCTCTGTCCGACCTCCCCAGATTCCGCCCGGTGGAGGTTTTCGCAGCTAGCCGAGTGAGAGCTGGCGACTCTTGACGTCGGACTGGGCGCCTCCGTACGACGGGTACTGGCGTCCGCGCGGGCTTACGTCGTTGCCGGATTCGAGCCCCCACGAGGCCCAGCCGGGCCGGGCGTAGCGAGCGAACATCTCCAGGTAGGGGCCGGGGGAGCAGGCCTCGATGATGTCGTACTGCTCGTCGGGTTTTCGGGAGTGTTCGCGTTTCTGGGTCTCGATCATGTTGACCTGCCGCCGGCCTGGCTCAAGGGTGCGCATGTGCCCGCGGACGCCGAAGAGGATCAGCTCGGTGACGTTGCGGAAGTAGAAGCCGACGCCGCGTCCGTCGGGCCCTCCGTCCTTGCGCCGTTTGGCCCACACGATGTTCGACTTGTAGGTGAAGCCCCATGCCTCCATGACGCGCAGCCCATCGGCGATCAGGGCGTTGGGGACCCAGAGGTAGAGGTGAGCGTCAGGGGCGACCACTTCGGGGACAGGGAGGGCACACACCTCGGCGGTGGTCATGGTGTCGTAGCGCGATAGGCGGCGGTGCTCTGGGGCAACCTTGCCGGTCCGGTTCTGGAACCTCCAAGGCGGGTCGGCGAGCACGGTCGAGAACGGTCCGCCTCGGAGGGCATAGAGGTCGAGAGCGGCCTCGGCCGCTTCGGGCCGATGGATGGCGGCTCCGGCGACAGCTTGGATGGACTTCGGCACGAGTCTCAACTCGTAGCCGAGAGCCTCGGCCAATGAGTTCACCGTGGCCAGGGTCGGGTTGTGCCCGTTGCGCTTGGACAGCAGGCGGCGGACAGCTGCGTCCTGCATGTCGGCCTTCCGTGCCAGGTCGGCTCGCGACATCCCGGTCATGCGCAGCGCATCGAGAAGGTCGCGGTATAGGGCACTCGTTCCAGGCATGGGATGACCGTACCAGTTGTGTTACGCGAATCCAAGTATCTCGCCAGGCACTCTATGTCGTGGGTGTGACATCACAGTCTGTCAAACTCGGCAGCCTCCTGGCGCTTCGGACGCGCGGTAGCCTCGGACTATGAGTGACGAGGCGACACTGCCTGAGCCGGCAGGCATGCTGTCCGAGCCGAACGCGGCGTTTCCATCGGGCTACACGATCGGCGTCACCCGGTATGCAGACCTCATTCTCCGCGACGCGCTCCCACAGAGGTACGAGGACCTCGTAGGAGCGCTCGAGGGCTACACGATTGATGCGAACGAACTGATCGCAGGAGGCGGGAACCGCGCTGCGCACACCAGACGCTTCGACGAGTTGCTCAAGGGGCGGGGTTGGGGCAAACGTAACATCACGATCGAAAAGTTCGTGGACGGGCGGCCCATCCATCGGACGCGGGGTCACGAGATCGATATGTTCGGCATTGGCCCAGGAGGGGATGATCCATACCCCGGCGTTGCTGTCGAGATGGAGTGGAACAACAAGGACCCGTTCTACGACCGGGATCTTCTGAACTTCCAGGCTCTGCATCGAGAGGGTGCGCTCGCTGTCGGCGTGATCGTGACGCGTGGCCCGGAACTCCAGAGGATCATCGGCCCGACGATCCTGGGCACCGCCAAATCGGTGAAGTTCGGCCAGTCCACGACGCACTGGAACAAGCTCGTCCCGCGCGTCAACCTGGGTGGCGGTGGCGAATGCCCCCTCATCCTGATAGGTATCGAGCCAGCGCGGATCAATGGCTTTGCTCACATCCGAGCAGCTTGGGCAGACGGCCAGAAGATCACAAGGGGCGACATGCTCGAACACCCCGCGCATTGAATCCGTCGTCCTATCAATAGGCGGCTGGGGGCAAGTCGGACGGGTGCGTCCATCGTGCGGACGTTGAGCTAGAGAGCGACCGGCCCGGCGTGGGCGTTCAACACGAGAGCCCTTGCTGTGCAGGGGCTCTCGTGTGGTGGGCCCACCTGGATTTGAACCAGGGACCTCATCCTTATCAGGGATGCGCTCTAACCGGGCTGAGCTATGGGCCCTTGAAACCGTTGCTCTGTAAGGCTTATCGCCTCATCGTGGCGCACGATCGTAGTCTATCGGTCCAACAACAGCACATCCCTATCAGGATGCGCTGTCGTCGGAGGCCACCCCTCGTGCCGAGAAACGGTTGACCGCAAGGCGTTCCGTCGCAGGGATGGCTGCACGGGATCGAGCATAACGCTTGGAGAGCGAAGGATCGCGCGAGTCTGCGCCGACTTGGACTTCGGCCAGGAGCTGGGCGAGGGCATACGACGGATGTTCGACGAGATGCGCAGCGCGGGCCTCACAGACCCGATGTATGTCGAGACACCGGGGAGCGTCAGGCTGATCCTGGCGGCGATACCGGTCGAGCCTCGACTCGACGGCCTTCGTGCGGAGTACGGCGACATCCATCGTTTCCTGACGATGACGGGACCTAGGTCATCGGGTGAGCTTGCCGAGGCGATGGGTGTTTCGAGACCCACCATCTTGCGCTGGATGAGGGATCTGGAACGGAGAGGTGTGGTCGCATGGTCTGGGAACAGTCCAAGAGATCCAACCGCGGTTTGGAGAGCTCTGTGATGAGTGGAACTACATCTACGTAGTTCACTTCAACGGATGCTCTAACATCGCACTCGCCGGGATTCGCTATGGACGGCGCACGTTCGCACGAACACGAAACCCTGCTCTAAACCTCAGCGGGAGTGCGGAGGGATGCCGTTCCTGCCGGTCCCCTTCCAGGCGCGCACCACATAATTGTGGGACTCTCGCTTGTGGCGGGTCGTTGCGCTGCAACGGTTTCGGGTGGTGAGGACAGCGCTCAGCGGGGGAGTCTTGTCAGGGATGCGCTCTAACCGAGCTGAGCTATGGGCCCTTGGAAAGCGCGCTGAAGAGCGGGTTCGCTTGGTGCCGACAGTGTAGACTAAGCGGCGAAGCTCTCGTCTGGGGAAGCGTCCTTCGACCGCCTCTGGCTTGTCAGCTGACCACCACGCGCTCTCGGTGGATACGGAGTGGTCGCTCGAAGCCGGTGGTCGCCTTGTGGCTGCCGAAGCCGTTCATAGCGCGCTCGCAGCCACAGTCCTCGCAAGCGCACACAACCAGTGTGAAGTGCACCAACTCCCGGGCACGGTGAAGGCACAGTCTCCCTCGTGGCCCAGCGACTCGATGGCGGTGAACAATTTCACGGATCGTCCTGAACCCGGTCGCCGCAACATGCGAGCCGGGTGTGGCATCACCGGCCCGGTGTTCACCTGTGGGCCGCCCCGGGGAACCGACGCGCACGCTGCCCGCGAGCTGAGCGCCACCGGCGAACACCCACGACCCTGTGCGCAGGAGCGACACCGACGAGCTGCCGTTCTCGCTCACCTTCCGCACCTATGTGCCCAAGAAAGTGGCCAAACAGGGCGATTGGTTCCCCCCTGCCCTGCACCAACTCGACGCCTGACGCACCACACCCGGTCCGCTGATCGGAGTACGCTCACGGCGATTCGTTGCACCACAACGCATGTCCTCCGGTAGATTCGGGGGTGAGTACGGTGGCGAAGGAGCTGGACATGTCCCAACCGCAGTTGACACCGGTCGAGCGTGTCGTTCTCAGGCTCCACGGCGAGGGTGAGACTCTGCCGGAGATCGGTCGCCGGATCGGCAAGAGGCCGGGGACGGTCCGCCGCATCCTGGAGATGCCCGGCTTCCGAGACGGGAGCAGTCGCCCCCGCGTTCGCACCGAACGCCTGCTGCCGATCGAGCGCGTGATTCTTCGCCTCCGCGGTGAGGGCGAGAGCTATGGCATGATCGGCAACCGGGTGGCCCGCAGCGGGAACCAAGTCAAGCGGATCGAGCGCAACGCCCGATTCAAGATGGCGGAATAGCCAGGGACACCGCGTTGCCGGGTGCGCTCCGATAACGCGGAGCTACGGCCCTCGACACCGCGCTGGACGGCGGGTGCTCGGGACCAGAAGCGCGACGAAGGTGCTGTCATCGGGGTGTCCCCACCGGTGGCCCTGGGTCTAGCGCAGCACCACGTGGTCGC
>CAZOGW010000018.1:378-36958 GCA_964579415.1 uncultured Acidimicrobiaceae bacterium | reverse complement strand
ACGACCGAAACGCCCCGCCCCATCATCCTCGCCATCGCCCTGCTCCCATCGCCGGGCCGGAGATTCACGGCGCGCACCCCGTCCGCCAGCACCGCGGTGACGTATCCCGCGTCGGCAGCGTCCACTGCGGTCTCCACGACGCAGTAGTCGGTGGCCAGGCCGGCGACCACGACGCGCTTCACCCCGGCGGCGTCGAGAAGGTCGGCGAGGCCGGTGGGTGAGGTCTCCCCGGTCACCGGGTCGCGCACGGTGAAGCCGGAGTAGCCGTCCTCGCCGCCGCTGCCCTTGCGCACCACTTCCGCTCCCTCGGTATCGAGGTCGGGATGGAACTCCGCTCCCCAGGTTCCCGCCACGCAGTGGACCGGCCAGATGCCGCCGTCCTTGGCGAAGTGGGGTGTGGCCTCCGGGTGCCAGTCCTGGGTGGCCACCACGGTGGCGCCGGCTGCCCGAGCGGCGACGATCTCGGTGTTCAACAGGGGGACCACGTCCTCGCCGCCGGCCACGTACAGCGAGCCTCCCGGGTCGGCGAAGTCGTTCTGGACGTCGACGACGATGAGCGCCGTCTGCGAGTCGTAGCCGGGGTGCGCCGGCGCCGTCATGGCTGCGACGTGCTCGCCACGAGACCGAGGGCGTCCTCCAGCGTGGTCCAGGGGAGGTCGGCGCACTTGATGCGGACCGGGAAGCGGCGTACTCCCTGCAGCGCCTCCAGATCGCCGAGCACGGAGCCGGGGCGTTCCGAGTCGACCGGGCTGTCACCCTCCTCGATCGACATCATCCGCTTGAACAGCCGGGTGAGGGTTTCCACCTCGTCGAGCGACTTGCCGACGATGGCGGCCGCCATCATCGAGCCGGAGGCCTGTGAGATGCTGCAGCCCTGGCCCTGGGTGGCAGCGTCGACCACGACCGCGTCCTGCACCGCCAGGTCGAGGGAGAACTCGTCGCCGCACGATGGGTTCTGGCCCTCGGCGTGGACATGATCACCCTGGAGGGATCCGCGGCGGCGCGGGTTGCGGTAGTGGTCGAGGATTATCTCTCTGTACAACTCGTCGATGGCCATTGCCCACCCGTCTCGATCCTGGCACCTGCAACGTTAACGGCCCTCGCCGCCTTCCCGGACAAGCACTGCACTCATCAACCCGGTCCCGACGAGGCGATCGGTATTGGCTACTGGATACTGGATACTGGATACTGCTCCCCATGAGCGACGCGCACAGCACGGGTCCCTCCGGTCTGACCATCCTGGTGTCGAGCGACCGGCGCCGCGGGGCCGAAGTCTTCGGCGAGGCTTTGTCGGCAGGGCTGCGCCGCCGCGGCTGGGACGTCGACTTCGTCGCCCTCGCCGCCGCCACCGGAGGCTCCAAGGTGGCTGCCGCGCCGCTGGGCGCCGTATCCCCCGACAACCTGGGAAAGCTGGATCTCGCCGTGCTGGCCAAGCTGCGGCGGCGGGTCAGGGAGCACCGCCCGGCCATCGTCCTCGCCAACGGCTCGTCGACCCTGCAGTACGCGGTGGCGGCGCTGCGGACGGCACGGCGCCGGCCCCGCATCGTGTACGTCAGCATCGGGGACCCGGCATGGTGGGTGCGCAGCGCCCGCCACCGGTTCGTACGCAGCCTTATCCTGCGCGGGGCCGACCGGGTGTTCTCGGTATCCGCCACCACCGGTCTCCACCTCGTCGACGAGTTCGGTATCGCCCCCGGCAAGCTGCGCATCGCACCCACCGGTGTCCCCGAGCGCTTCTTCACCGCCTCCCGCCCCGAGCGCAGCGGCGGTCCGTTGCGCATCGTCTTCGTCGGTGCTCTCGCCACCGAGAAGGACCCGGTTGCCGCTCTCGACGTCATCGGCGGGCTCCGGCCGGCCGTCGACGCCGAGTTGCGCTACGTGGGCGACGGGCCGCTGCGGGAGCAGATCGAGAGCGAGATCGCCACCCGGGCCTTGACGGGCGCCGTCGAGATCGCCGGATCCGTCCCCGACGTCATCCCCCACCTGGAGTGGGCCGATGTGCTGCTGCTCACGTCCCGTACCGAGGGCCTGCCGGCGGCGCCGCTGGAAGCAGGCGCCGCCGGCCTTCCCGCGGTGGTGTTCGCCGCCGGCGGCGCCGCCGAGACGGTGCTCGACGGGATCACCGGCCGGGTGGTGCCCGCCGGCGACGTGGCCGCCGCCGTCGCCGCCCTCAGCGACCTGGCTGCCGATCGGGAGTCGCTGGCGCACATGGGCGACGCTGCCCGGGAGATGGTGGCGTCCCGGTTCACGCTGGAGGCGGCGGTCGACCGCTACCACGACCTGCTCTGCGACGAGTTGGGATGGTGACCGGGATGCCCCCGGTGAAGCTGGCGCACCTCACCACCGTCGACCTCAGCCTGGAATACCTGGTGAAGCCGCAACTCGCCGCCGGCGTCGCCCTCGGCTGGGACACCGCCGGGATCAGCTCGCCCGGGCCCTACGTCCTTCCCGTCGAGGAGATCGGGGTGCGTCACATCGCCCTGCCCACGTCGTCCCGGGGTTGGGGGCTGCGCGCCGACCTGAGGGCGGCCCGGGACCTTTGGCGCATCTTGCGCCGGGAACGGTTCGACATCCTCCACACCCACAACCCGAAGCCGGGACTCTACGGGCGCGTCCTGGGCCGCCTCGCCGGCGTCCCCATCGTGGTCAACACGGTGCACGGCCTCTACGCCACCCCCGACGACCCTCTCGCCAAGCGGGCGGTGGTCTACACCCTGGAGGCGGTGGCGAGTCGGTTCTCCGACGCCGAGCTCTACCAGAGCGGCGAGGATCTCGAACTGGTGAGGCGCCGGCGGGTGGTGCCCCGCCACCGCGGCTTCCTGCTGGGCAACGGCATCGACCTGAGCCGCTTCGATCCGGCACGCTTCGGCGCCGCCGAGCGCGAAGCCATCCGCGCCGAGTTGGGCATCGGTCCCGGCGAGATCGCGGTGGGTACGGTGGGCCGCCTCGTGGCCGAGAAGGGTTACCCGGAGCTGGTGGAGGCGGCGGCGATGCTGCCCGAGGGCTTCCGGGTGCTCGCCGCCGGGCCCGCCGATCCGGACAAGGCGGACGCCCTCGGCTCCGGCTTCCATGATGCGGCCAAGGCGGCGGGCGTCGAGCTGCTGGGGATGCGCACCGACGTCGATCGGCTCTACGCCGCCCTCGACATCTTCGTCCTCGCCTCCCACCGCGAGGGGTTCCCCCGGGCGGCGATGGAGGCTGCCGCCATGGGACTGCCCGTGATCGCCACCGACATACGGGGCTGCCGCGAGGTGGTCGCCGACGGGGTGAACGGCCTGCTGGTGCCGGTGCGGGAGCCGGCGGCGCTCGCCGACGCCATCGACCGCATCGGTGCCGACGCCGGCCGGCGCGCCGCCATGGGCGAGGCGGGCCGTGCCCGCGCCCTGGCCCGTTTCGACGAACGGGCCGTGGTACACGCCGTGTTCTCCGCCTACCACGGCGTCGCCCGCCGCAAAGGCCTCGCATCCGTACTGGCCCAGGCCCCACCCCCCATGCCGGCCACGGTACGACCGGCGGAGGCCGGCGACGTGCCCCACCTGGCGAAGATGCACGCCGAGGCCATCTCCAGCGGGTTCCTCCCGCGCCTGGGGCCCGGGTTCATGGAACGCCTCTACGCCTCCCTGGTCGCCTATCCCGGGGCGGTGGTGCTGGTCGCCGACGGGGCATGGCGGCCGGTCGGCTTCGTCGCCGGGGTCGCCGACGTCGGCGCCTTCTACCGCCACTTCGTGCGCAGTTCCGGGATGGGGGCGACGCTGGCCGCGGCACCCCGGCTGGTACGACCGTCGACCATGCGGCACGCCTGGGAGACGCTGCGCTACCCGGCGGGCGACGACGACGTCCCCGCCGAGTTGCTGGCGCTGGCAGTGGTCCCCGAGGCGCGCCGGCAGGGCCTCGCTACCGCACTGGGTGGCGCCATGCTCTCCGCCCTGGCGGCCAAGGGGGTGGCGAGGGTGAAGGTGGTGGTGGGAGACGGCAACGCCGCCGCCGTTTCCGCCTACGAGAGGATGGGGTTCGTCCCGGCGGGACACGTCGAGGTCCACAAGGGAGAGAGGTCGCAGGTGATGGCATGGTCGGCGCCGCCACAGCCCTGATCGTCACCCTGGGGGTCGGCTGGGTGATGATCAGGCTCGGCCCGGTCCTCGGCTTCGTCGACCTGCCCGACGGCTACCTCAAATCGCACCGGGTGCCGGCGGTGCCGCTGGGCGGGGTCGCCCTGTTCCTCGGCGTCAACGTCGCCACCGCCGTCAACGGAACCTTCGACGACGCCCTCGCCGTCGCCTGTGCGCTGGTGCTGCTCGCCGGGCTCGTCGACGACCGGTTCGGTCTGAGCCGCGTCGTCCGGGTCGTGGTGGAGGTGACCGCCGGCCTGGTGTTGACGGTGAGCGCCCACCTGCCGGCGCTGCCGGCGCGCTGGGTGGGCCTGCTGATCATGGTGGTGCTGGTGGTGGTGGCCAGCAACGCGGTCAACCTGTTCGACGGCCTCGACGGGCTGGCCGGCTCCAGCGCCCTGGTGGCGGCGGTGGGGATTGCCGCACTCGCCGCCCAGCGCGGACTCGACCAGAGCTTCGGCCTGGTGGTGGCGGCGGCGCTGGCCGGGTTCCTGGTGTGGAACTGGCATCCAGCCCGACTCTTCCTCGGGGACAACGGCGCCTACGTGGTGGCGGTGATGCTCGCCTACGGCGTGGTCGGCGCCTCACCGCGAGGCGACGTTCCCGCCCTCTTCGTGGCCACCCTGCTCCTGGGTGTCTTCGCCCTCGACCTGGTGGTGACACTGGTTCGCCGGGTACGAGCCGGAGCCCCGCTGTTCCTCGGCGACCGCGACCACCTCTACGACCGGCTTCATGCCTCGGGGAGGTCGGTGCAGCAGGTGGCACTCGTGATGGCTGCGGTCGAGGTTGTGTTCGTCTTGGTGGTACTCGCCCTGGACAGGTACTAAGTACCGCTATAGAGCGTTGTGCTCACATCGTTCTCCGGCTCCTTCTCCACGTCAGGCGGTCCGAAGCCGAGGGCCACCACTATGGCGAGGAGGAACGGGATCACCTGGGACCTCTCCCTTGCCATCAGGCCGAGGTTGAGGAACGACGAGAAGGCGAAGATGAACAGGATGGTGAACACCAGGCAGAACAGGATGTAGGGGTCGCGGCGGATCTTGACGCCGCGGCGCAGCATCGCCGGCAGCTTCCATATCACCAGCAGCAGCATCAGGGTCCCCTCCAGGCTGGATGCCAGCGCCGGCGGGTTGTGCGCCTCGTGGGGGAAGGGACGGAAGAGGACGCGCAGCGTCGCTTCGGGGATCTCGAGCGGGCTGCTGATGAAACCCCCCGAGACGGCGGAGCCGCCGCCCGAGGTCTGGCTCTCCACGTTCTCCACGAACTCGTCGAGACGGCCATCCACGTTGTCGTCGGAGAAGTCGATGTTGAAACTCGCCGCCGCCACCAGGATGAGAGCGCCGAGGCCGGCTCCGACACAACCGAGGAGCAGGAGCCGCCTCCCGGGGAAGCGGGCCACCCCCTCTCCCTTGGCCAGCAGCAGGGCGACGGTGGCGGCCAGGGCGAGCATGGCGCTGACGTGGGGGCGGATGATGCCGGCGATGCCGAGCCCGGCGCCGATCACCAGGAGGGAGTCGAGGGCGCCCCGGTTCAGCAGCCGGGACACACCGTAGGCGGACATGCCGATGCCGAGCAGCATGATCGACTCCTTGCCGATGCTGGACGGCCAGTAGACCACGGTGGGCACGAAGAAAGTGGCGACGGCGTACAGCTTGAGCCGCCGCGGCTGCACCGTGGTGCGGAAGGCGGCGTACAGGAAGAGCTGACCGACGAACGCAAGGGTGGCGTACATGAAGAAGGCGCCCAGGTAGTTGGGCACGTACAGGAAGAAGACCAGCCCGCCGAGGCCCTCCATGGCCTCGGTGCCGACTGCCATAGGCGGGGGCGAGAATGCCCGCCAGTCGTGCACGAAGTTGATCGCCTTGCCGTAGTAGCCGACGGCGTCGCCCGACCCGCCGTAGTAGTCCACCAGCACCCACCAGCGTGCCCACGAGGCGAGGATCTTGACGGTGAAGCCCGCCATGATCATGGTGGGCAGCCAGGAGCGGTCCTCGTCGGTCGACATCGGCTTGGCGATGAGCCCCATCGCCACGGCGCCCACGCCGGCCACGAAGAGCGCCGAGACGTGTTCGGAGCCGTTGACGATCGTCACCGCGAGCCCGATGACGAGCCCGAGCCCCCCGAGGAGTGGCAGCAGCACCAGCATCTACAACAGCTCCAGATCGCTCGATGCGAGATCCCAGGCATCAAGGGTATCGACGGCGAGCGGCAATGTGCGGAGCGGGCGTGCCACCAGGGTGAGGGCGGAGAGCCGCGGCACCGGGAACATTCCCCTGCGGACGGCGGCACTCCGTTCCGGGGATCCCTCAGAGAACCACCCTGCCAGGTAGGCGGCGCGACCGGCGGAGAAGGCGGCGCCGATGGCGCGCCCGGGGCGGGAGCCGAACACGTCGGACACCACCAGCTCGCGGCGGCCGGAGCGGATGTTGGGACGCACCACCGCGGTGGCCCCGCCGGCGTCGACCCTGAAGTAGCGGGCGGTGGGGTGGCCGGCGAAGCGCCACGCCAGGTAGGCCGCGGTGCGCGGGGTGCGCAGGCCCGGGGAGCGACGGTTGGCCGCCACCAGCCCGGTGGCGGGGACCGGGTGGCGCAGCCAGTCCTCCCCGTCGGGGAGCGCCGCCGGGTCGGGCCGGCGCCGCAGCAGCCCCCTGCCCGGCATGGCGAGGACGCCGATGTCGCCCACCCGCACCCAACCCATCGTCAGGTAGCCGGCGCCCGACTGCGGGTTGGGGGTGTTGAAGACCAGATCGACTCCGTCGGCGGTCGCCTCGTCGATTGCCGCCATGGTCAACGTGCGGAAGATCCCGCGCCGCTGGAAGTCGGGGTGGGTGGCGGTGTCGACGGCGCGTACACAGCGCAGCGTTGCGCCCTCGGGGGTCGCCAGTTCCCAGCGCATGAATGCGCGCAGGCCCACGATGCGGCCGCCGGACTCGGCGACGAGGACGATCGACCTGCCGAACGGGTTGTCGAGGTGTTTCCAGGCGAACAGTTCGGGCGTGCGCGCCAGCAGAGCGCTCTCGCCCAGCGAAGCGCGCATCACGTCGAGCACCTCGGGCAGGTCGGCGTCGGTGAAGTGCCGCACGTCAAAGCTCATTGATCGTTCCCCACCTCGGGAGCGTCGCCAGACGCGGCAACGGGATGTCGCAGCAGGCAATGTGAGGGTGTGTCACGAAGACCCCCCTCGACCCGCCCTGCGCAAAGCCTCCGGGCGGCCCACTCCCCCCGCAAAGCCGGGGGGAGATGAAGCAGTTCGTCCTCCCCCGCCGCTTCGGCGGGGGAGGTGGCCGATCGGCTCGCCTGGCGCGATTAGGCCGCATCGCCTGCGCAGCCTTGTTGTGGCCGATCGGTCGGAGGGGGTCTTCGTTGCAGTGGTCGCCTGCGCTCGGTCCGGCCGGACGCGGCACTGGCGGAGCCGTCGATGCGGGCTCATCCGAGCACCTCTGCGTAGATGTCCTCGTAGGCGCGCACCATGGTCTCCAGGCCGTAGCCGTGTTCCACGAGCTTGCGACCGGCGGCGCCGAGGGCGGCGGCGAGCTCCGGGTCGGCGACGAGTTGGGCGATCCCCGCCGCCAGCGCCTCCGGGTCGCGGGCAGGCACCAGGATGCCGGTGGTGTCGTCGACCACGGAAGGAACCCCGCCCACCGCGGTAGCCACCACCGGCTTTCCCAGCGCCATCGCCTCCAGCACGGCGACGGGCAGCCCCTCGAAGTCGGAGGGGTTGACCAGCATCTCGGCGGCGGCGACGAAGGCGAGGGCGTCGGATCGCCGTCCCAGGAAGACGAGCCGGTCGCCCACCCCGGCCTCGATGGCGAGGCGTCGCACCCGGGCCAGATCACCGTCGTGTTTCTCGCCGCCGATCGACACCACCCGCACCTCGGGCCGGATCGCCGCCAGCACCCGCACCGCCGCCACCAGGTTCTCATGACCCTTGTGGGGGCGGATGTTGCCGACGTGGGCCACCAGCCGGATGTCGGGCGGGATGCCCAACTCGGCGCGGGCCGCAGCCGCGGCGGCGGGCTCCACCCGGACCGCCACCCCGTTGGGGACCACCCTCACCTCCGGCCCCGGATAGCCGGCGACGGAGGAGGCGACCGCCTCGGAGACGGCAGCCACCACCGCGTTGCGGCGGTAGGTGGCGCGGTTGGCCATCTGCACCGGGCGGCGGTAGGAGCCGGCGATGTTGTGCTCGGTGTACACCACAGGCGCCGGCGAGACGATGCGGGCCAGGGCGCCGACGGCGGGCAGGTGGGCATGGACCACCGCAGCGTCCGCCGCCAGGCGGCGCAGCCGCAACCACGACGCCGGCGTCATTCCCCGCTTCGTTCCGAAGCAGTGCACCGGGATACCCACCGACTCGATGTCGGCGACGAGCTGGTCCTTCCAGGGGAGGGCGTACGCCACCCGGTAGTCGTAGCGGTCCGTGTCCCACAGCCGTGCGCTGCCGGCGATGAGGGTCTCGGCGCCGCCGATCCCCAGGCCCTTGACGGCCACCAGGATCACGGGTCGAGGTTGTGGCATGAGTGGGGACTCCCGCGGCGGGGCCGACGGTCCGGGGCGCTGGCCGCGAAGGTACCAGCACCGAGGTACAGCGGTGTAGGTCCGGCTGCCCAAATCTGCCATCCGACGGCATGTCGGCGGCCGGCGTCCGCCACCGGCGAGAACCATGACCACCACCAACCAGCCGCCGAATCAATCACCAGATACCGGGATATCTGCCGGAGGTATCCAGGAGTAGGTCGATCGACTCAAATCTCTGTCGCGACCATGTAATCGGTGGTCATCAAGGAAGCCCGGGTATACAGTCGGAAGAGCTCAAGCGCCTTGCGACGCAATCAGGGAGTTCCGGGCGAAGACTGAACGGGTGGGCAACCCGGAGCATCTCCAGGAATCGGAGGGGCTCGGGGGAAGGATTTGACGATGCAGCGAGGCGAGTCTCACGGCAAGGTTGTCCCTTGGCGCATCGCCGTTGCCCAGAGCGCGGCGAGGGTACGCGCCGACGTCTCCTTCGCACTCGTCGATGCCCTCATCATCGCCATGGCGTACGTCGTCGGCCTGGTGGTCCGTTTCATCGACGGCACCGGGAGCGTCACCGACTGGTGGCACGGGTTCTGGGCCATCCTCCCCTTGATCGTCCTGGTGCACCTCGTCGCCAACGTCGTCTTCGGAACCTACGGCCACGTCTGGGAGTACGCCTCGGTGGCCGAGGCGCTGCGGGTCGGCCTGGCGGCGGCGGCTGCGGGCCTCACCATCGTCGTCGGACTCATGATCGGGGTCGACGGATTCGGGATGGACCAGCCCCTCCCGCTGGCGGCCGTCCTCCTCGGCACCACCTTCTCCCTGCTCGGGATGGGCGCCATCCGCTTCCGTACCAGGGTGTTCTCGTTCCAGCGCACCGAGAAGCGCGGCTCGGCGGTAAGGGGCCTCATCGTGGGCACCGGTCACCCTGCCGCCGTTCTCGCCCGTCAGTCCGCCAACCTCGACCCGCGTCTCGACGTCGTCGGCTTCGTCGACATCGAGAACTCGGCCCCCAGCTCGCGCCGCCTCGTCGGCCTCCCGGTATGGAGCGGCGTGCAGCAGGTGCCCGAGCTGGTCAGGGCCCACAAGGTGCACCAGGTCATCGTCGCCACCCACGCCCCTGATTGGATGCTCCGTGACCTGGTCGACGCCTGCATGTCGGTGGACGTCGCCCTCAAGATCGTCCCCGACCTCAACGCACTCTTCAAGGGATCCCGACCCTCCATCCGCAACATGGAATACCGTGACCTGCTGCCCCGCCCCGCGGTGCAGACCGACCTCACCCCGGTCGAGGCGATGCTGCGGGGCCGGCGCATCCTGGTCACCGGCGCCGGTGGCTCCATCGGCTCGGAGATCGTCAAGCAGTGCCTCGGCATCGAGGGCGCCACCGTGTTCGCCCTCGACAACGACGAGACCCACCTCCACGATGCCGCCGCCGACTGGGAGGCGGCCGGCCCCGACCTGGTGGACATCCTGTGCGACGTGCGCGACGGTCGCCGCCTCGCCGCCGTCTTCGACGAGTACCGGCCCCAGATCGTCTTCCACGCCGCCGCCCACAAGCATGTCCCCATCCTGGAGAAGCATCCCGACGAGGCCGTCAAGACCAACGTCGGCGGGACGGCGAGCCTCATCGCCTGCGCCGAGAAGTTCGGGGTGGAGCGCTTCGTGCTCATCTCCACCGACAAGGCGGTGGATCCGGCCTCGGTGATGGGCGCCACCAAGCGTGTCGCCGAGATGCTCGGCCAGGCGGCCGACACCCGCTCCACCGGCACCGTGTTCACCGCGGTCCGCTTCGGCAACGTGCTGGGCAGCCGGGGTTCGGTGGTGCCGACGTTCCTGCGCCAGATCGATGCGGGTGGGCCGGTCACGGTGACCGATCCCCGCATGACCCGTTACTTCATGACCATCCCTGAGGCGGTCCAGCTCGTCCTGCAGGCGGGCGCCCTCGCCTCGGGCGGCGAAGTGTTCGTCCTCGACATGGGCGAACCGATCCGCATCATGGACCTCGCCTCCCGCCTCATCCGCCTCTCCGGGCTGGTCCCGGGCCGGGATATCGCCATCGAGGTCACCGGTATCCGGCCCGGCGAGAAGCTGGAGGAACTCCTGTCCACCGGCCCGCTGAAGCCCTCGTCGCACCCGCAGATCTTCCAGGCGTCCCTGGGCCGCCCCAACGAGCCGCTCCTGCTCGAGGAACTCGAATTGCTCAGGGACCTGGCAGACTCGGGTGAACGTGAGGCGGTGCGGGAGTCGCTGGTCCGCCTCACCACCTGCACCGAGCTGCAGCCTGCCGCACTGGACGTGATCTGATGCAACTGAACCGCTTACGCCGGGTGGCTCGTGCCCGCTGGTGGGTCGTAGTCCTGGCTTCCGTGCTCGGTGCCGTCGCCGGGCTCGGCTTCACCAACTTCAGCAACGAGAACATCGAGCGCAGCTATGCCGCCACCGGGTCGATCACCTTCATCCCTGCGCCGAGCGACGAGCCCGCCCAGCCTTCCAACAGCGGCGGCCGCGGGGGCGGCGGCAGCGCCGACCCGGCGGCGGCTGCGCTGGTGAACACCGCCATCGACGTGGCCAAGGAGGTCAACGCCGACCTGCTCAACGAGCCGGGGGCACAGATCGAGGCCGTACCGGAAGAGGGGCGCATCGACTTCCGGGCGGCGGCGCCCTCCGAGGCGGCGGCGCTGTCCGTCGTCGAAGAGATGCGCCGCAACTACGTCGAGGTCGATCCCACCGGCATCGACGCCGAGGCCGAGATGGAGCGTGTTGTGGCCCGGTCCACCGAAATCAGCGAGCGCCTGGAGAGCTTCGAGCCGCCACCGGAGCCGGAGCCGGTGGAACCCAACGAGGTGCAGCAGGCGCGCATCGACATCCTCGGGCAACGCCGCAACACCACCATCAACCAGGTCAGCATTCTCCAGGACGAGATCAACGGCCTCGACCCCGAGGATGACGCCGGCGAAATCGCCGAGAAGCAAGCCGAGATCGCCGAGATCCAGAAGCAGATCCTCGACTTCGACCGCGAGATCGCCCGCTTGACACCCGACCAGCCCGAGGTCGAGCCGTTCGAGCTGTCCCCCCGCGACGAGCTGGAGAGGACGGCCTTGGAGGGGGAACTGGCCCAGCTCGCCACCCGCTACACCGAACTACAGGAGCTGGCCGCCACCGGTGGCGATACCATCGCGCTCGCCGAGATCGAGGTGGTCGACCTCACCCCGGGGCAGCGCAGCCCGGGGCTCACCGCCATCATCGGGCTCATCGCCGGCGCCGGGCTCGGCCTGGTGGCGCTGGTGCTCCTCGACCGGGCACAGGGCCGGGTTTGGGTGCCCGCCGACATGGGTGCCATGCCCTTCCTGGCCGAGGTTCCCCAACGCAGCGGCGTCGCCCGCAGGCGCTACCGGCAGGCACGCCAGCAGGGCGTCCAGTCGATCCGGTCGGCGTTGCTGGGCATGTCCCAGGCCGGAGGCTCGCAGACAATCGGGTTCACCAGCCTGGGCGCCGGCGAGGACGCCGTCTCCGGCCTGGTGCTGGAGGTGGGCCGTAGCCTGGCCGCGGTGGGCCGGAAGGTGCTCATCGTCGACGGCCAGATCGGTGCGGTGCCCTCGCTCCGCTCCGAGGTCGCCGGTGGCTCGACCCTGGCCGACATCGCGGTGCGCCACTCCGACGAGGCGGTCGACGTGGCCCAGCTCGGCGACATCCTCGACCGGACCTTCAAGGCGGCGCCCAACCTGAGCGTGCTCCCCGGCGACCCGAGGACCGCCGACCCTGTCGACGTTCTGTCGAGCCGGGCGTTCCACGAGCTGGCCCGGATCGCCGGCGACCGCTTCGACTTCGTGATCATCGTCGGCCCCTCGGCGCTGTCCCCGTTCGCCTACGCCATGACCGGCCTGGTGTCGGCCCACGTGGTGGTGGCGGCGATGGGACGCACCCGGGAGGAGCAGGTCGAGAAGCTGGCTCGCCAGCTCGCCGGCGGGCCCAGCCGCCTGGTCGGCGGCGTCCTTCTCGGAGTCAAGGCGCGGCGCGGTCTGGTCACCGCGGCCGACCTGGTCTCGCCGGTTCCGGTGCAGGAGGGCGTGGCCACGGCAGGGCAGCCGAAGGTCAACGGGGACGCCCCGGCCCCCACCGGCCTCCTCGACCGTCTCGGCGAGTCGCTGGCGTCGCTGGCGAGGGATCCAGGGGATCCCAGAGACAACTAGTCGGGCTGCACCGTATTCGGTACTTGGTATTTGGTACCGAGTGCGCGCGGGATATTGGATACTCAACCCATGCGAACAGTCGATCGACTCCGGCAGACGGCCGTTGACCGCGCCAAGGCGGTGGTGCCGCTGTCGATGCGGCGGCGGGTGGTGCGGGGGCGGCTGGCGGTGCGAATCTGGACGGCGCCGTTGCGGGCAACTCCGGACTTCCTCGTCATCGGCGCCCAGCGCAGCGGCACCAGCTCGCTGTACAAGTGGCTGAGCCGCCACCCCGAGGTCGCCGCTTCGCTACGCAAGGAGATCGAGTACTTCACCGTCGACTACGGGCGGGGCCCGGGCTGGTACAAGGCGCACTTCCCGCTGAGGGCCCGGCGGACCGTGGCCCGCCTGCGGGGACGGCGCCTCCTCACCTTCGAAGCCACCCCCGACTACATCTTCGACCCGAGAGCACCGGAGCGGGCGCACCACCTCCTCCCCGAGGCCCGACTCGTCCTGGTGCTGCGCGACCCGGCGAAACGGGCGGTGTCGCACTACCACCACATGCGCCGGCTCGGTCTGGAGCCCCTCGGTATCGACGAGGCGATCCAGGGCGAGGAGGGGCGGCTGGCGCCGGAGTGGGAGCGCATCGTCGCCGACCCCTACCACCGGGCCACCGGCCTGCGCCGCTTCTCGTACGCCGCCCGCGGCCTGTACGCCGAGCAGATCGAGCGCTGGCTGGAGTACTTTCCGAGAGACCGTCTGCTGGTGCTGCGCTTCGAGGACCTGGTCGCCGACCCGGCGCCCGCCTTCGACAGCATCCTCGACTTCCTCGGGCTGCGTCGCTGGCACCCGCCGGAGTTCCGCAACTACAGCTACGTCGGCGAGGCGGATGCCGGCTACCTGCCGCCTTCACAGGCAACAGCAGACTTCCTCGCCGCCCGCTTCGAGAAGCCCAACCGCCACCTGGCCGAGCTGCTGGGCGAGGAGATGCGATGGGATTCGCCGGCCGGCTGAAGGAGCCGGCCCGGCTCGCCGCCAAGGTGACGTTTGCCACCGGTGACCTGGCAGCCGGCCGCCTGCCCGGTCCTCGCATCCTCATCTACCACCAGATCGGCGCCGGCCTGGGCCGGCAGATGGAGGTGACCGAGGAGGCCTTCGCCGCCCACCTCGATTGGCTCCAGGCGCACGGCTCGGTGGTGCGCCTCGAGGACGCTCTGGCGGCCCCCACCGCCCCCGGCGCCGACCGCCGCTTCGTGCTCACCTTCGACGACGGCTACGAGGACTTCCACCGCCTCGGGTACCCGGAGGTGAAACGGCGGGGGATGCCTTTCACGCTGTACCTGACGACCCATCCCACCGAGACCGGAGAGGCGCTCACCCCCGGCGGCAGGGCCGAGCCGCTCACCTGGGGACAGGTGGAGGAGATGGCGGCCGGAGGCCTGATGACGCTGGGGGCTCACACCCACCGCCACCCCAACATGCGCCACCTCACCACCGAGCAGGTGGAGGAGGACCTTGGGGCCTCCGACGAGCTCATCGAGAGGCGCCTCGGCGTTCCTCCCCGTCACTTCACCTACCCCTACGGCTACTGGTCACCGGCGGCCGACCCGGTGGTGCGGCGCCGCTACACCACCGCCACCGTGGGCAGCGGACCGGCGATCACCTCCCCGACGGACCTGCACACCGTCACCCGCATCCCGGTACAGCTCTCCGACCGCATCTGGCTCTTCAAACGCAAGATGTACGGAGGGTTCCGCCTGGAGGACAAGCTGCGGCGACGGATCTCGGGGTACAGGGGACCATGAGCACGTACTACGTACTACGTACTACGTGGAAGAATCGCGTGGGCGTCTGCGCCGGGGGTTCGAGGATGTCGTTGTTGCCATGCGAGTTGGCTGGCGCCGACCTTCTTGCGTAGTACGTAGTACGTGATACGTAGTACGCTTCTCCAAATAGGTCCGGCGACCCACCGAGGCGTCTTCGGCCGGTGCTAGCCTCGGCCGGGCCCCCGGTGCTGCGCCGGTGGGCATCTTGTCCCGACAGGAGATCGCACAGCGATGACCGACGCCATCTACGTATGGGGGCCGTGATGATCATGCGGCTGGAGATGCCGATGATCGACGCTTCGCTGCTCAGCGGCCGCCTGGTCCGGTGGCGCAAGATGGAGGGCGAGGAGTTCTCCTTCGGCGACATCCTCTGCGAGATCTCGCTCGAGGAGTTCGCCGCCCTGCGCGGCAACAAGAGCGCCACCGCCCTTTCCGGCCGCGGCCGGTGGGGGAGGAGTGGACGCAGCCGGGTCGAGGTCAGGGAGGGCAAGGTCCGCCTTGACGTGGCCGTCTCCACTGCCGACAGCGGCCGGGTACGCAAGCTCGTCGCCGCAGAAGGCGAGGTGGTGCAGGTGGGTGCGCTGCTCGCCGTCGTCTCGACCTCGGACCATGGCGATATCGGCTCAAGTGGCGACTGGGCGTCGGCTCCGCCGCTGCGTACCGCCACCAACACGATCGGTGCCACCGACGCCGATGACCTGCATCCGGGGTTTGACTGATGGCAATCACCAAGCCTGTCTCGGCGGCCCTGAAGACCTGGCGCAGCGTCTTCGGCGAGGACACCAAGATCGAACATTGGGTCAAGGACCGCTACCTGTCATCGGTAGACACCCAGTCGAAGCGGGAGGCAGGCCCCGGCTGGGTCCAGTACAGCGGGAAGCGCTCGCTCATCATCAGCGAGTCCGACGACTTCCCCGAGCCGCGTCGCGGCATCCTGCTCAAGGGGGGCTGCGACCTGCCATCGGTGTTCACCATGGCGCCGCTGTTCCGCGAGGGCCTCAAGGGCACCATCGCCATCTCCCGCCACAGCGGCGGCACCGGTGGCAACCGTTCCGACCAGATCCTGCAGACCCTCGATATCAAGCCCTCTCCCGAGCTGGAGGAGACCATGCGGATCCTCGAGATGGGTGAGGACTACTTCGAGCCCACCTTCTTCGATCGGACCATGACGGTGCGGGACTTCCCCGACGCGGGGACGTTCCCCAAGAGCCTGGTGATCCTCTCCATCGCCTCCGACATGACCCGCCAGATGTACCGGCACCGCGAGGGTGGTTTCCTCGCCGACCCGGGCGGGTGGTGGCTCAACCAGGACCTGGACCGGGTCCTCGGCGACCTCGACACCGTGGACTGGTTCCGGGAGAAGTTCGTCCGCGTCGGCCGCATGAGCCTCGATGACTTCCGGGCCAATACCACCCGGCTGGTGACCGAGATCCGCGACCGGATGGGGGCCGAGGTTGTCATCTACAACTCGCTGGTGCTGGACCCGGCCAGCCCCGTCCACAACTACCAGCTCATCAAGACGGCGCACAGCGTGCGGCGGCGCCAATTCGTCATCGCCCTCGCCGAGATGTCCCGGCAGCTCGGGTTCTCCATCGTGGACATCGACCGGATCCTGAAGGAGTCCGGGGTTTCCGAGCAGGTGGACTTCGCCCACTTCCCCGTGGAGCGCATGGCCCCCATCGGCATCGAGCTGCACCGGATCATCACCGAGAGTGGGCTTCTCAACAGCTGAAGGTCTCCTTTGTGTGGTCCCCAAATGGGTCTGGCGACCCACAGGGGGCTTTCGGGGGACTGCTAGCCTCGAATGATCCCGGCGATGTGTTACGCCGGTGGATGTTTCGTCCTCTACAGGGAGCGCCACACCGCGATGACCGACGCCATCAACCTCCGTCTCTTCGCCTACGGCGGTGCCGACAGCCTGGACGCTCTGGTCTCCAGGCAGGCGGGTGGGAGGAAGCTGGACAAGGGCGTCGCCGAGCGCATCGCCGACGGCTACCCGCACGTCACCGTCGACGTGACGGTGGAACAGGGAGGTGGCGTCGCCGAGCTGCGCCGGACGCTCGAGGACGGCACCTCGCCGATCCTTTCCGGCGACTTCGGCATCGTCATCCTCTCCATCGCCGACGACGTCGCCGGCCTACCCGAGCGGGGAGAAGATCCCATCGCCGCCGTCGAGTCGGTCAAGGCGGACCTGGTGGCCGCCGTCGGCATCATCAAGGAGCAGGGCGGTGCCCACGTCCTGGTGGCCAACGCCTCCACCGTCGATCCCGACGACCACGTCTACAACTACCACGGACGCGCCGTCGATCCGGTGGCGTTGCGGATCCACCGCCTCGACCTCATGCTCATCGCCGTCTCCCACGAGGAGGGCGTCTCCATCATCGACGTCGACCGGCTCATCGCCGAGCTGGGCGGAGCCGGCAACGTTCTCGCCGCCACCCGCTACAGCGAGAATGCCTGCGAGCGTATCGCCGTCGAGACGGTGCGCATCCTCGAGGACTACGGGTTCTTCGACGAGCGCCCCATCCTCGCCCAGGTCGGAGCGAGGGCTTCGGGCTCACGATGATTCTGCGCCTCGCCATGCCGGCTCTGGACGCCTCATTGCTCGGCGGCCGGATGTCCCGCTGGCTCAAGGGGGAGGGCGATTCCTTCGCCTTTGGCGACGTCCTGTGCGAGGTGGCCCTCGACGAGTTCGCCGCGATGCGGCGTACCCACCGGGCGACGCTGCTCAGCGGTCGCCGCCGCCACAAGCTGCGCAGCGAGGTCGAGCTGCGTGAGGGCAAGGTGCTCCTCGAGGTGGCGGTCACCTCCGCCGAGGCCGGGACCATCCGTGAGGTCCTGGTGGGCGAGGGTGCCCGTCTTTCCATCGGCGACACCCTGGCGGTGGTGTCCACCCCTGCCGGCGAGCAGCTCACATCCGGCGACGGCTGGGCGTCATCGCCGGAGCTGCGCTGCACGGCGAACGTGGTCAACGTCGACGACACCGAGGAGGGGGACTGATGCCGCTGGCGAAACCGGTCACCGTGGCTCTCACCACGTGGCGCAGCGTGTTCGGTGAGAACACCAAGATCGAGAACTGGGTCAAGCACCGCTACCTCGACTCCGTGGAGAGGGAGCTTCGCCGCGAGTCCGGCCCCGGTTGGGTGCAGTACAGCGGGAAGCGGGCAGTGGTCGTCAGCGAGTCCGACGACTTCCCCGAGCCGCGCCGCGGCATCCTCCTCAAGGGCGGCTGCGACCTTCCCTCGGTGTACACGGCGGCGCCGCTGCTGCGGGAGGGCATCAAGGGCACCATCGCCATCTCCCGCCACATCGGCGGCACGGGCGGCAACCGCTCCGACCAGATCCTGCAAACCCTCGATATCCAGACGTCGGCGGCGCTCGACGAGACGATGCAGATGCTGGACATGGGAGAGGACTACTTCGAGCCCACCCTCTTCTCGCCCACCTTCCGGCTGCGGGAGATGCCCGAGATCGGCGAGTTCCCCAAGGATGTGATCATCCTCTCCATCGCCTCTGACGAGACCCGGCAGATGTACCGCCACCGCGAGGAGGGCTTCCTCGCCGATCCCGGTGGCTGGTGGCTCAACCAGGACCTGGACCGGGTGCTCGACGAGCGCTCCAAGGTGACCTGGTTCCGCAAGCACTTCCGCCGCGTCGGCCGCCTCTCGGTCGATGAGTTCAAGGCCAACAACACCCGCCTGGTGCAGGAGATCCGGGAGCGCACCGGCGCCAACGTGATGTACTACAACTCGCTGGTGGTGGATCCGGCCAACGCGACGCACAACTACCAGCTGGTGAAGACGGCGCACAGCGTGCGGCGCCGGGAGTTTCTCGTCGCCCTCGCCGAGATGTCCCGGGACCTCGACTTTCCCGTGGTCGACATCGACCGCATCCTCAAGGAGACGGGTGTGGAGGAGCAGGTCGACTTCGCCCACTTCCCCGTGGACCGGATGGTGCCGATCGGCGCCGAGGTGCATCGCATCCTCGCCGAGCGGGGAATGGTCTGAGCCTGGTCCCTCCCATGGATGGCACCGCCGGCCGGCCCTCGCCCGATCCCCGCCCCGTCCTCCCCGTCTTCGTGGGATCGGGCCGTTCCGGGACCACGCTGCTGCGCAACATGTTCGACGCCCACCCCAGGCTCGCCATGTGCCACGAGGCACAGTTCGTGGGCCGCCTGGCGGGACGGCGCAGCCGCTACGAGACGGGTGGCACCCTCGACACGGAAGCCCTGGTCACCGACCTGATGGCCAACTCCAACTTCCGCCGGCAGGGTATCGACGAGACCACGGTGCGACGGGGACTGGTGGAGGCTGGTCCCACATCACTGGCGGGCGGCATCCGCACCATCTTCGATCTCTACGCCATGGCTCACGGTAAGGACCTCTACGGGGACAAGACGCCGGGCTATGTGACCCAGATCGCCGAGATTGCCGACCTGTTGCCCGAGGCCCGCTTCGTGCACATCGTCCGCGACGGGCGCGATGTGGCGACGTCCTACCTGGACCGGAGCGAGTGGGGGCCGGCCACCATGGCCGAGGCCGCCCTCTACTGGGAGAGCCGGGTGCTCCGGGGCCGCCGGGCAGGGAGCGCCCTGGGCCCGGAACGGTACCGGGAGGTCCGCTACGAGGACCTGGTCGACGATCCCGAAGCGGTCATCCGCTCCCTGTGCGGCTACCTCGGGCTGGACTTCGACCCGGCGATGCTCCGCTACCACGAGAAGGGCGAGGCATTCGTGGCATCCACCAAGGATCCGGAGGCGTTCACCGGGCTGACCAGGCCGGTGACCAGGGGGATGCGGGACTGGCGATCGCAGATGACGGAAGACGACATGGCCCTCTTCGAGGCCATCGCCGGGGAGTTACTCGCCGATCTGGGCTACCCGCTCAGCGGCACCCGGCGGTCCGGCATGGCGCTCAAGGTGGGTGTGGCCCGGGCCCGGTGGCAGGGCAAACGGCTCATGGCGCGGGCGGCGGCCTCCCGGCGCCCCACCGGCGCGGGAAAGGTTGGGAACGGAACATGATCCTCCGCATCGAGGTGCCCGGTGACACCGCCTTCAGGAGCGGGTTCGTCAGCGCCTGGCACAAGTCCGAGGGCGACACCGTCGCTTTCGGAGATGACATCTGCGACGTCGCCATCGACGAGTTCGTGGCGCTGCAACGCTCCAAACGTGCCGCCCTCCTCAGTTCGACCTCCCGCCGCCAGAAGCGCAAGGTGAAGGACGGCTACTCCGACCGGGTGGGCCGCGGGGTCGCCCACGTCCGCATCACCTCGGCGGAGGATGGCCTCATCCTGGGGCGCATCCTGGTTCCCGAGGGCGAGCGCGTCGAGATCGGCGGGGTGGTGGGACTGCTCACCCGCGGCCAGGACGACATGGACTCCCCGGCGGTGGCCACCGCTCCGGCAGCTCGCGTCACGGCCAACGTCGCCGAGCAGGACGAGGAGGATGAATAGGTACTCGGTACTTGGTACTTGGTAGTACTGAATACTGAATACTGGCCTAGAGTCCGTACAGGTCCCTGAGTCTGTCGACGATCGCTTCCGGGGCGAATGCCTTGGCCCGCTCCCTTCCCCGGCTGCCCAGCCGGTTCCGCAGCGCCGGGTCCTCGACGAGTTGGCGTAGGGCCGCGGTTGCGGCTGCGGTGTCGCCCGCGGGGAAGGTGAGGCCGGCCTCGTCGTCGCCGACGAGGGCGATAATGGGCTCGATGGCGCTGGCTGCCACCGGGATGCCGTTGAGCATGGCCTCGGCCACCACCCGGCAGAACGACTCCGTCCGCGAGGGCACGAACACCACGTCGAGGTTGGCGTAGGCGCGGCGCACGTCGGGCTCCTTGCCGCAGGCGTCGACCAGCGAGGGGGGGAATGCACTCACCTGCGCCCAGGTGCCGGCATTGGCGGCGTCGGGAACCAGGTACACGTGGAGGCGCCACAGCACGTCGAGATCGGTGGTGCCCGCCATGACCTCGGGGAGCAGGTCGAAGCCCTTGCGGTGGGTGGTCCCGCCGAGCACCCCGATGCGTACCGGCCCCGGTGAAGGGACCCGGTGCGTGGCGACGACATCGGCCGGATCGATCGGGTTGGGGACGATGACGGCGTCGCCGACCGGGGACAGCCCGTTGGCCGCGGCGACCCCGGCGGCGGTGGTCGACACCGCCGCCACCCGCAGCCGCGGGAGCAGGCGCCGCACCAGCGGTCCCAGCCGCCGTCCCCAGGGGGTTCCCACCGGGTCGTGGACCCACACCACCACCGGCTTGCGGGTGAGCAGCGCGGCCGGGGTCGCCAGATTGAGGCCGGTGAGGGCGTTGCCGTGGATGGCGTCGAGGCGCTTGCGGTTGCGCACCGCCCAGGCGGCGATCCGGAAGCCGCCTCCGAGGCGTAGCAGCCGGTCGAGCGGCGACCCGGGGCGGCGGGGGAGTGCGATCACTTCGTCGGCGAGGCCGCGCTCCTCGAGCACGTCGAGGAAGGTCCCGGAACCCGGGGTCGCCACCACCCGGTGCACGACGCCGCCGAGACCCTCGAGCACGGTGAGCAGCGAGCGGTTCGACCCTCCCAGCGCGGCGGGGGTGGAGACGAAGAGGACCGTGGGCAGGCGGTGCCCGGTCACCGGGGTGTGCCCGTAACGACCATCAGTAGCCGCTGAGAACGCCCATGCGGCGGGCGACCTCCAGTGACCGCCGGTACAGAAGGAGGCCGATCGGGAAGACCACCAGGCTGAAGAGCGACAGCACGATGGCGGCGGTACGGAACGAGATGTAGAACGTGCCGGGATCCTCCATGAGGATGCTGCGGGCCCCGTTGATCACGTAGGTGTGAGGTATGAGGTAGGAGAGGAATTGAAGGAACGGCGGGAGCTGGCTCACCGAGAACGCCGAGCCGGCCAGCAGGGTGGCCGCCAGCGAGTACACCGCCAGGATCGGCTGTGACTTGAGCGACAGCATCAGCACCGAGGCGGAGAGGATGCCGATGGCGTTGGTGGCGATGATCCCGAGCACGATGAGCAGTATCAGCTGGGGGATGTCGGTGAGCACGTAGTTGGCGCCGAGCAGGGCTCCGGCTACCAGGATGACACTGCCCTGGAATATCCCGAGCAGGAGCTGGAAGCTGTTCATAGCCATGGGGAGGAAGGTCCACGGGATCGGTTCTACCAGGTAGGTCTCCAGCGTCCCCCGCTGGAAGGCCGCGGTGAGCGTGGTCCCGAAGCCGGCCAGGGCGCCGTTGAGCATGGCGGAGATGCCGAGGCCGATGGACACGAAGGTGAGGTAGTCGTTTCCCACCTCCTCGGCGCCGCGGATGAGCTGCCCGACGAAGAACGAGAGGAAGAGCGGCATCACCGTACGCACCATGGTGAAGGCGAACGTCATCGGGTAGCTGATCTCCTCGACGAAGTCGGCCCGCACGAAGGCCACCAACGTCGACCACACCCCGGGTCGGGCGCGGCGGCGGTCGCCCGCCCGCCCTCCGGCCTGCGGCGGCGTCTCCGAAGTGCTCACCTGCGGCGCCTCCTCGTCTCCGGCGGCTCGGTGTGGTGAGCCGTGGCCGGGTTACCGCCGTAGATCTCGGCGAGGATGTCGCGCAGCGGGCGTTTGATCTCGGTGAGGTGCATGATCTGGGGCAGCAACTCTTCGAGTCCGGTCAGCACCGCTCCGGTGGTGACCCCGTGGTCGAGCACGATGCGTGCCTTGTCCGGCGTCGTCAGCTCGGCGGAGATGGTCTGCTCGGCGGCCTTCACCAGGTCGACGGCAGCCGAGGCGCCGGCGGGGTCGGAGAACTGGATCTCGATGCAGGGGTGGTCGAGGCGGTGCCGCAGCGTCTCCAGGTCGCCGTCGTAGCGGATCTTGCCCCTGTCGAGCAGGATCACCCGGGAGTGCAGCGCCTCGATCTCCTCCAGCCGGTGCGACGACAGGACGGCGGCGATGTTCTGATCCTGCACGATGCCGACGATGAGCTCGAGTAGGCCGTGGGCCGCCACCGGGTCGACGGCGCCGGTGGGCTCGTCGAGCACCAGCACGCTGGGCCGGTGCAGCAGGGCCCGGGCGAGCTGGAGGCGTGCCTTCATCCCGGCGGAGAGGGCGAAGACGGTCTTCTTGGCGGCGTGGCCCAGGTCGACCAGGTCGAGTGAGTGGCGGACCGCCCTGTCCAGCCCCCGGGGCCGGAGGCCCTGGAGGCGGCCGTGGAACCGGAGGTTCTCCTCGCAGGTGAGACGCATCAGCAGGCTGCGGTGGTCGCCGGGCATCCAGCCCACCAGAGCCCGGACCTGGGTCGACTCCCGGGCGGCGTCGTAGCCCATGACGGCGGCGGTGCCGTTGGTGGGTGTGGTCAGGCCCACCAGGATACGGAATGCGGTGGTCTTTCCGGCTCCGTTGGGGCCGACCACGGCGACGATCTCACCGGGGTCGACGGAGAAGTCGATGCCTTGTAGGGCCTGGATCGGCTCCTTGATGTTGGAACGGACCAGCACCTTCATCCACGGTGGCGACGGGTAGTACGTCTTGTCGACCCCGCTGACGACGATGCTCGATTGCGTGCTGCTGGTCACGACGAGAGGTACCTCTGGATTGTCTCCATGCGACACCGGCTCCTCGGCCGCCGCGGTGCCACCCCACCAAGGCCTAGGCTCGGCGACCCGGACGGCTCTCGGCGGTCGGTCGCCGGTCGAATGTGCGCACCGATACTACCGTTGTCGGGGAGGCCGGGGATGGGTCGATCGACCCGGGGGTGGGTTTGATGCGCAGCTTCACGAGGCCGGTCGTCGCAGGATTGGCGGCATGTCTCCTGGTGGTCTCAGCCTGCTCCCCGGAGAGCGTTCCGTCGCCTCCCACGACCGCTGCGGTCACCTCCACCGCAGTCGACGGCGTCACCACCACGGCGGGTCACGACGACCACGGGACCACCGCCGCTCCCGGGACGGCGGCGCCTGGCTCCACCGTGCCCCCAGCCGACGCCGACCGGGTCCTCAGCGGCACCGAGTCTTTCCCCGACGGCATCGTGGTCCCGGCGGGCGAGGTGTGGGCCTTCGATCCCGCCGTCACCACCGTGGTGGAGTCGGCGGCGAACGTCGTGGTGGAGGGGACGCTGGTGATGCGACCCTCGTCGGCCCAGGTCGAGCATGTGCTGCGCTTCGTCGGCGTCGACCCTTCCGGCTTCGCCGGCGGGGGCATGGACCCGGTGGCCGGCGACGTGGGCCTGTGGGTGATGGGTGACGGCGCCCTCGACGTCGCCGGGACCGCCAAGCCGGCTTGGGACACGGTGTGGCACGACGAATGGGCCGGCGACGAGGTGGTGGCGGCACCGCACCTCGCCGGCGACATCGACGGTTTCACCCCGGTGGGCGGGCCCGGTGACGTACCCCCGCCCAACGAGCTGGGCATCCCCACCGAGTTGCTCAACCTGACCCGCAACGTGAGCATCGAGGGAACCCCGCAGGGCTACTCGCACATCTTCATCCGCTCCACCCGGCCCCAGACCATCCGCTTCGCCGGGATCCGCTACATGGCGCCCGACCTGGTCGACGCCTCGGTACGGGACCGGGGCCAGAGCAGCACCGGGCGCTACGCCCTGCACCTGCACCACAACATGGACGGGTCCCGGGGAACCCTCATCGAGGGAGTCGTGGTGCGTGACGCCGGCAACCACGCCTTCGTGCCCCACGCCTCCCACGGTGTCACCTTCCGTGACACCATCGCCTACGACACGCTCAACGCCGCCTACTGGTGGGACCGCAGTTCCAGCCGCACCAGTCCCGAGAACGCCTCCGACGACATCGTCTACGAGCGGGCGGTGGCGGCTCGGGTCCGCGGCGACCAGACCCGCACCGGTGCCTTCGAGCTGGGCGAGGGGAACAACCTCGCCATCACCGGATCGGTGGCTGTGGGGGTGCAGCGCAACGGCCGCAACGGCTCCGGCTTCTTCTGGCCCGGCGGAGAGGACGGCTCCTGGGTGTTCGAGGGCAACGTCTCTCACAACAACGACGGCGCCGGGCTCATGGTGTGGCAGAACACCGGCGGCACCCACGTCATCGAGGACTTCACCGCCTACCACAACGAGGACGCCGGGGTTTCCCACGGCGCCTACCGCAACGCATACGTGTACCGCGACCTGACCCTGCTCGCCAACGGGGAGCGGCGGGGGAGCGGCATCGCCGTCGAGTCGCATGCGGTGGGGCGCCCCGCCGACGACGGCAGCACCGCGATGCAACTCTGGGACGGGGTCCACACCGACGGCGGCGTGTTGCGCACCTTCCCCCAGGCCCAGGACGCCGAGGCCCCGGTGCGGTTCGTCGACTGCGACTTCTCCCGTGTCATCCTCGGCGAGGGCGAGGGCCACTCCTCCGTCTACGAGTTCGTCGGCTGCGGTCTCACCCCCGACATGGTCACCGTGGAGTACATGAACCCCCGCTCCCAGTTCCGCGTCCAGGACGGCACCGAAGCATGGGAGCTGTTGCCGGATGGTTCGGTGGTGGAGATAGAGCCTTTTGTCTAAGGGGTCCGGGTCTGCGATATCTCTCCGGCGCGGGGAGGTACTTGGTACTTGGTACTTGGTATCCGCGATTACCAAGTACCAAGTACCAAGTACCACTTGGTACCATCGCCGGCCTGGTCTACCCGACGTCCCCACGCGAGGCTTTACATGGATTTCTCCTGGACTGACGAGCAGCTTGCATTCCGGCAGGCGGTGGTCGAGTTCGCTCAGAAGGAGCTCGGCGCCGGGTTGCCGGAGCGGGACGCCGCCGGCGAGTTCTCCCGCAGCGACTGGCAGAAGTGCGCCGACTTCGGGATCCTCGGCCTGCCCTTCCCCGAGGAGTACGGCGGTCAGGGCGCCGGGTTCCTCGACACCATGCTGGCCATGGAGGCTCTCGGCTACGGCTGCCGCGACAACGGCCTGTTGTTCTCCATGAACGCCCACATCTGGTCCGGAGCGCTTCCCATCGCCCGCTTCGGCACCGACGAGCAGAAGCGGCGCTGGCTCACCGGCATGATCGACGGCTCCATCATCGCGGTGCAGGGCATGACCGAGCCCGACACCGGCTCCGACGCCTTCGCCCTGGCCACCACCGCCGTCGCCGACGGCGACCACTACGTCATCGACGGCTCCAAGACCTTCATCACCAACGCCCCGGTGGCGGACGCCTTCGTCGTCTTTGCCAGCGTGGACCGCTCCAAGGGCTGGCTGGGCCTCACCGCCTTCGTCCTCGACGCCGATACTCCCGGGCTCACCGTGGGCCGGCCCTTCCACAAGATGGGTATCCGCACCTCGCCGATGAGCGAGCTCACCTTCGACGGCTGCCGCATCCCCGCCGACCAGATGCTGGCCAAGCGGGGCTCGGGGATGATGGTGTTCAACCACTCCATCGAGCACGAGCGGGGCGCCATCCTGTCGCACACCATCGGCACCATGGAGCGCCAGATCGAAGAGGCCGTCGCCTACGCCCGCCAGCGCAAGCAGTTCGGGCAATCCATCGGCTCCTTCCAGGCCGTGTCACACCGCCTCGTCGACATGAGGATGCGCCTCGAAGCGGCCCGGCTCCTCGCCTACCGCATGGGCTGGTCGTGGGATCGGGGAAAGAGTTCCCCGCACGAGGCGGCGATGGTCAAGCTGTTCCTGTCCGAGACCTGGGTGCAGTGCGGGCTCGACGCTCTCGCCACCTACGGCGCCATGGGCTACATGGTGGAGACCGAGGTGGAGCGCGAGTTGCGCGATGCCCTCGCCAGCCGCATCTACTCGGGTACCAACGACATCCAGCGCAATATCATCGCCCGGCAGATGAAGCTCTGACCTTGGGCTTTCTGGTCCACCACTACCTGGAGTCGTCGGCCTCGGCCCGGCCTGACGCCATCGCCGTCGTCGACGGCGAGCGCACCCTCACCTACGCCGAGCTCGACGAGCGGGCGGGGAGGGTGGCCAACCTGCTCGCCGACCTCGGGGTACGCCGCGGTGACCGGGTCGGGATCTACCTGCGCAAGTCGTTGGAGGCGGTCGTCGCCATCTACGGGGCGCTCAAGGCGGGGGCGTGTTATGTCCCCCTCGACCCCAGCGCCCCCACCGGCCGCATCGCCTACATCGCCGGGGACTGCGGTATCGAGGTCATCCTCTCCGGAACCGAGAAGCGCCGTGCCTGGGGTGCCCTGCGCGCCGAGGGGGCCGGCGCCTTGCGCCACATCGTGGCGCTCAACGCCGCCGGTGACGGCCTCGCCGCCGCCGAGGGCGTCACCGTGCTCGGCACCGAGGCCGTCGACGAGCGTGACCGCCGGGCGCCGGACCCGGGATCCATCGACCAGGACCTGGCGTACATCCTGTACACCTCGGGATCGACCGGCTCTCCCAAGGGCGTCATGTTGACCCACCGGGCCTGCCGGGCGTTCGTGGACTGGGCCGCCGAGGAATACCGGGTCGGTCCCGACGACGTGGTATCCAGCCACGCCCCGCTCCATTTCGATCTGTCCACCTTCGACCTCTACGCCGCCTCCCGGTCGGGCGCCAGGCTGGTGCTGGTGCCGCCCAAGATCTCGGTGTTCCCCGTCGAGGTCGCCCGCTTCATCGAGACGCACCAGATCTCGGTGTGGTATTCGGTGCCCAGCATCCTCACCATGCTGGTGGAGCACGCCGAGCTGCCTGCCGGCGCCCTTCCCAGCATCAGGGTGCTGCTCTTCGCCGGCGAGGTGTTCCCCACCAAGTACCTGTCCCGCCTGATGCGGCTCATGCCGGGGCGGACCTTCGCCAACCTGTACGGGCCTACCGAGACCAACGTGTGCACCGCCTACACGGTGCCGGCGCCGCCGGAGGAGAGCGACCCGCCGGTGTCCATCGGGCGGGCCATCGCCAATGTGGAGACGTTCGTCGTCGACGACGAGGGCATCCCGGTCGGGCCCGGTGAGGTGGGGGAGCTGCTGGTGCGGGGCCCCACGGTGATGCGGGGCTACTGGGGCGACGAGGAGCGCACCGCCGCCCGCCTGGTGCGCGACCCCCGTGACCCGGTGTTCGGCGACCCGGTGTACCGCACCGGCGACCTGGTCGAGGAGACGGAGGACGGCGCCTACCGCTTCCTCGGCCGCCGCGACAACCAGATCAAGAGCCGCGGCTACCGCATCGAGCTGGGGGACATCGAGAGCGCCCTCAACGCCCACCCCGACGTATTGGAGTCCGTGGTCGTCGCCGTCCCCGACGAGTTGGTGACCAACCGCATCCGCGCCTTCGTGGCCACCTCGTCGGAGATCGGCGAGGCGGCCCTCGCCACCCATTGCGCCGCCCTCATCCCCAAGTACATGATCCCCGAGACGTTCTACTTCCGCCCCCACCTGCCCAAGACGTCGACGGGCAAACTCGACCGCAAACGCCTCACCGACGAAGCGGTGACCGCCGCAGCCGGGTAGAGGGAACTACGAGGAGCGCTTGCGCTCCACCAGGGCGGTGATCGTCTCCAGGGTCTCGAAGTTGTCCAGGTTGACCTCTTCGGGGTCGATCGAGATGGCGAAGGTCTCGTCGAGCCAGGTCACCAGGGTGAAGATCCCCAGCGAGTCGACGATCTCCTCCTCGAGGAGGTTGGTGTCGTCGTCGATCTGGGTCGTTTCGTCCTCGGCCAGTTCGGCGGCTATGTACTCCCGGATGGTGGCCTTGACGTCGGCCATGGATCAGCTCCTTGGTAGCTCGTCCTGGTTGTGCATTGCGCCCGAGGGCCGCTCGGTGCGAGCGGCCTAACCCTGCTTCGACTCGACCAGCGACACGATGGTCGTCAGTGTCTCGAAGTTGTCCAGGTTGATCTCCTCGGGCTCGATGGTCACGTCGAAGTTGCGGTTGATGAAGGCGACCAGGGTGAATAGACCCAGCGAGTCGACGATCTCCTCGTCGAGCAGGTTGGTGGTCTCGTCCAGCTCTACGTCCCCGTCAGGGACCATCTCCTCGAGGATGTAGTCGCGGATGGTGGCCAGGGTGTCCGCCATGTGATCTCTGCTCCGTGGTGTCGGTGTGGGTCAGTCGATGGGAACGTCGGTGAGGTACTGCTTCCAGATGTGCCCCGGGGTCTCCTCGGCGACGCGGATCATCTCGCGCATGGCGTCGAGGACGGGGGCGTCGGCGCGGTCGTAGACCTCGCCCTGGAGGAGCCGCAGCACCTGGAAGCGGTGCTCTTCCTTGTCGATGAAGTAGGTGAAGAGGTGCATCAGCTTGTAGTAGAGCCTGATGAACTCGTACCAGATGCCCACCCCGGCCTTCATCCGGGTCTCGTAGGAGACCATCGCCTCACGGGACACGTCACCGGTACGCAGCGCCTCGACGATGTGGCGCGACGCCGACCGGGCCGACTCGCAGGCGATCGATACGCCGGAGGAGAAGATGGGGTCGACGAAGCGGGCGGCGTCGCCGACGAGGATCCAGCCGTTGCCGACGAACTCGCGCATGGCATAGCTGTAGTCGGCTTCTGCCTTGAAGTCACGGATCTGCTTGGCGTTCTCCATCGCCGCCGCCAGGTCGGGGCTCATGTTGACGTGCTCGAAGAAGTATTCCTCGGTGCGCTGCCGGGACTGCATGAACACGGAGCGCTCAGCGACCACGCCCACCGAGGTGACCGTGTCGCTGATGGGGATCTGCCATGCCCAGCCCCGCTCGACGGGGAGGAAGTAGATGTGGATGAAGTCCCGGGTCTTGCTGTCGCCGCGGTCGAGGTTCTCGAACCAGGTGTGCACGGCGAACTGGTTGAAGATGGGGTCCTTGACCCGCAAGCCCCGCTGCTGGCCCAGCACCGTGTTACGGCCGCTGGCGTCGACGACGAACTTGGCCTCCAGGTCGAGGGGGACGCCGTCGACGAGGACCCGCACCCCGGTGGCGCGGTCGTTCTCGTCGAAGAGGACCTCGCGTACGTCGACACCCTGGATCACCTTCGTGCCCAGCTTGCGGGCGTGCATCAGCAGCAGGTGGTCGAACTTGCCCCGGTCCACGTGATAGGTGTAGTCCTGGCCCACGCCCTCCTGGGGGAACTCGGAGAACTCGATGGAGAACTCGCCGCGGCGCTGCGTCGGGTGCCACGACGCCCCGTACTTGCGGGGGAAACGCATCTCCTCCATCACCGGGAGGAATCCGATGTCCTTGAACGCCTTGGTCGTCGATGTCACCATCGACTCGCCGACGTGGGGACGGGGATGGATGACCTTCTCGATGATGAGGTTGCTCACACCGGCCATGGACAGATAGCTGCCGAGGACGGACCCTGCCGGGCCACCCCCGATGATGATGACGTCCGTCAACGCGGACCTCCTGGATGACTTCGAACGAAACGGCGCTGTGGCGCCTCGGGAGGCCATCGTAGTGCCGGGATCTGCCCTCCCCGTAGGCCGCTCGACCTATTCGGAGAAAGCCGGGAATGTGCCGGCCGGCTCAGGTGCCGGGCCCGGCGTTCCCGCCGCGACGGGCGACGAGGACGGCGATGGCGGCGATGCCGAGAGCGCCGCCGGCTCCGATGAGGATCCAGACGATGGGGGGCACGCTCCCGGTCTCCCGGGTGAGGGGGACGGCGTCGCCGGGGGGCTCCGTCGAATCGGGGGGCGCCGCGGTGGTGGCTGCACCGTCGCCGGGATCGGTGGTGGGCGGAGGCGCGGTCGTCGAGGACCCGGAGCCCTCCTGCTCGCGGTCGCGGCGTTCCTGGCGCCGCTGGTCACGCTCCTGGCGGCGGCGCTCGTCCTCGGTCAGGTCCTCCTGCCCGGTGGCGTCCTCACCAGCCTCCTCCTCGTCACCGCTGCCGCCGCCGGGGGCGATGGTGCTCGGTGGCGGCGTCGGGGTGCCGCCATCGGGGAGGTCGGGCAGCTCACGACCGGTGAACATCCATGCCGCGGTGGGCTCGGCCTGGAAGAAGTCGGCGATGAGACCGCCGTACTTGAGGTTGCCGCGGTTGTCGGGGTGCACCCCGTCGCCGCGGAAGTCGCTGCAGGACCAGGTGAGGCCGTCGGAGCGGGGCGAGGTCCCGTCGGCCCACAGGTAGGGGCCCCACACCATCCAGGGCACCTCCACCTCGCCCCGGGTGGGGTCGGTGTTGAGGCCGGCTTCGCCGTTCATCTGCCTCTCGATGGCCCACTTGACGCCGAAGGCCTCCTCGTAGGCCAGCGGCTCCGGGCTGGGGGAGCTCTCGGTGTTGTAGCCGCCGTATTCCCGGGTCGACAGGTAGGCGACCTGGAGGTTGGGGAACTCGTCCTGGAGCATCTGCAGCACGCTGGTGAGGTCGTCGGCGAACCCGAGGGCGTGGTCGGGGAACGGCGGGACGGATCCCTCGATGGTGTCGGTGAGCGACACCCAGACCGCCTGAACCTGTTGCGGAGTCACGCCGGCCTCGCTGACGACGCTGTCGAGGACGTCCCAGGCACGTTCCCGCGGGTCGACCCACTCCGCCATGTCGGCGCCGCCCTGGGCGCCGTTGAGGAAGGCGACCTCCTGTGCCACGCCGCCTCGGTTGCGCAGGTCGCCGGCGAAGGCGCCGAAAGCGCGGTGGATGTTGGAGTAGCCGATGGCGGCGAACCCGATCTTGCCGTCGGCGGCGGGCGCACCCGAGGCATCCCGCGGCGTGATGGCGGCCGCCTTGGAGAGGCCCAGCGCCAGGTGGGCGTCGGGGATGTCGTTGGAGCCCTGCGGGTACAGGCCACCCTGGGCACCCTGGTACTCGCCGGACCCGAGGTCGGTGAGGGGTGTCTTGCCCGTGGTGGACTGCTCGCAGTTGGCCTGGCGCTGCTGCCGCTCCCGCTGGGCGGTGGCGGGGGCGGCGACGAGAGCGAGCAGGGCGAAGGTGACGGCGAACAGCGCCGCACTACGCCGGATGGTGCCTCCCCACCGTGACCTCATTCCGGGGAGGATAGGGGGGTGGGGTCGGTATCGGCCCCCGCCGCCCTGCCGGCGGGGGCGGCGGCAACCACCACGCCCAGGCCCAGTACCACGATGGCGATGGCGAGGGCGGGTAGCAGGTTCCGCTGCATGCCGGCGATGCGGGAGGCGCCCAGGACCAGCGCCGTCTGGATGAGGCCGATCACCACCGCCCCGACGCCCGGTGATCTGCTGAGCACTTCGAGGGCGGTGGGCCGGCGCCGGGCGAGGCGGCGTCCCACCGGCTCCGCCAGCAGGATCCCCAGCGAGGCGAGGGCTCCCACCGTCGCTCCGGCCCGGGCTCCGCCCGCCAGCGCGGCGACCCATCCCAGTGCCGCCACCGCCGCCGCGCCGCCGGGGCCGAGCGACGCCAGCCGCAGCGGCCAGCCCGCCAGCGCCATGGGGAAGGCGACGCCGAGTAGCGCACCGGCCCGTTCGGTGTCGGGCACGGTGAGGATCACCCCGACGACGGCGAGGCCGAGGAGGGGGAGTCCGAGGGCCCCGTCGCGGTGCGCCTCGTCGAAGTCGACCACGGCGGAGGCGCACCCGGCCAGGGCCAGCACGAGGAACACGTCGGGGACGCCGGCCGGTATCTCGCCGAGGATGACGATGACCGCGGCGCCCGGCAGCATGGCCACGGCCCGGGCCGGCCAGCCGGGGATGATCATGGCGGCCAGCGCCATCAGCCCGGCACCCGCCGCCACCCACACCGGCATGGCGAACTGGTCCCACAACACCCCCAGCGACGCCGCGGCGAAGAGCAGCCCGCCGATGGGGGCGGGCCGTCCCGGAGCCATCAGCCGGACCAGAGCCGCCAGCAGGACGCCCACGCCTCCGGCCGCCAGTCCCAGCCGGAAGGCGTCCGAGGCGATCAGGTCGGAGAAGAAGCGCTCCACGGAGAAGGAGTATCGGCGACAGGGCCGCGTAGACAAAGTGGGAGGGAGTATTCAGTATTCAGTATTACTGGTGGCGTACGACCAAGTACCAAGTGCCAAGTGCCAAGTGCCAAGTACCTCCAGTTGCCAAAACACCGATCTCCACTAGTTTCATGGCGCCTGCCGGGGTCTCCCCGCCCGGCGCAGGCACGGAAGGGCGAGGATCGGTACGGCTGTGGTCGCGCCCGGGGCGTCACCCAGGCGGGTGGCACTGACGGCGTAGCGACAACCAAGGACCCATCGTGAGCATCCCGGCCTCGAGCGCAGCAGTGTCCCCCCATCGGCGCCGGCTCTCTGCCATCGGCGTGGCGTTGCTCCTCATCGGCGGGCTCGTGGTGGCAAGGGCGCCGGAGGCGGCGGCGGCGGTGAAGACCATCAAACAGTCCGACTGCGCCAAGGGATGCACCATCCCCGCCGGGGAGGTGTGGCAGTTCAACCCAGGCAAGTCACAGTCGATCACGAGCACCGGCAACATCGTGGTGCGGGGAACCCTGCGAATGCGCCCGTCTTCTGCCAAGGTGGTCCATACCCTCACCTTCAAGGGAATCGACGAGTCCGAGTTGGTCGGCGGCGGCTCGAAGGTCATCGCCTCCGACGTCGGCCTCTGGGTGATGGGCTCCGGCAAGCTGGACATCCGCGGCTCCAAGAAGAAGGCGTGGGCCTACGCATGGAACCCGGGGTGGAAGGCCGCCGACAACATCGTCGCCGCTCCCAACACGCCCAACCGGTACGGCTTCACCCAGGTGGACAAGGCGTCCCAGGTCCCTGCCCGCAACACCTACAACTACCGCACCGAGTTGCTCAACCTCACCCGCAACGTGCGTATCCGCGGCACCGCCGCCGGCAAGGCCCACATCTTCATCAAGTCCTCGCGGCCCCAGGTGGTCAAGTACGCCGAGTTGCGGTACATGTCCCCCGACTTCCTCAATCGTGACCCGAGGACGGGCCGCACCGACGACAAGACCGGGCGTTACGCCCTCCACTTCCACATGAGCGGGAAGGGCTCGGTGGGCTCGATCGTGGAAGGGGTGGTGGTGCGCGATGCCGACGGCCATGCCTTCGTGCCCCACGGGTCGCACGGTGTCACGTTCAAGCACACCATCGCCTACAAGACCCGCGGTGAGGCCTACTGGTGGGACGAGTCGACCGGAGACGTGTGCCCCGCCGGCAAGCCGGACTGCAACGCCAGCCACAACATCCGGTACATCTGTGCCATCGCCGCCGGCACCACGACTCACAGCGCCGGGAAGCACACCGGGGCCGCCTTCCAACTCGGCGCCGGGCGCAACAACTCGATCACCCGCTCGGTGGCGGTGGGGATGCGGGCCGGCGGCAAGGACAACGCCGGGTACAAGTGGCCGTCGAAGGACCACGGCGTCTGGCACTTCGTGGCCAACAGGGCCCACAACAACCAGGCCTCCGGGATCTTCGTATGGCAGAACACCGGCGGCATCACCAAGCAGAACCATGTCATCGACGGCTTCCAGGCCTACTACAACGCCGGCGCCGGCATCGACCACGGTGCCTACAACAACTCGTACGTCTACAAGAACATCAAGCTGCGGGGCAACAAGGACCCGGCCATCGTGTCGCACGCACTGGGGAAGAAGTCGGCGGCGACTTCGGCTTCTCAGGGTGCCACCGACACCCAGCAGTGGCTGGCGGTGAACGCCGCCGGCGGGGTCCTCTCGCCGCAGAGCCACAAGCCCTCCGACAGCACCCGGCCGGTGCGGTTCGTCAACTGCAAGTTCAAGGCCGTCGACTTCGCCGAGACCGGCAATGCGGGCCGTTACGACTTCGTCGAGTGCGGCCTGAAGATCTCCCAGTTCCTGCGTGCCGGGATCAATCCGGGCACGGTGGTGCGAGTGCAGGACGGCTCCACCGCCTACAAGTTCACCGGCAAGGGAGCCGCCGTTCCGATCCAGCCGTTCTTCAAGGGCTCGACGAAACCACCACCCCCGCCGGACCCGACACCACCACCACCGGCGAAGCCGTGATACGCACCGACGAGTCGCTGGAGCCACCCGGTCTGCTTGAAGTCGGGTTGTTCTGCCGACTAGGTTCTCGCACGGATGGTCGGGGGGAGAACCCTGACCCGTGCGGAAGGACGAGGTTCGACGCGGCAGACGGGCCGTGTCGACAGTCGCCCGGCGTGGGCGGCGCCGCCAGATCCGTGACACGGGAGGAATTGTCATGAAAGCCTTGCTGGGCTTGATCATGTTCGGTCGTCGATCACAACCGGGGAGTGATCCGGGGCTCCGGTCCCGGCGGGATCGGGAGGCCCGCCCACTGCTTCAACTATCGATCGTGGTCGCCTTGGTGGCGGCCTGCGTCTTCGCCGTGGTCCCCGGCGCCCTGGCGCAGCGGGACCGCGACCCGATCCCGGGTCAGGTGAAGACGATCACGCAGGCCGACTGCGCCCAGGGCTGCACGGTTCCCGCCGGTCAGGTGTGGCAGTTCGACCCCACCAAGACCACCGCAATCACCAGTACCGCCAACATCATCGTCAAGGGCACCCTGCGGATGCGGCCCGCGTCGAAGAGCGTGGTCCACACCCTCACCTTCACCGGGATCAACGAATCCAAGTTCAAGGGCGGCGGCTCGGTACCGGTGGCCAGCGACGTCGGGTTGTGGGTCGTCGATGCCGGCCAGCTCGACATCCACGGAAGCGAGCGGACGTCGTGGAGCTATGCCTGGGCGGCGGACTGGACCTCGGGTGACACCATCGTCGCCGCCCCCAACGCGCCGGGTGACTACGGCAACTTCCGGACCATCACCTCCGCCGCCGGGGTGCCCGCCGCCAACACCCACGGCTACAAGACCGAGCTGCTCAACCTGACCCGCAACGTCCGTATCCAGGGGACCGCCGCCGGCAAGTCCCATATCTTCGTCAAGTCGACCAAGCCCCAGGTGGTGAAACACGCCGAGTTGCGTTTCATGTCACCCGACTTCCTCGGCTACGACCCCCGCACCGGGCGCTCCGACGACAAGACCGGCCGCTACGCCCTGCATTTCCACCTCAGTGGCGCCGGGTCGGTGGGCTCGGTAGTCGAAGGGGTCCTCATCCGCGACGCCGACGGACACGCCTTCGTGCCCCACGGGTCGCACGGGGTCACGTTCAAGGACACCATCGCCTTCGACACCCGTGCCGAGGCGTACTGGTGGGACGAGTCGACCGGGGACGTCTGCCCGGCCAACGATCGTGACTGCAACGCCAGCCACAACATCCGCTACATCTGCGCCATCGCCGCCCGCACCACCACGCACAGCGCCGGCAAGCACACCGGGGCCGCCTTCCAGCTCGGCGCCGGGCTCAACAATTCCATCACCGAGTCGGTGGCCGTCGGCTTCCAGGGCGGGGGAAAGGACAACGCCGGCTACAAGTGGCCCTCCTCCGACCACGGCGTGTGGAACTTCGCCGGCAACAAGGCCCACAACAACAACGCTGCCGGCATCTTCGTGTGGCACAACTCCACCGGTGAGGCCAACCTCAACCATGTCATCGACGGCTACGTCGCCTACAACAACGGCGACGTCGCCATCGACCACGGCGCCTACAACAACTCGTACCTGTACAAGAACCTGAAGCTGCGCGGCAACGGGGAGCCGGTGATCCTGTCGCTGGCGCTGGGTAAGCCGTCGGCCACGTCAAACCCGGCCAAGGGCGCCACCGACACCCAGATCTGGTGGGGGGTCGAGGCCGGTGACGGTTGGCTGGTCCCGGCCAACCACAAGCCGGACCCGGGCGACACCGTGCCGGTGCGCTTCCTGCGCTGCAACGTCGCCGGCGTCCGGTTCAACGAGGCGAACTATCCCGGCGTATACGACTTCGTAGAGTGCGGGCTCAAGCTGTCCGACTTCGACCGGGCCAAGATCAACGCCCAGACGGTGGTCAGGGTCCAGGACGGCTCAACCGCCTACACGTTCACCGGCAAGGGGTCGTCGCGGACCATCGCCCGCTTCTACACCGGGACCACCCAGCTCCCGCCTCCACCCAACCTGACCCCGCCGCCCCCCGTCCCGCTCCCGCCCCCCGGCGGAGGAGCCTCCGGAGGAGGCCGCGGCAGAGACTGACCGTCCACCCCCCGCAATCCTGGCGGCTTCGTCCCCCGCCGCTTCGTCGGGCCGGGTTTCGTCCTCCCCCGCCGCTTCGTCGGGCCGGGTTTCGTCCTCCCCCGCCGCTTCGTCGGGCC